>NZ_CAWUDE010000028.1:0-45680 GCF_963920895.1 Anabaena sp. CCY 9613
TGTCCATCCCCACCTTGCTTCGCTGAAAGTGGGGACTTCCGTGATTCCGTTAAATCTGTTTTTCGGCAATGGACACAGCTATTTGCTCAATTTTTAGGCAAACTATATCCAAGCCTTTTATTGTACCTTAAGATATTGTAAAATAATTAAATACACTCCAAATTGTCCTAGAAACCCATGTTTCTAGAAAAATTTTGCATACAATGTTTTGTTTGTTAAAAATATTTAACAGATTTAGTTAAAAGTCACCTTATCAGCATAAAACCTTCTTTTCACCGTCCATATACAATTTGGTGGAATTGAGCCGATAGCTAAGGCATTTGATTCACAAAAAATAGACCTATATAAGTATCCACATATCACTATATTTTTGCGAAGATCAAAATATGTCTCTAACTTTCTCAATTAATACAACACTAGTTGTATCATTTCTTAACATATCAACGGAGGCTCGCACTTACAAAAATGTCCCCTATGCAATTGAATTCTTCCTTGAAGCAATCAGAAAGTTTTTTACCGACCACAGAGCTTAGCCCAGAGGACGCTGACATAGATAAGAATGCAGTCGAAGTTGAACTCAACAAGCCAATCTTGCCATCATCAAATGCTGAAGGAGGAAATGGCAAATATTTAGGTAAACGGGTAAATTCAGTGGCTGTTCAGAAATCTGAAGAACTGCAAAGAACCCTCTTAGCCCACCAAAACGAGCGTCATTTAGTACTTCTACAAGATTTTCCTGACCCTGATGCCCTCTCTTGTGCTTGGGCATACCAGTTAATTGTGCAGCAATATGATATTAAGTGTGAAATTATTTATGCTGGTACACTGAGCCATCAAGAGAATATCGCCTTAGTCAAGCTCACTGGTTTACCTGCCCAGCGTTGGGCGCCACAAACACTGAAGAGTCGTGACTTGTCATCTTATCAAGGTTTCGTATTAATCGATAACCAAGGAACTACAAGTCAGCTACTATCAGCAGTGCAACAGGCAGGAATCCCCCTAGTTGCAGTCATTGACCATCACAGTTTACAGGCGGAACTCAAAGGAGAGTTTGTTGATGTTCGTCCACATGTGCGGGCAACCTCCACGATTTTTACTCAGTACCTACAATCAGGTTTACTGACCTTAGATAGCAGCATTAGTCAACACGTCAAGTGTGCCACTGCCTTAATGCACGGCTTACGGTCAGATACCAATCGGCTGATGCAAGCCCAAGAAGAAGATTTCATGGCAGCGGCATATCTGAGTCGGTTTTATGATGCCCAGCTACTGAACGCCATCTTACAGGCGAATCGTTCCAAACGGGTGATGGATGTGATCGAGCGATCGCTCAAAAATCGCATTGTCCAAAATAACTTTTCCATTGCTGGTGTTGGTTATCTCCGCTACGAAGACCGGGATGCTATTCCCCAAGCAGCGGATTTTCTAGTCACTGAAGAAAACGTCCACACTGCACTAGTTTATGGCATCGTTCACGATGAAGATGACGAATTAGAAGTAGTCATTGGTTCCTTAAGAACCGCCAAACTCACCCTAGACCCTGACGAATTCATCAAGGAAGCCTTTGGACAAGATAGTACAGGGCGCTTTTTCGGTGGCGGACGCACAGGTGCTGGTGGCTTTGAAATTCCCATGGGTTTCTTGTCTGGTAGTAACGAAAATCCTACTTACGCCAAAATGAAATGGGAAGTGTATGATTCTCAAATCAAGCAAAAACTATTGAAGTTAGTTAATCCCAAAGATAGCCCCATTGACTCAGAGTGAACTTTGTGATTACTTACCCAGGAAACCGTAAGTAAAAGTCCGTTACAACTAATTTGAAGACAACATTTATTTATTGGGGGTTTAGCAATGCTAAACCCTTACTAATTTTTATTATTTAATTTCGTAACGGAGAAACTTCATGCACACAACAGAACTACAAAAGTTAAAAAACTTATATGAACAAGACTTTTATGCTTGGGTAGAGCAAACAGCAGAAATTTTAAAATTGCAACACTGGGAAAAACTAGATTTAGAAAACTTAATTGAAGAAATGGTGGACTTGGGCAAGAGTCAACAAAGGTCGTTACAAAGTGCTTTGCGATTGGTATTATCTCATTTACTCAAGTGGAAATATCAACCCGAATGTCGTAGTCATAGTTGGCAAGTTACCATTACCCGTGAGCGACTGAATCTAGATGAATTAATTCAAGAAAGTCCTAGCTTGCGCCGGTTTTTAAATAATGCTGAGTGGATAAATACTACTTATCAAAGAGCGCGGCGAGAGGCAATTGTAGAAACAAATTTAGATGCTGCTAATTTTCCGATTGACTGTCCCTTTAATGTTGATGAAATTTTAGATTTAGATTTTTATCCTCAAACTTAAGAATAGAAAAGTTACATAATAATTACTCGTAAATTTAAATTTAGAGGTAACATGTGTATTAGTTTTACTGGTAGAGATATCTAAAAATGTCACAGTCAGAATTGTTAAATGAATTTTTGTCCTTGCCTGTTGAAGTACAGCGTCAAATTGTAGATTTCATCGCTTTTTTGCGACAAAAACATGCAGTAATTGAATCTGCTTCGCAGTCACCAGATATTGATTTTATCAATCATAGTTTCATTGGAATGTGGAGCGATCGCCAAGATTTCACTGATAGCACTAACTGGGTACGGGCTGTGCGGGAATGTGAGTGGTAAAAGGGTTATGACTAAAACTTTATTCCCGACTTAAATCTATTGTCATATTCATAGCAGTACTCAAATTATGGAATTATACTTAATTCGTCATGGCATAGCTGAAGAGAGACAACCAGATACCCAAGATGAAGAGCGATCGCTCACCAAAGAAGGAAGGCAAAAAACCCAGAAAGTGGCGCAGAGAATTAAACACCTAGGCTTACAGTTTGATGTGATTGTCACTAGTCCCTTAGTACGTGCGTACCAAACATCAGAAATTCTGGTAGCAACCGGGCTAAGTACCCAACTGGAAAAATCTACTCATCTTGCCCCCAACGGTAATATTTCCAGTTGGCTAAATTATTGGCTAGAACCGAAAAATTATCCCCAAAAAGCCCAAATAGCCTTAGTTGGACATGAACCTTGTTTGAGTCATTGGGCAGAAATTCTGCTTTGGGGCGAAACCAAAGACAGTTTAGTCTTGAAAAAAGCAGGTATGATTGGGATAAAACTACCAGAAATAGGTTCACCTCTGGGTCGGAGTCACATGTTTTGGTTGACACCGCCTAAGTACCTGTTGTAACAGCTTTTCAACATTTCTTTCAAAAATGTTGTGAGATTAGCTACTGTTATGACGACATTAATTTCTGGTAAGTTAGCGTGTGCTTTGCACAATCAGATATTTCAATAAGCAAATGGTGTTGCCATGATGGTGTGCGAATATAAGCCTGGTTTAGAAGGCATTCCCGCCGCCCAATCGAGTATTAGTCATGTTGATGGGCAGAAGGGAATTCTAGAATATCGTGGCATCCGGATTGAGGAACTAGCAGAAAAAAGTTCCTTTTTGGAGACTGCTTATCTCTTGATCTGGGGTGAACTGCCAAGTAAAGAAGAATTGGAAGCGTTTGAGCATGAGATTCTTTACCACAGAAGAATCAAATACCGTATTCGGGACATGATGAAATGCTTCCCGGAAAGCGGACACCCAATGGATGCTCTACAAGCCTCTGCTGCGGCTTTAGGCTTGTTTTATTCGCGCCGGGATTTACATAATCCTGTCTACATTCGGGATTCTGTAGTGCGCCTGTTAGCCACAATTCCCACAATGGTAGCGGCCTTCCAATTGATGCGAAAAGGCAATGATCCTGTAAAGCCGCGTGATGATTTAGGATATGCTGCCAATTTTCTCTACATGCTCAACGAGAAAGAACCGGATGCATTAGCAGCTAAAATTTTTGACATCTGCTTGATACTGCATGTTGAGCATACAATGAATGCTTCCACCTTTAGTGCCAGGGTAACAGCGTCAACGTTAACTGACCCCTATGCTGTAGTTGCCAGTGCTGTAGGAACCTTGGGAGGTCCTCTGCACGGTGGAGCTAACGAAGAAGTCATTCAGATGTTAGAAGAAATCGGCTCTGTAGAAAATGTGCGCCCATATGTAGACAATCTTCTACAACGCAAAGCGAAGATTATGGGTTTTGGACATCGTGTCTACAAAGTCAAAGATCCACGCGCCACAGTTTTGCAAAACCTAGCAGAACAGTTGTTCGCCAAGTTTGGGCATGACAAATACTATGACATTGCCCTAGAGATGGAACAGGTGGTCGCCGAGAAACTCTCTGGCAAAGGGATTTATCCCAATGTTGACTTTTACTCTGGTTTGGTGTATAGGAAAATGGGAATTCCTACAGACTTATTTACACCAATCTTTGCGATCGCTCGTGTTGCTGGTTGGCTAGCTCACTGGAAAGAACAACTAGCAGAAAACCGCATCTTCCGTCCTACCCAGATTTACAACGGTAGACACGACGTACCGTATACCCCCATCGATCAACGTTAACTGACAGCTTACTTGTTCAAACTCACCCCAAACATAAGCTAGAAGACCGTTGCCACAATGGAGGCGGGGGTTTTGTGATGACTTGGTAGGGGACTAGGGACTGAGAAGATTGTGGTAAGCCCGAAGTATTCCCCCTGCCTCTTCCCCCCACTCCCTAAAAAATCCTAATCCTGACCATAAGTAGAAGTTCTTGTATAGCTTCAAGGGCCTAAAACCATCCAACGATATACTAGGCATGGGAATTGGCAAAAATCTATGGCTACGCCACGCAAGCTATCAATCAAGCGTCTTCATCAAAGCATAAAGGATGAAGCCTGAAGGCTGAAATTTTATATTTCATAACTTCACACTTCATACTTCAGTTGACCTAAAGAGCGGAAACATGAATTCAGGAATTGATCTCCAAGGAACTTTTATTAAATCCCTCATAGATTTAGGGATACCAGCGGGCACAGCCAAAGCTATTTGGATGCCCTTGCCCATGATACTGATGCTGATTGGAGCAACAGTGGGGGTGCTGGTCTGTGTTTGGCTAGAACGGAAGATTTCCGCATCAGCACAACAGCGGATTGGGCCTGAATTTATTGGCCCTTTTGGCTTATTAGCTCCAGTAGCGGATGGCTTGAAGCTGGTATTTAAAGAAGATATCGTCCCAGCTAAAGCTGATGCCTGGCTCTTTACCATCGGGCCCATTTTGGTTGTATTGCCAGTATTTCTGTCTTATTTGATTGTTCCTTTTGGACAGAATATTGTCATTACAAATGTCGGCATGGGAATTTTCTTGTGGATTGCTTTCTCTAGCATTGCCCCCATTGGGCTATTAATGGCTGGCTACGCATCCAATAACAAGTACTCCCTCTTAGGCGGCTTACGGGCAGCAGCACAATCTATTAGCTATGAAATTCCTCTGTCGTTGAGCGTGCTGGCAGTCGTCATGATGTCTAATAGCCTTAGCACTATTGATATTGTTAACCAGCAATCTGGCTATGGTATCCTTGGCTGGAACATTTGGCGGCAACCAATAGGGTTCCTAATTTTTTGGATAGCAGCTCTAGCGGAATGCGAACGCTTACCCTTTGACTTACCCGAAGCGGAAGAGGAAATCGTAGCTGGTTATCAAACCGAATACTCTGGCATGAAGTTCGCTCTGTTTTACCTGAGTTCTTATGTAAACTTAGTGCTTTCTGCTCTACTGGTAGCAGTTTTGTATCTCGGTGGTTGGGACTTTCCCATTCCTGTTAGTCTGATAGCTAGTTGGCTGGGAATTAGTGAATTAAATCCCGTGTTGCAGGTAGTAACTGCTACATTGGGTATCTTTATGACCCTAATTAAAGCCTATGTGCTAGTGTTTATCGCCATCTTGTTGCGTTGGACAGTACCACGGGTGCGGATTGACCAATTGTTAGATTTAGGATGGAAGTTTTTGTTACCAGTTGCTTTGGTTAATCTTCTGTTAACCGCAGCTTTGAAACTTGCCTTTCCGATCGCCTTTGGTGGATAAACCAATTTTAGATTTTAGATTTTAGATGGAGTCTGAAATCTAAAATCCGAAATCCGAAATTGAAAAGAGAGAGACACAACAATGCTAAAGTTCCTAAAACAAGTTGGTGATTACGCCAAAGAAGCAGTGCAAGCCGGTCGTTATATTGGTCAAGGGTTAGCTGTAACTTTTGACCATATGCAGCGTCGTCCTGTAACGGTACAGTACCCCTACGAAAAATTAATTCCTGGGGAACGGTTTCGCGGCAGAATTCACTTCGAGTTTGATAAGTGTATTGCTTGCGAAGTCTGTGTGCGGGTTTGTCCTATCAATCTACCTGTAGTGGATTGGGAATTTGAGAAAGCCAATAAAAAGAAAAAACTCAACCACTACAGTATTGACTTTGGAGTTTGTATCTTCTGCGGTAACTGTGTGGAATATTGCCCGACTAACTGTTTATCAATGACAGAAGAGTATGAGCTATCCACTTACGATCGCCATGAATTGAACTATGATAACGTGGCACTTGGTCGTCTGCCTTACAAAGTGACCGATGATCCGATGGTGACGCCACTGCGCGAACTAGTTTACTTGCCCAAGGGTGTCATGGAACCCCACGACCTACCTGCTGATGCACCTCGCGCTGGTTCGCGTCCAGAAGACCTTGTAGAACAAAACAGTGAAGAATCAACAGTTAACAGTTAACCAACCAATAACTGAAAACTTATCACTGAAAATTGAATAACTAATAACTGACAATTGACTAAGGACAAAAACAGTGAATCTAGCAGAAGGAGTACAGGTTGTTTCTTTTGGCATACTGGGCGCGATGATGATTGGGGCAGCATTAGGTGTAGTGCTGTTTTCTAACATTGTCTATTCTGCCTTTATGCTGGGGGGAGTGTTTATCAGCATGGCGGGACTTTACCTGTTGCTAAATGGTGATTTTGTCGCCGCAGCGCAGGTACTGGTTTATGTTGGGGCAGTGAACGTGTTGATTTTGTTTGCCATTATGTTGGTGAATAAGCGGCAAGATTTCGCTCCCTATCCTAGTGCAGGGCTGCGGAAAGTCATCACAGCCATAGTCAGTCTCGGATTATTTGGTCTGTTGAGTACGATGGTATTGGCAACTCCTTGGGCATATTCTACAACTGCTGCTGTAGCACCAGAAAGTTCTATAGTTGTCATTGGTGAGCATTTCTTCACTGACTTTTTACTACCTTTTGAACTGGCTTCAATTTTATTGTTGATAGCGATGGTAGGAGCGATTATTTTGGCACGTCGCGAGTATTTGCCGGAAAAACCAGCACCTTCAGAGTCACAACAAACTGTTTTGACTTTACCAGAACGCCCCAGAGACTTGGTATCGGCAGGCAGCGAAACAAAAGAGTAAAATTTGCGATATATTTCGCAGGTAAAAAGCCAGTTTTTATGGCCACGGAAGCTATCAGAAGGGATACAAAAATCCATGCAACTCCAGTACTTTTTATTACTAGCAGCAGCTTTGTTTTGTATCGGCATTTATGGCTTAATTACCAGTCGTAATGCCGTGCGTGTGTTGATGTCCATTGAGTTACTGCTGAATGCTGTTAATCTGAATTTAATGGCATTTTCCAACTTTCTCGATTCAACTTTAATTAAGGGCCAGGTATTCACCGTGTTTGTGATTACCGTGGCAGCTGCTGAAGCGGCGGTAGGGTTAGCGATCGTGCTGGCGATTTATCGCAACCGTGATACCGTCGACATGGAGCAGTTTAATCTCCTGAAGTGGTAATTGTGCGTGCAACTCAAGCAGGTAATCATTGCTTATAAAGCCAGAGATTCCCAGAGTAAACGCTGGGCAGAACTCTGTGCTAAACAACTAGAAAATCGCCATTGCCAGGTGTTGATGGGGCCTAGTGGGCCAAAAGATAACCCTTATCCGGTGTTTTTGGCTTCGGCTACTCAACCAATCGACCTGGCTTTGGTACTCGGTGGTGATGGCACTGTCTTAACTAGTGCTAGACATTTAGCCCCAGCTGGTATACCTATTCTGGGAGTGAATGTGGGCGGTCATCTAGGCTTCTTAACCGAATCAGTAGATGAGTTTCAAGATACAGAGAAAGTTTGGGATCGGCTATTTGAAGATCGCTATGCTATCCAGCGGCGGATGATGTTACAAGCGGCGGTATATGAAGGTCATCGGACAAATTTGGAACCTGTGACTGAACGCTACCTCGCTTTGAATGAATTTTGCGTCAAACCCGCTTCCGCTGACCGCATGATCACTTCAATTCTAGAAATGGAAATTGACAGTGAGGTAGTCGATCAATATGTGGGGGATGGTTTGATTATTTCCACTCCCACGGGTTCCACAGGTTATACAGTTTCCGCTAGTGGCCCCATTATGCACGATGGTATGGAGGCAATTACCATCACTCCTATTTGCCCCATGAGTCTCTCTAGCCGTCCCTTAGTGTTACCCGCTGGTTCTGTGGTCAGCATCTGGCCTTTGGGAGACTATGATTTGAGTACCAAGCTGTGGATGGATGGGGTATTGTCTACGTCGATTTGGCCAGGACATCGCGTTGATGTGCGGATGGCTGATTCTCTGGCTAAATTTATTATTTTGCGGGAGAACAATTCATATTATCAGACACTACGAGAGAAGCTGCTTTGGGCAGGGACAAGGGTTCGCTACAGTAATAATCACCGTAATTGATTTATCAGGTTTCTGCCGCAGTCTTTTGCTTGAAGTTTTTTGTGAACAAAAAATTATATCAGCCCCCGATAATATCTGGGGGCTTTTCCGCAGTTGTTTTCTTTAATTGCCGAAAATGGCTTTTTGTCACGCCTTCAGTTATTAGCAATATAAACGTGAGTTCGACAAATATCAAAAACCCCATTTATTCCGGACTTTACTAGGATATCTGGCTTTATTAATTACGAATTTATCAAAAACATAGCTATGCGGAACTTTGCACTCGTTCCGAGTTGGTTGCGGTTTTTAATTATTTTTGTGTTGACAATGGGTATATTATTTCGCTTTGTCAACCTTGAAGGCAAAATATACTCCCATAATGAAACTTATACGTCATTACGAATTTCTGGTTACACAGTAAATGAAGTCAAACAGCAAATATTTAATGGTCGTGTAATTAGTCGAGAAAATTTTGCTAAATTCCAAAGTCGTAATGAAGAAAAAAACTTCAGTGACACAATTATGTCTTTGGCTACAGAAGACCCGCAGCATCCGCCACTTTATTATTTAATAGCCAGATTTTGGGTAGGAATTTTTGGTAATTCAATCACAGCTATTAGAAGTTTGTCTGCTGTGATTAGCTTATTGGTGTTTCCTGGTATTTATTGGCTGTGCCGTGAATTATTTAATGTGCCATTATCAGTTCCTGGGTTAGCGATCGCTCTGGTGGCTATCTCTCCTATTCATTTAGTATATGCTCAAGAAGCACGAGAATATATCCTTTGGTTAGTCACCGTCATATTCTGTAGCGCATCACTGCTACTAGCGATACGAATACAATCAAAAGATCACAATGAATTAGCCCCAGAACAGCAAATTTCCGATAGTTTTACTCCCTGGGGAATTTATGTAGTTACTTTGACATTAAGTTTTTATACGTGTTTGTGGAGTGTATTTGTAGCAGTTGCTCACGGAATTTATGTAATTATTATTTCCAGATTTCAATTAACTGAAACTGTCAGGGCTTATCTCATAGCATCAGCGCTGGCATTTCTGGCTTTTTTACCTTGGATAATGATTGTGGCGGCTAATTTTTTGGAGTTTCTGCTAACAGCAGATGTGACACAATCTCAATCTTCAATAAGTTCTTTAATTCTAGTTTTGCTAATACAAATAAGTAGAATTTTTTTTGATTTGAATTTAGATATAGATAATTTATTTAGTTCCTTGATTGCACCTTTTTTTTTAACATTAGTGGGATATGCAATTTATTTTCTGTGTCGCACAACTAACTATCAAGTTTGGTTGTTTATTCTGATGTTGATGATAATTATGGCTATCCCCATCAAGTTACCAAATTTGAATGATGGGGGCATAGTTTTTAGTTTAGAAGCATATTTGATACCTTTATACTTAGGTATTCAACTTGCTGTGGCTTATCTTTTAGCTACACAATTATACAATGGAATTGTATCTCGCCGCCGAATTTGGCAGATGATTCTGATATTAGTAATTGTTTGTGGTTTAATCTCTTGTAGGGTAAGTTACGAGGCTGAAACTTGGTGGCACAAAGGGGTCAGTTTTGGAAATGCACAAGTTGCTAGGATTATTAATGAGACTGAAAACCCACTTTTAATTAGTGATGCTGAGGGGATTAATTATGGTAATGTTTTTTCACTAAGTTATCTAGTTCAGCCAAATGTCAGGTTTCAATTGATAGGAAATCAAGCTGTTCCTGATATTCCTGATAGTTTTAGCGATATTTTTTTACTCAATCCTTCAGATTCCAGGCGTAGCCAAATAATTATGAAGTATAAATCTAATATGCATATTGTTTATCAAGATAGGTATTCTCTTCTTTGGAAATTATCCAAACTTCGTGCATCCAGTTAAGTTTTGTTTTTATTAGCAATAAATCATCCACTGGATAACAGGATTTGACAAAATTCAAAAAACCGCAAAGTCCGCACAGAAGCGCGAGTGGCTTCCCGCAAAGTAGAGTACTAAGGGAAGAGAGTTGTGGTTTTTTCCTCAATTAAGTGAATCTGGGAAAAATTGGAATGCTTTCATAAAGGTTTCATTTTAAATCATAATAAGCTTTAGTGTGCAACTTGTAAAATGAGTGCATTCAGTGGGTAATTTTGTCCAAATTATTGAGAAACTTAATTTATGCGACATCTCAAAGTTGCTCCCTATTGGTTACATTTATTAATTGTAGTTGTGTTAATTTTGGGTGTATTTTTCCGATTTTTTAATTTAGATGGAAAGGTTTATTGGCATGATGAAACTTATACTTCATTGCGAATTTCTGGTTATACTGCTGCTGAAGTTAAACAACAAATTTTTAATGGCAGTGTAATTACTAGAGAAAGTTTTGCTCAGTACCAACGACCAAATTTAGAAAAAAATTTTGGCGATACTATTAAGTCTTTAGCGATAGAAGATCCGCAACATCCGCCGCTTTATTATGTAATAGCCAGATTTTGGGTGCAAATATTTGGTAATTCGGTGACAACTATGAGAAGTTTGTCTGCTGTAATTAGCTTGTTGGTGTTTCCTTGTCTTTACTGGCTATGCCGCGAATTATTTCATGTACCCTTATCTGTTCCTAGTTTAGCGATCGCTCTGGTGGCCATCTCGCCTATTCATCTAGTCTATGCTCAGGAAGCAAGAGAATATATTCTCTGGATAGTGGCTATATTACTATGCAGCGCCTCACTTTTACGAGCCTTACGTCTGGAAGCCGTAGATAAATATAATTTGGCATTAGGGCAGAAAATACCTCATCGCACCATTACCTGGGGAATTTATGCCGTAACTTTAGCGCTAAGTTTTTATACATTTTTATTAAGTGGGTTTGTAGCAATATCTCATGGAATTTATATAATTGCTATTGCCAAATTTCGATTTACTCAGACTGTAAAAGCCTATGTGTTAGCAACTCTAATGGGGTTTTTAGCTTTTACACCTTGGATGGTGGTTGTGATAGCTAACTTTTTACAATTTGACAATGCAACTGCCTGGACAAAGACACAATTGCCTTTAGAAACTTTAGTTCAATCGTGGCTACTACAATTAACGCGAATCTTTTTCGATGTAGATTTTAGTTTTACCAATAATTACAACTGGTTAATCACAGTATTTTTTTTAAGCTTTATAGGATACGCAATTTATTTTCTCTGCCGAACCACTCACTATAAAGTTTGGCTATTTATTATGTCTATGATTATAGTGCCAGTAGTACCACTAATACTACCAGATTTGATTTTTGGTGGGATACGTTCACTTTCAGAACGTTATTTATTACCTACTTATTTAGGTATACAAATAGCTGTTGCTTACCTACTGGCTACACAACTATATAATGGGATGCGATCGCGCCGCCAAATTTGGCAAACGATAGTAATATTAGTAATTATTTGTGGATTAGTTTCTTCTCTGGCGAGTTCCCAGGCAGACACTTGGTGGAGTAAGGTGGTTAGCTATGGTAATCCCCAAGTTGCTAAGATTATTAATCAAGCTGAACGCCCACTTTTAATTAGTGATTCTCAAGGAATTAATTATGGCAATATCTTTTCCCTGAGTTATCTTGTGCAGCCAAAAGTGCGATTTCTTTTGCTAAACGAGCAAAATATTCCTGAGATTCCTGAGAATTTCACTGATATTTATTTACTTAATCCTACCGATACCTGGCGTGAAGCAATAGAAACTAGATATAATGCTCCAGCAAATGTGGTTTACGGCGACAATTATTTTTTGCTGTGGAAGTTAGCCAAACCTAATAAAAATTAAACTTTGGAAACTATCATTGGTTTGATATTTACTTTTTTATCAAACAAAATTCGTGGTTTTAGCAATATTCTCAATAGTAACATCAAAGAAATAAACTCTCCTGGGGCGTTTTGATGTTTCCATTGTCCAGGACGACAAAATAACATTTCTACGAGACGGCGATATTGACTCAAACTTACTGATGCAAACTTCACTCTGATTGTGGAAAATTCGTTGTTAAACCCAGTACAAATCATTTCTCCTTTAAAATGTAAATTTTCTTCAATAATTTCTATATTGATTAACTGATTATCTAATAAATAAATATCTTGATTTTGAGTTAAAGCAACTTCTGCGCCTACTTCGGAAATCATTGTAGTCACACCCCATAAACTTTGCTTACCAACTCTTAAATGCACCACACGTCGTAAGTCAAACCATTCATACATATCTGCTTTCGGTACATCTAGCAAAACCCATAAAGTAATCCCAATCATCATCAAATTATAAGAACTCCACAGCCAAGCTAAATTAATACCTGTCATTGGTTGTGTTGTCGGTGCAATTGTAATTACCCATAAACTAATAGCTGTGGCAATAAATAAACTTATTAGAGGTAAGGCTAATCGCCAATTAAAACTATAGCGATTTTTGAATATACCCTTGGGTGTAACTTTAAATCCTTTAGCAAAGGGATTCAACATTACTTGGATGATATTCATTGATAAGGGAAAACAGATTAATATTGAGTAAATATCTGATATTAATGCTGAAGACGAACGATAATTTAACCAGGAAAATACAGCTAAATTTACTAAATAGTAAGGTAATAAAAAGTATATAAGTTCTGCTGGTGTTGATTGAAGAGGAATTACGTGGAGGAATGAATACGCCAATGGCATCAACAAAAAATAAATGCGAGAAATATTACTGAACCAATATAATAAACCACCTAAATAAGCTAACCTTTGAATCAAGGACATGCCAGGAATTGTTAAGGGATTAAACTTAAGAAATAATGCTTGGAGTGTACCCTGTTCCCACCTTAATCGTTGAATTGCATAGGAGGTGATATTTTCTGCGGCTAAACCAGCGCTTAATTTTTCATTTAAATAAAGTAAGCGGTAGCCTTGAGAGCATAAACGAATTCCTGTAAGATAGTCTTCACTTAAAGATTCAACAACAAAACCCCCAGTTTTCTCTAAACTACTTCTACGAACAACAAAAGAAGTCCCCGAACAAATGGCACTACCGGAAGCATCTCGACTCGCCTGAACTTGTCTGTGAAATACTTCTGATTCATGGGTGAGAATATTTTCTAAGCCCAGATTACGGGCTACAGGGTCAGAATTATAAAAGGTTTGGGGTGTTTGGACTAGGGCAACTTTGGCATCTTGAAAGAAACCGACAGTGCGAGTAAGAAAGTTTTTCGTAGGGATAAAATCAGCGTCGAAAACTACTATTAATTCTCCATCAGTTTGGGCGATCGCATGATTTAAATTTCCAGCTTTAGCATGAATATTATCTGGTCTAGTGATGTATTCACAACCTAACTCTTTGGCTAAATATTTCATTTCTGGTCGCCTAGTATCATCTAAAAGATAAATTTTCTTACGGGCATAATCTAGAGCTTGACAACCGATAATAGTGCGACGCAAAATAAACACTGGCTCATTATAAGTGGGAATTAAAATATCCACGGAAGGCGTAAAGCTGCCATCAATTACAGCTAGTGATTTAGCATCAGCTTCTCGGTGACGCTCTTTAATCTTTAATAAAAAAAATAGCTGGATAGTACTATTGAGTACCACTAGCATTTCTGCAACAAGTAAACCTAAACTAAATACTCCATTTAAAGGATCGGCAACATTCAAAGTAGAGAGCGATCGCCACAGCACATACCGCAAAGTTAAGATGATTAATATCCCCACCACCAATTGCCTCGACCAATTTCTGGGTTGAGGAGAAACTTTCATTACCACAAACACAGTTAATAAGCAACCTACAGTGGGTAGCAGTAAATATTTATTCTCTACCATTGGCACTTTTAACCACATTGGTGGGTTTGCTTGCCAGAAATGAATTTGAGTAAAAAGGCTATTAATTGTGTCATTACCTGCAAACCATCCCGCTACTATGGCGCTGCATAAAAAAACAACACCTAAGAGAATCAGTGTTGCCCTGGGAAATGGAAAATATTTTGAGGAAATATGAGATTGAAGGTTGCGACTATCAAACAGGGAAACAGGAATCTCACGCTTTTGCACTTAATAAATCTCCTGGAAAATCAATAATTTTTTCTGCTTTATTGTGACGCATTTTTAAGAAATATTACAATTTAAATTTACTGAAAATATTCTCCGAAAAAATAAAATATTTTTAGCCCCAACAGAGAATATTGCAGTTTAATAGCGTCATAGTATTTTGTAGAATAAATAATTGTTTGCTGATTTAAAACCAGCTAAAAATAACGTAACTAAATTTTCAACAAATTCTCAGCTTAAATTAATTTAGACGGTGAGATAAAGCTTTAAATTGTTTTTATTCATCAATTTGAGAATATCAAGCTATGAAATTCCAGAATTTAGTCATTCTATTTATACTTACCGCTGTGACAATAGGCTGCACAAAAGAAGTAAGTTCCAATCAACCCGCTGTTCAAACACCAAGTGCAACCACCGTAGCCAGCCCAATTGCTGAACCGGGGAACTTTCAAGCTGCGGAACACCCAACTCAAGGAAAAGTTAGCGTCATTACTGAACAAGGTAAACGCTACCTGGAGTTTGATCAGAATTTTAAAACTGATAAAGGGCCTGACTTATTTGTGATTTTGCATAATTCTGATATGCCGCCAGTTTCTGGTATTCAAGAAAAAGATTATGTGAATATTGCCCCCTTACAAAAAATAAGTGGTACTCAACGTTATGCTTTACCTGATAATGTAAATTTGGTAGACTTCAAGTCTGTGGCGATCTGGTGTCGCCAATTTAATGCCACTTTTGGCTATGCCGTTTTATAAAACCAACAAGTAAAAGGCAAAAGAAATATTAATCTCTTTTGCTTTTTATATTCCCTATTTAGTGAAAATTAACATATGCAAACAGCAGATTTTTTGCGTCTGATACATCCAGTAATGGCAGTTATCTTTATCTATCCACTGATTGGGATTGTGGTAAGTTTTGCCTGGCAAACACGCCAGCGACGCTTACAAAATAGAAAGGTAGCTGAAAATAAGAGTAGAATCAACCCAGGCGTGGGAAAAGAACATAAACAGTTCGGTAACTGGTTGACAAGTGCAATTGTGGGGCTGTCTTTAATCGGTTTAGCCTATCCCATTGGTAAGAATATTATCAGTAATCAATTATGGAATGAAGGGCGTTTTCAAGTTGCATTTATTATATTGATGTTTATTTTAACTATTACTTCTCTCATATTTCTTTATTTATCAAGACAGCGTTTGTGGCGGGGAGTTTTTGCCACTTTAACTGGTGCAGGGTTAGTGATTCTCGGTTGCCAAGATGGCGTATTTCGGCGAACAAATGAGTGGTACTGGTCACATTATTATATAGGAATTGCCGCATCATTATTGATGATTTTTTCTGTGGCGATCGTCCAAGATATTTATCAAGATAAATCAAATCGCTGGCGGCTGACCCATCTCATTTTAAACTGTATTGCTTTATTACTATTTATAGGTCAGGGATTTACAGGAACAAGAGACTTATTAGAATTACCTCTGAGTTGGCAAGAACCCTACATTTATCAGTGTGATTTTGCCAATAAAACCTGTCCAACACCAAATCCACAAGTGTCAGAATGAATCAAATGAGGAAACTTTGGACAAGAATTTATCCTCATTCATTACAGGTGCGATTAACAATTGGGATTGCTTTAGTTTCAGCTTTAGGATTAGGTAGTCTAGCTATTTGGACAAGCTGGAAAATGAAGGAATTATTAATTAACAGCCACAAATATAATATCCAAAGAATTGCTCAACGCCTACCAAATGATGTGCAACTTTATAGTGAAATATTGCCATCAAAAATTGGGTTGCAAAAGGCAATTAACAATTTGACTAGTACTAATACATTTTTATGGATTAAAAGTCCTGAAAATGATATTTTAGCAAAATCTACTAACTGGAATCAGCTATCTGATAGGGCAGCAGCTAAGTTAATGTCTCTAACGGAGATGTCAGTGAAACCCCAAGTTAATCAAGTGGATAAACGCTACTTTGTTGTGTGTGGGGCTGTATTACCAGTACAGGGTCAAACTTTAGGAAATTTGTTTGTGGTACAAGATGTTACCAACGAACAAAAAATGTTTTTAGTAATTGTGCGGAGTTTGGGAATTAGCAGTGTTTTTGTGATTACAGCAATTTCTGTGGCGATCGCACTTTATATTAAGCGTTCTCTGCAACCTCTGCGCCAGTTAAGTCAAATGACAGAAGTTATTTCTATTGAAGATTTAGGTAAAGCGCAACTTTATTTAGATAATGCACCCAGTGAAGTTAAAGAATTAGCCCAAACCTGCAATATGATGTTATCGCGCCTCTCCCAATCTTGGGAGCAAGAGCGACAATTTGTGAGTAATGCTTCCCATGAGTTACGTACACCGTTAACTATAGTACATGGTTACTTGCAAAGTGTCTTACGTCGGCAGCATAATTTAACCCCAACCCAAAAAGAAGCTTTAGAAACTGCTGCATCAGAAGCGGAACGCACCATCCGGCTTTTGCAAGATTTACTTGATTTAGCGCGAGCAGATAGTGGTTATTTGCATCTTCGTATGGAACCCTGCGTGTTAAATGACTTAGTTGCAGAAGTTGTGGGTATGGCTCAAAAGTATAGCGATCGCTCGATTAAAATAGAGTCAACAACTCAGATAATTGAGGTGAAAGCCGACTATAATCGCTTAACTCAAGTATTGCTAAACTTAATTGATAATGCTGTGAAATATTCCCCAGCAGATACGCCCGTGACTATAAAGTTAAGTCAACAAAACCAAGAAGTATTGATTCAAGTTTGTGATCAAGGTTTTGGCATACCTTTACAACATCAATCACGAATTTTTGAGCGATTTTACCGCATAGATGAAGCTCGCACCAGTTCTACTGGAGGTTGCGGATTAGGATTGTCAATTGTCAAGACACTGATAGAAAATATGGGTGGTAGTGTGACAGTGCGTAGCTGTTCAGCCGATGGTCTTCAGACATTACAATTGGATGCGGTAACTGTATTTACTATTACTTTGCTTGCTTATAAAGCATAGTAGGGAACAGACTGAAAAACTTATTGATTTTTCTGCTTTTTCTCTTTCTTAGCGTGTCTATATATCTTTTGTGGTTAGTTCCTTTATCACTCAACTATTTACTGGCATATTACTACCTGGCAACAGATTTGCTAAGATAATGCAACATAATTTAATGGCAAGGTAACTATTACAGTTGTACCAACATCTTGCTGGCTTTCTATTTGGATTGTTCCACCATGTATATCTACACACTGTTTGACAATAGCCAATCCTAATCCAGTTCCTTGAACTCGGCGCACATTACTGGCGCGATAAAAAGTTTGAAATAAACGAGGTTGGTCTTTTAAAGGAATACCCCTTCCTTGGTCTGTTACCTTGAAGGTTGCCACTCCATTCTGGCAGCTTAAATCAAACTGAATATGGCTATCTTCAGGAGAATACTTAATAGCATTAGAGAGTAAATTAGTAAAGATACAATTTAGTAAATCCTCATCCATTTCCGATTGGGAGCATTCGCCTTGAGAAGTAAACGTAATCATGTGCTGGTTACCTGCATCAAACTGAAAACCTTCTGTTAATTCATTACAAAAAGACTCTAGATTTAAAGATACAGGGTTATATTCAAATTTTGTTGCTTCCGTTTTACTTAAAAATAATATTTCATCTAACAGTTGTAACATCTGTTTAATGGCATTTTGTACACGTTCAAAGTATTTAATTCTCTGTTCTTGAGTGAGTTTATCATTGTTATATTCAATAATCTCTAAAGCCGTTTTAATGGTAGTCATGGGGTTACGAAACTCATGAGAAACCATAGCGACAAAGTTTGATTTTAGCTCGTTGAGTTCCTGTTCCTTTAACAAAGCTTGACGGCTACTTTCTTCACTTTCACGTAGCTTTTTGAGAATTTCTTCCCGTTCCATAGCGTAGCGAACAGAACGCATTAATAGTTGAATCGTAATTTGATCTTTAACCAGATAATCCTGTGCGCCTTCTGCTAAGGCTCTGAGTGCTAATTCTTCATCATCAAGCCCTGTTAACACTACAACTGGAATATCTGGCACAGCTGCTCGATATGCTTTTAAAGTTTCTATTCCCGTAGAATCTGGCAGACTTAAGTCTAACAAAACTACATTGAATCTGTGTTGCGGGAAACTTGCGGACTGAGAACTATGAGATATTACTTCAGGGTTTTCTAAGCTCAAATGAATCGCTTCCCATAGCCGTTCCACATGCGTCATCTGCCATTCTTCTTGTTGTGTACGCAAAAATATCTGACGTAGGAGTCTGGCATCAGTAGGGCTATCCTCTACAAGTAGAATGTGAATCATTATCTTTCGCACACAATATCGTTGTATAAATTTGCCTGATAATTGATCAATTTCTTATCTGTTTAGAAAGCGTTAAAACAGTGAATTTTGCCAGTACGAGTAAAAATTATTTCCTTTATAACTCTCTTGGTAGTGCTACTGCCGCCAGCCAGAAATCTTTGATTAACTGTACAACTTGGATAAACTGGTAAACATCTAAGGGTTTTGTGACATAACAATTAGCACTGAGATTATAAGAACGTAGTATATCCTGCTCATCGGCTGAAGTAGTAAGTATAACTACGGGGATAAGCTTGAGATGGGGGTCTGATTTAATTTCTGTTAGTACTTCACGCCCATCCATTCCGGGAAGATTTAAATCGAGCAAAATTAAGTCTGGACGGGGGGAATTAACAAATTCGCCTTGCTGCCATAAGTAGTTCATAGCAGTTTCACCATCTTCCACCCAATGCAAATTATTGGCGATTCTGGCATTGACAAAGCCTTTGATGGTGAGATTAGCATCGCTAGGAGAATCTTCAACTAGCAAAATTTCAATATGACGGAATGCCTGATGATAATCCATGCAATTATTAAATGGTTACTAGAGGGTTATTAAATGCATACAAGGCTCATGCTTTAATAAAATAACTTAATTATCATTCAAGGTAATATAAAAAATTGTTCCCACTCCCGGCTGAGATTCAGCCCAAATTTGACCATGATGCCGCTCGACAATTTTTTTGCAGATGGCTAAACCAATACCTGTTCCGGAAAATTCTCGTCGAGTATGCAGGCGTCGAAACACCTCAAAAATACGCTCAAGATACTGGGGTTTGATACCAATGCCATTATCTTTGACTGAGAATAGCCAGGTTGGGGACTGGGAAAATTCTTCTCCATCTCCGTGATCTTTTTTAACTGCGCTAATGTAAATTTGTGGTGGTTCTTGTTTGCGAAACTTAATAGCGTTGCCGATGAGATTTTGAAATAACTGTATTAGTTGAGTTTTATCTGCAAGGATTTCAGGTAAAGGATCGTGAGTAATGATGGCATTGCTTTGGGCGATCGCTACATGTAAATTACTAAGAGCTATATTGAGTACAGCATTGCAGTCAACATGGGAAAATTCTTGCCCACGAGTTGCCACACGCGAATAAGTCAACAAGTCTTGAATTAATTGCTGCATCCGCTTTGCTCCATCAACAATGTAAGCAAAGTATTCTTGAGCAGATTCATCAAAAAGTTCTTGATATTCTTGTCCTAACAGTTGGCTATAGCCTGTCACGGCTCTTAATGGTTCTTGCAAATCGTGGGAAGCGACATAAGCAAACTGTTCTAATTCTTGGTTAGAGCGTTTTAACTCCTGATTCAAATTTTGTAATTCTGCTGTTCGTTCCTCAACTTTAATTTCTAGTTCTGCTTTAGCCTGTTTTAGTGCTTCCTCCGCTAGTTTACGGTTAGTGATATCAGTGTTAGCACCAACCCATTCTTGAACTTCACCATTAGTATCTAAAACGGGAACTGCACGGGCGGCAAAAAAGCGATAACTACCATCAGCCACTCGCACACGATATTCAATCTGATAAAGACTTTTGGTTTCCAGGGACTGATTCCACAATAACTGTGTTAACTCTCTATCTTCGGGATGAATTGCATCCAGTCGTCCCCACCCTTGGACTTCTAACTCACTTTGCCCAGTCAAATCTCTCCAAGATGGAATATCTTCTACCACAGTACCGTGAGCATCAGTAATCCAAATAGCTTGAGAAGTAGCAATTACTAGTGAGCGATAGCGTCTTTCATTCTTTTCTAGGGTAATTTCTGCCAATTTACGGCGAGTGATATCTTGAAAGAAAATTGATAGCCCCTCTGGGGATGGATAGATGCGATTTTCAAACCAGCGATTCCACGGTGGATAATATTCCTCCATTTGAATTACTCGTTGTTCTGCCACAGCTTGATAATAGTTGTGATAAAACTTTTGTCCCACACCTTCGGGGAATTCTTCCCAGATGTTTTTGCCAATCAAATCAGTAGGATTACGGTTGAAAAGTTGTCCGGCTTTCTGATTGATGTAGGTATAACACCAATTGTGATCTAGGGCAACAAAGGCATCTGTCACAGTTTCTAAAATATTTGCCAGTTTCGCTTTTGCAGCTTGCTGTTCCACCGCAATAGCTTCTTCAGATAATGTTTGATTAATCCGAATTTGCTGGCGGAGGAGTGTATAAACAACTATTAGCAGAATAATACTTAAACCATAACCTAAACTGATCACAATGATAATTTGCTGAGTTAGAGAATCTGTAAGTGCTGCCCGTTTTTGTAATACAATTTTTTCCTCATTTTTTATAGACTGGCTGATTGTTTGAAGTTGTTGATTAGCCTCTATACCTGGTTGACTAAAAGCTAGTTCATTGGCTGCATTTAAATTATTTTGCTCAAATAAATTTATTGATTGGTCAAGCAAAACTAGTTGCTGGTCAATTAAAGGTTCAAGTTGATGTAATCGGCTTTGTTGCTCAAGATTGTCACTAGTTAATTGCCGCACAGCTTGCAGTAATTGAGATACTTTTTGTTTCTCGTCTTGATAAGTTTTTCGGTAACCTACATTGCCAGTCAGAATATAACTATTGCTTCCACTTTTGGCATCACTAAGACTAGCCCTGATTTCATCTAAGGTGTTTATAACTTCATAAGTATGAATTACCCATTTTTTTTCCTGATTCAATCTTTGGATACTAAAATAGGAAATTAAACTCACACCACACAGTAGTAATAGTGCCAAAGTAAAACCACTCGCCACAAATTTTCCTGACTGTTTATGCATCTCATTCGGTTGAGTACTAATAGCAGGTGACTAGTGACAAACCTCTGTGGCCTGGATGAACAGGCAAGAGATAAGTCTGAATTAAATGATACAACTGGTTGGTAACCTGCTACTTGATACACTACATATCTTTAAAAACAGCCAATGACTTTGTAAACTATGTTTGAGAAATGAGAAGCTCGGTGTCTCCGAGATACAGGTCTAATGACTTCATTTGTAGTACCCGTACCTACGTAATAACTACCATTGAGAAAACGGGTGTGTTACCAAGTTGCTGTTAAAATATCGATAGTCGTGGGAAACTTCTTGCCCAATCCACGTGGGCACTTCAAACACTTGGTTAGCATCACTGAGTTCGACTTCTGCTAAAATCAAACCTTTATTCACACCGTCAAACTCGTCTATTTCCCAAATCAAGCCGCCCCACTCTATTTTGTATCTAATTTTTTCGATAAAAGGACGACGGCATAATGTATCAAGCATTATTTGAGCATCTACCACAGGAATCGGGTACTCAAATTCTAATCGAGTCACATTGACAACAGGCCCTTTAATTGTCAAGTAACCTTGTTCTCCGATGATCCGCACACGTACAGTAACTTTGTCTTGAGTAGCTATATATCCCTGACGATATATACTTCCCTTAGCTAATTCTCGCCAACCATCTCCTTTGACTAAAAATTTACGTTCTATTTCTTTTGCCATTTTTTTAATTATTATTTAATAGGGACTAGGGGCTAGAGGCTAGAGGAAATCACCTCATCTAGATGAAGAAGTTTGTATATTCAAGGAAAAATTTTAATCTTTTTAGCAACTAAATTCTTGATTTTAAGATATTTTAGATCCTGTTAAAAGTTTAAAATTGGTAAAATTTTATAATAAGTCTAGCTCTGCTGTCTACATAAAAATATTACCAGTTATCGACTAGCAAATAACTGGAGATAGAATTTATGATTTAGTGCGATCGCTCTTAATGATTCTAGCTGCTCATCAGATTGCCAGAACAGAGTATTGGCGATCGCACTGTTTAATTTCCCTCATGAATATTGACAATGAGAGAACATTTAACTTAATCAAGTGAAAACCAACTTAATAACCGCATCCAATACGACCAGATCCACGGTCAAAGTTAAGTACACCATTATCCACATAGTTAGTGATAGGTAGGCGTTGAGCAGTATCAGTTTTCTGAGCAATAGCCAGAGATGAGACAGATTCCTGCCAACCTACAAACAATTCTGAGGTGAAGCGGTTCATAATCTTTAGTTTGGTAAGTTGATGGTAATTTCTACAAGCGCAGGAAGTTTACGAAGAGAAGATTCCACGAAGCTTTGAATATATTCTAGCAAAAATATTAGTTGTGAAACAGTCAACCACATACGCCATATGATAGTTACCTGACGCAGCACAATCAGGAAAAATTTTCCAGTCAATCTTAATTAAAAACTAGACTTGCATGTTATTTAATTCATATTCCTTACCAAATTGCTTGAGAAAATTGACACATCGAGTTAAGCTTCCTTAGCGTAACCGCACGCTGTAAACTTAGGCGATGACAAATCAGCCCTCTTCCGTAATTCCCTCTTGCACTTGGAGCCGTCCCATTGGTTTAGGTTGGGACAAGCCCTATACTGTCCGCTACGCGAGTAACATTGATGACGGACCCTGGCATGGAATGCCTTTAGGTGGCTTTGGTGCAGGTTGTATCGGTCGGTCTTCCCGGGGAGACTTTAACCTGTGGCACATTGACGGTGGTGAACATACTTTCCAAAATATTCCTGCTTGCCAATTCAGTGTATTTGAATCCCATCACACAGGTTCTCAAGCTTATGCTTTGTCTACGGAATCGCCGACAAATGGAAGTCTGGCAAGTTGGCAATGGTATCCAGCATCCACAGCTACACAACAGACAGGAACTTATCACGCCTTATACCCGCGTAGTTGGTTTGTCTACGAAAACGTCTTGCAAGCCCAGTTAACTTGTGAGCAGTTTTCGCCTATCTGGGCCCATAATTATCAAGAAACTAGCTATCCTGTGGCTATGTTTGTCTGGAATGCTCACAATCCCACAGATGCACCAATTACTCTGAGTATTATGCTCACTTGGCAAAATATGGTGGGCTGGTTCACTAATGCTTTGAAATCACCCCAGGTGCAAATTCGGGATGATGGTAGTCCGGTTTATGAATATCAACCGCGTTTAGGTGAAAGTCAAGATAATTACAATTATTTAGTTGATAATATCCAACATGTTGGTTGCATTTTAGGTCGGGTTGATAGAGATGAATCAGTAGCAGAGGGTGATGGCAGTTGGTGTATTGCCACAATTAACCATCCCGGTGTGGAAGTATTTCATCATACTCGCTGGAATCCTGCGGGCACGGGGGAAGATATCTGGTCAAGCTTTGCTGCTGATGGTTCTTTGCCTAATTATCAAGATGTCAATCCGGCATTAGAAAATACACAAATTGGGGCGGCGATCGCAGTGCGTTTTACTGTCCAACCAGGGGAAAGTTTAGCCATTCCCTTCGTACTGGCTTGGGACTTCCCGGTAACAGAATTTGCCGCCGGAATTAATTACTACCGCAGATATACAGACTTTTTTGGTCAAGGTGGTAATCAGGCTTGGGCGATCGCTTCTACTGCTTTAGAACAATACCAAAGTTGGCAACAACAAATCCAACGTTGGCAACAGCCGATTCTGGAACGGGAAGATTTACCCAATTGGTTCAAGATGGCACTATTTAATGAATTGTATGACTTAACTAGTGGTGGTACTCTCTGGAGTGCAGCATCAGAACTTGACCCCATTGGGCAGTTTGCGGTGTTGGAGTGCTTAGATTATCGCTGGTATGAAAGTTTAGATGTGCGGTTGTATGGTTCCTTTGGGCTGTTAATGCTGTTTCCGGAACTGGAAAAGTCGGTGATGCGGGCGTTTGCGAGGGCGATTCCCCACAGTGATGATCATCAGCGGGTGATTGGCTATTACTACACCATTGGGGCAGAAACGACAACAGCACCACGCAAAGTTGCAGGTGCAACGCCCCATGATTTGGGCGCACCTAATGAACATGTATGGGAAAAAACCAACTACACCTGCTATCAAGACTGCAACTTATGGAAAGATTTGGGTAGTGATTTTGTATTGCAAGTATACCGAGATTTTTTGCTTACTGGTGCAGATGATGTGCAATTTTTAGCAGACTGTTGGGAGGCGATCGCCCAAACTCTCAGCTATCTGAAAACTTTCGATTTAGATAACGATGGCATTCCCGAAAATTCTGGCGCACCTGACCAAACCTTTGATGATTGGCGTTTACAGGGTGTGAGTGCTTATTGTGGGGGGTTGTGGTTGGCGGCTTTGGAGGCGGCTATCGCTATTGGTAAGGTTTTGTTAACGAACCACAAAGCTACGGAAAACATTGAGAAGTTAGTATCAATTTATCAGGTTTGGTTGGAACAGTCGCGCCCTATCTACCAAGAAAAGCTGTGGAATGGTGAATATTACCGTTTGGATAGTCACAGCGGTTCTGATGTGGTGATGGCGGATCAATTGTGTGGTCAATTTTATGCCAGATTGTTGGGATTGCCGGATATTGTACCAAGCGATCGCGCCTTATCTGCTGTAAAAACTGTTTATCATGCTTGCTTCCTCAAGTTCTGCAATGGTCAATTTGGTGCTGCTAACGGTGTTCGTCCCGACGGTTCACCAGAAAACCCCAAAGCTACCCATCCGCTGGAAGTTTGGACAGGAATTAACTTCGGACTAGCCGCATTTCTCGTACAGATGGGGATGAAGGATGAAGCTTTGCAGTTAACGGGCGCTGTGGTGGAGCAAATTTATGACAATGGGCTACAATTCCGCACACCTGAAGCTATTACCGCCTCTGGAACTTTCCGCGCTAGTACTTATTTGCGGGCCATGGCGATTTGGGCAATTTACCGAGAATTATGTATTAAATGATATATAAATCCGGTTTTTGACTCTAGTGGACTGACACAGCTAAAATGTTGCATTAAATTTATCTTGTAGGATGGGCGTCTCGCCCGTCCGGTGCAGGCAATATGCTTACACTACAAGAGTTATATCTATCACACCATTTTAGGCTTGTCAGTCCACTACTTGTGAAGGATTTGGGGTGATTAAAAATTGCGTCTACCATAGAAAAATTTGTAATCAAAGATACATAATAACTGACACAAATGCTTGAAAGTTGCCGTTCTGATGGGTATTGCGCCTAAAACTGGGAAACTTCGAGATTTTTAATTTTATTTTCCGGGTGTATCAATAACCCCAGGAAAATGTAACTAGGGTTAAAAAAGATTTTAAATACTGACAGATTAAAACTGCATTGTTTAATAAAAATATTATTAATGCTAGCCATAAATATTACTAATATTAATGGGCTGATGTTTGCCATTAACTAATTGATTGTTCAAATTGATAATTAAACATTTTAGAAACAAACCAGAAGTTAAATCATGAACCCCTCTTTGTCGTTCAGAGTTCAAGGAGATATGAACCAAGATATGAGCAACGAGCAATCTCCTACTCGAGAAGCGGCTATCCTCAAACTTGTGCAGATAATTGTAGGGGATATAAGTCTCGCATCAGAGTTTAGCCAATATTGGATGATGCGTGAGTTTAAACTGGGTGATGAATTGAGTAGTTCTGCTCTCAATGAAGACAGTTTTCTACATTTTGTCTGTCAAGGTCGTGTGCGTTTGTTGAGTTTTGATGTGACTCTAAAGCGGGAAGTTTCGACACAATTAATATTAGCAAAACAAACTTTTGGGGCAGATCATTTATTTTGTCATCAACCTTTACCATACCGGGCGATCGCCGCGAGTGCTGGTTATGTAGCAAGCATAGCTATTGCTGATTTAAAACAGTGGTTAGAGCGTTTACCTAGTCTCGAAAGTTATTTACAGCACTTCACAGGTGAACAGCAAGCATTAATTTTCTTTAAAACTTATACTGAGTTGCGATCGCTTACCAGTAAAACTGTGCGTGAATTGCTACCCTACTTTGTAGCCACTAAGATCACGGCTGGCTCATCCTTAGCAGAAGTCACTGCACTAGTAAAGGGGCATTTTTGGTTGGTAAGTGGCAAAATTGCAGGTTCACAACAGATAGGAGATAGCTGGGGATATGCCGATACCACACCGAATGATGGTATTGCCCAAACTGATTTGTTAGTTTACCACCTATCTCCAACACACTGGGAAACAGTCAGGGCGATCGCACCGCAGTTATTGGCTGGTCAGGGTGAACCAGTCGCAGAAGTCTTGGAAGTTGCCCAAATACCACTTCCGGCGCCATCAGAAACTAGTACAGAAACTATCTACCCTTCTCCAAAAGAACCTTTAGCAGAGATTGTAGAAATTGATTTTCTGGAAACAGATAACCAGCTACCATCAAAAACTAAGTCTTGGCGTGACTATCCATTTATTCAACAACAAAGTTCATCAGATTGTGGTGCGGCGTGTTTGGCAATGATTAGCCAATATTGGGGTAAGTACTTGCGCCTCTATACTCTGCGGAATTTAGCCCAAGTAGACCGCATGGGTGCATCTCTCCAGGACTTAGCCGCAGCAGCGGAAACCTTAGGATATGATGTGCTACCAGTAAGAGCAAGTTTAGATAAGTTCGATACTTATGCCCATCCTTGGATTGCCCACTGGCAAGGAATGCACTATATAGTTGTCTGGAAAGTTAAAAGCGATCGCTTGTTGATTTCTGACCCAGCTTTAGGTAAACAATGGATATCACGTCCAGAATTTATCGCCAGTTGGACAGGGTATGCTTTACTATTAAATCCCACTGAGCGTTTTCACACCCTCAAAAGCGAAAAAGTTTCTTGGGGTCGCTATGGTGATACTTTGTGGAATTACCGAAAATTAATTGGGCCGATTATTCTTTCTTTAATCTTGGTGCAATTATTTGGGTTAGCAATGCCTTTATTTACCCAAATAGTTATTGACCAAATAATTCCCCGACAAGATTTTGAAACCCTAAATATTTTTGTTCTCAGCTTTCTGGGTTTAGGCATCTGGCGCACTGTCTTAACAGCACAGCGTCAATACCTCTTGGAGTATATTGCTAACCGCATCGACTTGAATTTGATTGGTAGTTTTATCAACTACACTTTGCAGTTACCATTGCAATTTTTTGCATCGCGCCAAGTTGAAGACATTCTCAGCCGTGTTCCAGAAAACAGCAAAATTCAGTTGTTTCTCACCCGACAAACTATCAGCGCCATTATCGACGTTTTCATGGTAGTAATTTATCTAGGGTTGATTACTTATTACAACTGGCAATTAACTTGTGTGGTGCTGGTTTGGCTGTTATTAATCGTGATTTTGACTCTCGCCACAACGCCATCTCTGAAAAAAGCTGCCCAGGAAATTCTCAAAGAATCAGCAGGACATAATTCTGCAATGCTGGAAATAATGACTGGCATTGTCACAGTCAAAACCACAGCATCTGAGTATCCTGTGCAAATGCATTGGGAAGAGCGTTTTCAGAAAATGCTCAAGGTGCGGTTACGGGGTAGAAAGTTAGCTAGTAATTGGCAATTAATTAGGGGTTTGATCAATCAAATTGGCAGTACCTTAGTTTTGTGGTTCGGTGTCAATATGGTGATTAATGGGCAAATATCCCTGGGTAAGTTTATCGCTTTTAATTTACTTATTAGTAATATCACAATGGCAGTGTTGGCATTGGTGAATTTTTGGCATGAGTTACCAGAAATTCAGATTTCTCTAGAGAAATTGGCAGATATTTTTGCTTCCCAACCAGAAGATAATTCCCCCACACCTTTACTGGTAATGCCCACAATTCGCGGTGAAGTCCATTTTGAAAATGTTTCTTTTGGATACAACCCTGGTAAATATCACAACACCTTGCACAATATTTCTTTTCAGGTGCAACCCCAGCAGACTATTGGTATTATCGGTCGCAGTGGTTCGGGTAAAAGTACATTAATGAATTTGCTGGCTGGTTTATATCGTCCCGACACAGGCCGGATATTAATTGATGGACAAGATATTGCCCTAGTTTCGCCGCAGTCGTTACGCAGTCAATTAATTTTGGTACCCCAGGAGTGTTGTTTATTTTCTGGAACCATTTTAGAAAATATTACCCTGTATAGTTCAGAGTTTAGTTTAGAACAGGCGATCGCCTCTGCCAAAGTAGCAGAAGCACACAGCTTTATTCAATCATTGCCTTTGGGGTATGACACCAAAGTCGGAGAACGAGGGATGATGTTATCTAGTGGACAAAAACAAAAAATTGCCATCGCCAGGGCATTAATTAGGAATCCCCGGATTTTGGTTTTGGATGAAGCTACTAGCGGTCTAGATGCAGAGTCAGAACGCTGTCTACAAAAAAACTTAACCCGGTTCAATAGCGATCGTACTACTTTTATCATTTCTCATCGTCTCTCTAGCGTCCGTCATGCTGACTGTATATTCGTCCTAGACAGAGGTGTTTTAGTGGAACAAGGCACTCATCAACAATTAATGGCCACAGCTAGTCTTTATCACCACTTAGCCCAACTGCAATGACAAATGTAAATAAAGGCTTGTAGTAAGTCTTTTATAAAGTCCTACGGGTATACCTGTGTTTATCACCGCAGACGTGCCAAAGAATCTTCTCGCAGAGTAGGGTGTAAAGCCCCTCTAAAAAGCTGATGTCATAATATCAGCAGTTGCCTCATAAGTGTAGGTTAGGAAATAAATTAACGTGAGTTCGATAAGCTGGAAATTACCCCTCTCCATTCCTCTCCCCTGCAAGGAGGAGCCACTGCTTTGGGCGGCTTTGCCGACTTGTAGCAAGTGGCGTTAGAGGCTTAAAAAGCTGATTATTTCGTACCACATGAGACACTTTTTGCCCCTTCCCTTTTAGGGAAGGGGTTGGGGTTAGGTTCCGTCTAATTCACGTTAATTTAATCATAAAAACCAGGACATCCAGAAACTTTCAAGTCTGTACTCCTCTAGCCCCTAGCCCCTAGTGGAGATAGAGCCACAATTATAAATCAGTAAAAAGCCTATTCTATAAGCATTAAGACAGCGCTAATATTTCTAGCTGATTAATATAATAAATTTCCATGTAGGGTGTATTGTCGCGTAGCGCAACGCACCGTTAACCATTCAAGGTACTTTAACCTACAGCATCTTATACCCTACAGACTATAGGTGATTTTTGTGGCTTAAAAAAATTAGTAGAGCATCGCAATTCTAAATTTTTGATTAAGACCTGCTATATTTTTACCCCAAATTATATTGGTACTAATTAAAAAGTAACGATACATACCATAAAGCATTGCTGAATATTTGACAAGATACAAAACCATTTTGCCGTAGAGTTACTAGCCATACTATGTCTAGAACACTTGAATGTTAAGCAATTTAGCCGCATTAACCCACTTAAACAATGCGTATCAGGTAAAAATAATTTTCAATAACTCAACCTCAAACCTATTGATTTGACGTTTTAATGATATTTATCTTGTTGTTTTTATTAGTTATTGATTAACTCATTGAGTGGTAAAATTTTCTAGTATACTGATAAAAGATAAAGCCTCAAATGCGGAGTTACTGAGGGGTTTCACCCCCCATTACTTAGTAAAAAGGGGACGAAAACCAAAGTTGCACAGCATACTAGGAATCCGGAAAAATCTTCAGTAAATTTAATTTATGATCATGTTAGAATAGCTGATGACATTAAAGATAAAACGTAGTATAAATACTAAAGTAGTCATTAATGTTCTGGGAACAACAGTTTTTATCTCCTAGCCTAAAACAAATAGATTTCTCTAGAAATACCTTGATTTTAGAGCCAAAAAATATACAATAAAGTTATCAGGTCAAAAATTAAACTAGGGTTTCAATCTTTCAAAATAGGTAAAAACTGCATCTACCGCGAGCCAAATAAAGACTTGTTTCTGTTAGTCAAATTCCATACAAAATGTGAATTTTATACCGTTATTTCGCTGCCAAGCAAAAGTTACAAATGAACAATCAGCAGTGATGGCTACTTCTATTAGCACCGCAGGCAGTCTCAAAAACTACGGCACAGCAGCAAACAGACTTGATTAAACACAGTCAAGTTTTTCATTAAAAGTCAGCTCATGGAAAGAATCATCAGGTCAAATGCAGTTGCAACCTCACGTCAAGGAGGAAGGTTAGAGATGAAGCTCTATGATTTTTATTTTTACTACTATCTAAAAAGATTTTTGTACACAGTTGTGGATGTAGCTAGTAAATTTGCTCAACATCCGCTCCATATCTAATATGTTTTTTGGACTCACTAAGTAATTAACAGCCAACAGTAACCCTAATAACTAACGAAACTCAGCCAGTTTCATCAACAACAACAACTAACACTATGAATCAAGATATTCCTGGAATTAGTAGCAACTTCAACAAAGCCATGAATCCTCAACAATTTGACCAAATAGTGGAAGCAATTCTTGCTGGAAAGTATTCCTGGGCATGTGTTTTAATGCTACGCATAGTTGGTTATAATCCTTTGCATTACATTCCCTACCGCACTTATAACCGACTACTTAAAGAAAATACCCAAAACAGAACACATCAACAGCATCACGAAAATAAGAATGCTGCTAAACCATCAATTAACCAAAAACCGCATTCTCAGGCTTCCACCAGTTGTTTAAGTAAAATCAAAGACCTGGCGTATCTGGAAGTGGTAGGAAAACAAAAGGCAGAAATTCGTGGTGCTGGTATGGATAATTACTCAGTGCAGTCAAAACAAGACTCTCAAACCTTAGCATCTTAATTAAAACCGGGAAGCACTCAAAATTTATCTGGCAACAGTTGTGAATTCAATTAAAAAATCTATTGCATCGATAGATTCTGCTTTACAGTTGTAGGGAACATAGCTGTCTCCCTACAGCTTGGTCTATCTACTTAAAAATATTGCAACTAATGACGAAAATAATTGCCAAAATCTGCCAAAATGGCAAATATTATTCCCTAAAATCAGATAAATTATAAATAACTACTCAACAAGAGGTGTTTGAAGCAAAATTCATTTACAACGATAAAATCAAACATTATCTGATTATGAGACACCTCTAATTGATTGCTATTGCTGAAGCAGTCAATATTTTAGGGAGTAAATAACTCCTAACCCAAAACTAACGATTCTAACGTTGCTATTGGTGGTTCTTTTTCCTAGAGAATTTAAGCAGAATAAGTTAGGTAGCGTCTCCCCGCCATCCTAATTTTGAATGCCTGTTATCAAGTTTTCAGACGTGGGTAAACTGGATAAAGATTCTTAACTGAAGTTAATGTTATTTGAGCTTGAACCACTTATATGTAACAGTATTAACACCAGTGGAAAAAGAAACGTGACAAATTAATCGTTGTTATGGCTGATAGAACTTATAGCTCTTACGCTTTTTGGCTAACATAATAATCCTCTTCTCCCAACTAGGATTATTTATGCTTGATAAGCTTACAATTTATATAGCTAATACTGGAAGCTCAAACATTTGAACAGCTTCCAGTTTTTTTATAGTTTTTAGTGAATTTTAGTAACTATAGGAATCCTGTTTGATGTTTGTTGGTGTATCCTGTCCTATGCGCTTAAAAACTCAATACAACTTGAATAGTCTGAGGCTTATTACCTTACCTGCGTCAGCAAGTTATAGGACTCCTATGTAATTTTTGCATTACACGTAGTGGCGTGACACGACTAAATTACTGCACAAAAAATTTATATCTAATACACGATTTTAGCTGTGTCAATCCAGTAGGGTAGGCTTCGCCCACAGTATCCAGATTTTGTGGGGCTGAAGTTTTTTCAGATATGATTTAGGATTGCTATATCAAAAATCAACACCGACTACTAAATATCCTCTAGCCCCTATCACCCATGAGTGACCTTTCTAAAATAGTGATTACATCAGAAGAAATTATCGACTTCCTAAAAAAAGAAATGAATTTTAGGGAAGTATATAAAAAAATATTATTTAATAAAATTATCTGGCGGGTAGCCGCAGAAAAAGGAATAATTGTTACCAATGAAGAAATTGAAGCTGAAGCTAATCGCCAACGACGGGAACAGCGCTTAGAGAAAGCGACAGACACCCTAGCATGGTTAACTGACCAATTAATCACTCCTAGCGACTGGGAAATGGGAATTAGCGATCGCCTATTAGCACAAAAACTATCTCAGGCATTATTTTCTCAAGAAATAGAACAGTTATTTATGCAGAAGCGTTTGGAGTTTGAGCAAGTTATTCTTTATCAAATTATTGTTGATTCTGAAAAACTGGCTCAAGAAATTTATTATCAAATAGAAGATGGTGAAATCAGTTTTTATGATGCTGCTCATATTTATAATATTCATCCTTTATCTAGACAAAAATTCGGTTTTTCCGGAATCAAGTATCGATTTTCGCTGCAAATAGAGATAGCTGCACTTGTATTTCAAACACCACCCAAACAGTTGATAGGGCCTTTAAAAACCGAGCAAGGTTATCACCTGTTGATGGTAGAAGAGTTTATTCCTGCTGAGTTAACATCGGCAAAATATCAAGAACTGATCAATAGTATGTTTCATAATTGGCTAGTGACCGAGTTAGATTATTTACTTAATTCCCAGACTGGGGAAATTTCATAAACTCAATACATCATATCAAATTATTTTTTAGATATCTAATAGTTTTCATAATTATATGAAATCAATAAATTTCATTCTCAGGATAGATACTTGTAAGCTTTGGAACTATGATTTTGAGACATATTTTTCTCATTCTAGCGATAGATGTAGGATTGTTGTTAATTTCTTATCATGATTTTTTGGTAATCAAATATCTGGAATAAAGTCTTAATTTATATTTGACTAATTATGGTTGATTACATAAACTTAAATGCCACGAGTTTGTGTTTAAGTAAAGTTAATAATTCCGCAGACTTATGACCGATAAAATTAATCATTAATTTCTAATAAAGATATAATCAATATTGAGTAAAGATTTCATGTTTTTTCTCAAAACCCTTGACTCAATGCCTAAAAATTTCTAAAAGAAGAACAGTAGGTTAAGACAACAAAGTGAAAAACTGTCACTTGATCGTTGAACTTGTTTTCCAAAAAATTCCAGATTTATCGAAATCTGCTGATGAAATAATAGCTAGTTTTAAGCTAGTCTAGGAAGTAGATTTGTATTCATACCTGACCTTAGCTGCTTCTAAGTTCCAATTCGTTTGGAACACGTTTTGGCATCTTTTTGGTAATCCAAACATAACCAGGCTAAATATTTTGAGGTTTAACTATAAACTTGTATTACATAGTTAAATAACATCCTCAAAATAGGAGTCATCAAAAGACTCCATATTACTTCCCTGTGATCATCAACCAAGATCAATGGTTGAAAGCACTACCAACATCAAACCAGGCTGCGGGGAAGTCTATCAAACTTTTGGCGTTAATCAGTGATTAGTTCACTGGTTGAAGGTGTCTTACCAGAAATCGCTGTTTATGAGAGTAGACAACAGCTATGTTTGCTGCATATTTTGTCAGGTTTGCTTACTACTACTTATTGACTATTTGTGCTTCTATCTTGGGAGCGCACTCTTCAACGAAAAATTTGCCAACTGGGAAAAATAGAAAAGTCCCGTGATTTTATGCGAGCTTTTGAATTACTCCTCTCATTTCCATCCTGGCTACAAATATGCTGGAATGTTGAGGCTAAAAGGCAAGTATAAACCGGGTATATATCCCCTAGATCCTCATAGTACTAGGGGTAAACACCAAGCATTATCCACGCATCATTTCAATACTTAGTTAGCCTGTTAAGGCTGATTAACTTTGTAATGGCAAAACCTAATTTATCAAGGTTTTTGCCCTAGCTGCAACGGATAAATTTGCCCACATTTTCAGTAAATGGCAATTGGTAATTTTTATGTCACACTCTTTTGAAAACTACGACATGCAAGAAAGTAAGTTTTTAACGCCTTTTCAAAAAAAGGCTTTGCTGAAAAGCTTGCAGGCTAATTTACAACCAGAATATCGGCGGCGCATTGAAATTATGTTATTAGCCGATGTGGGTAAATCTCAAAGCCAAATCTGTGAAATATTAGGTTGTTCGCAAGAAATGGCACGCTACTGGATTGGTTTAGCAGAAGCAGGTTTAGCACATAAATGGAATGAGCGCCCAATTGGTAGACCAAAGATTGTTAATGATCAATATTTGGCAAGGTTAAAGGAATTAGTTAGCCATAGTCCCCGTGATTATGGTTACGCATTTACCTATTGGACAGCCCAATGGTTAAGCAAACATTTAGCCAATGAGTTTAACATTCAAATCAGCGATCGCCACATTAATCGCCTACTCAAACAAATGGGACTATCAACCAAACGTAAAAGTTCCAACCCACCGGAAACTGACCAAATCAAAGATGCTGGAATTACGATTTGTGATTTGCAATCTACCTCCGAGCCGAATTTTAACTGGTCATTAAATCTTATTCAGGCCAATAAATAATTTTGTCTTGGAGGACAGGTAATGACATCAGCGTTTTCCCAGGAACAACTAGCTCAACAACTGATCCAAGTTTTAGGTGAGTCGCTATCAGAGCGAGAAATTGAAAGGTGCTTGGTAGGGGTAGAAGTCGTAGAACCACCAGTAGCCAAGCAATTTTGGCAAGCCACAACCGCGCCTAATGGCATTTATATTGTCCTCAAGGGTAAAGTCAGACTGTTAGATGGTTCTAATAACTTAATCACCACCCTGACAACCGGAGGCTGTTTTGGTGAACTGACTTTATTTCCCGAAGCCAAGTTTAGCCCTTATGTCGCTAGAGCTTCTGTCAATCTCAAACTTGCCTATTTTCCCCAAGCCGCGTTACAAGAAGTGATCCGCAAACATGGGAGTATCTGCGATCGCCTCAAACAACGTGCTGAAGTGTGGGACTTACTATTATTATGTTGCCAAAGCACCCTGATTCCTCACAACGGCTCTGTAGAAGGGGTTCTCAAAGCACTGTCTTTATTTGAACGACACACATTAGACAGTGGCCCACCTGCATCTGAGTTATTTCAAGATACCAAACTTTGGTTACTACACCAGGGAGAACTATTACACACTGATGGACGCACATTAACACCAGGAAACATCTATGTGTATCCCCAACAAGATAGTTGGCAAGCGACACAAGCATCAACTGTTTACAGCCTGAGAAATGCTGATTGGCAAAGAGCCATAGAATACTGGCCCCAATTGACACAGTTAGCCAACTTGCAAGAACGCCAAGATGCTGACAATAATTCTCTGGCTGTAGAAAATAACTCCACAAAAATCAGCCAATTACCCCTACCAGATCCAGAACCCCAAAAGAAGCAAAAACGGGCTTATTTTCCTAGTCCCAAAGTTAAAGCAGGTCATTGGTGGGGACATTTAACTAAACGGTATCCCTTCTTTGAACAACAAAGTGCCTCAGATTGTGGCGCAGCTTGCTTGGTGATGATTAGTCGCTATTGGGGCAAGCGTTTGAGTGTCAATCGACTGCGCGATTTAGCCAACATTAATCGTACTGGGGCATCACTACGGGGTTTAACAACGGCGGCGGAAAGTATTGGTTTTACCACCCGTCCGGTAAAAGCCAGCCTAGATAAATTAGCCCAACAAACCCTACCGGCCATCGCCCACTGGGAAGGCAAACATTATGTCGTCGTTTACGAAGTCAGCAAAAGACATGTGATTGTGGGTGATCCTGCCATTAGTCAACGCACTCTCACCCATGAAGAATTTAAAACTGGTTGGACTGGTTATGCGTTGTTATTGCAACCCACAGCCCTCCTCAAAGAAACCGCAGAAACGAGTACACAATTTTGGCAGTTATTTGATTTAATCAAACCCCACTCCAAAGTTTTGCTAGAAGTCTTTATGGCTTCAGTATTAATTCAAATCTTTGGACTAGTTACACCTTTATTTACCCAGTTGCTATTAGACCGGGTAGTGGTGCAGGGAAGTACCCTGACATTAAACGCTGTGGGTTTAGGGTTACTAATATTTGGCTTGTTCAGTGTGGTCATGAACGGACTGCGACAATATCTGCTAGACCACACAGCCAACCGCGTTAGCGTAGCCTTGTTGGTGGGTTTTATTAAACACACCTTCCGTTTACCTTTAGCTTTTTTTGAGTCACGTTATGTAGGGGATATTATTTCCCGTGTCCAAGAAAACTATAAAATTCAGCGATTTCTCACCGGAGAAGCGTTATCCATCACATTGGATTTGTTGACCGTTTTTATCTACGTGGGATTGATGTTTTGGTACAGTGCATCAATGGCGTTGCTGAGTTTAGCCATCGTCCCACCATTTTTTATTCTGGCAGTTGTCGCCACACCGTTCTTTCGCCGCATTAACCGCGAAGCTTTTAACGCCACAGCCAGCGAAAACAGTTATCTGATTCAATCCCTCACAGGTATTAGCTCAATTCGCTCAATGGCAATTGAACAGACAGTGCGTTGGCATTGGGAAGAGCTATTGAACAATGTGATCAAGAAAACCTTTATGGGTCAGATAATTAGTAACCAAATGCAACTTTTTAGCTCCGCCATTGAGACTTTAGCAACTACAGGATTGCTGTGGTTTGGAGCTTGGTTAGTAATTCAAAACGAACTCACCATTGGACAATTAGTTGCTTTCAATATGTTATTGGGCAATATTATTCGTCCTTTTCAAAGATTAGTAGTTTTGTGGAACCAATTTCAGGAGATAGTAATTTCTACTGAGCGCATTAATGATGTTTTAGAAGCCGAACCAGAAGAAGACTTACACCATAAACCCCGGCAGTTTATCACTAGATTAGAAGGTCACATTAAATTTGAAAATGTCACTTTTCGCTATCATCCAGAAAGTGATATTAATGTCCTAGAAAATCTCAGTTTTGAAATTCTGCCTGAGCAAACTGTAGCCGTGGTAGGGCGTAGCGGTTCCGGGAAAACTACCCTCTCCAAACTGATTTTAGGACTATATCTGCCGACAGATGGCAGAGTATTAATTGACGCCCAAGATGTGACTAGTATTTCCTTGCGATCGCTACGTTCACAAATTGGTGTAGTTGACCAAGATACCTTTTTGTTTGGTGGCACCATCCGCGAAAACATCAACATCGCCCATCCAGAAGCCTCCTTAGAAGAAATCATGGAAGCCGCACGGTTAGCAGGAGCAGATGAATTTATCAAACTCATGCCCAGTGGCTACGAAACCCAAATTGGTGAAGGTGGGGGGATGTTATCGGGAGGACAACGCCAACGTCTAGCCATCGCCCGTGCTTTGCTAGGAAATCCGCGCTTACTACTTTTAGACGAAGCAACCAGCCACCTCGATGCCGAATCAGAGCGGATTATCCAAAATAACCTGAAAACAATTCTCAAAGGGCGCACAAGTTTGATTATTGCCCATCGCCTGTCCACAGTGCGTCATGCCGACCTCATCCTGGTTTTAGATCGTGGCTTACTTGTCGAAAGCGGCACTCACGATGAATTAATTGCCAGCAGAGGTCATTATTACTACCTCAACCAGCAACAACTGGCACCAACTACTTAAAAACCTGGGAAGTATCCGAAGTGATTAGGGACTAGGGACAAATCAATTCAAAATTCAAAATCGAGACTTTTAATTACGAATTACGAATTGTCCCAATTCCCTTGCAATTAAATTGTTGAATTACTCATGCCAAATTTATCTCAACATTTATCATCTGTACTTGCGATACCAAAGCAAGATCAGCCTCCCCAGGTTGAAGATTCTCGTGCTGTTGTTGATTATCAAACCCAGGTAGCAACTGAGGCCAATGATTGGTTTTACGGTACAGAAGAACTGTTAGATGCTTTACCAAGGGTCTGGACACGTTCCATGCTGTACTTTTTGGTAGCATTTGCTGCCATCGTTTTACCTTGGTCGATGCTCACCAAAATTGATGAAACAGGTAGTGCTAGAGGGCGTTTAGAGCCTCAAGGAGCAACCCATCAATTGGGGATTCCTGTTCCTGGGAGTGTGAAAACTGTGAATGTGCAAGAAGGCTCGACGGTGCAAGCCGGTCAGGTTTTGATGGAATTAGACTCTGATATTTTGCAAACAGAGTTGCAACAAGCCAAGACACAACTAAAAGGATTAGGCGATCGCCAAGCGCAACTCAAGCTACTGCAAAACCAATTAATGCTGGCGATTAACATTCAAGAGCAACAAAACCAAGCTCAAGAATTAGAAAAACTGTCTCAAGTGAATCAGGCCCAGCAACAACTTGATGCTAGACAAAGTGCTTATAACTTACAGAGATTAGAAAGACAGGCTTTAGTTGAGCAAGCTAGACAAAACATTAATTCTAGCCAAACTGCCGAAAAGTTAGTCCAGAGTCGTTTTAACCGAGATTTCGCGGAAATTGACCGCTATCGTCAATTATATGAGCAAGGTGCAATTCCCCAAATTCAAGTTGTGGAACTAGAAAAAACGGCAGAGGAAAGCCAACGTTTACACTTGCAAGCACAATCTGAAGTTACCCAAGCTCAACTGCGTTTAAGGGAAGAAACAAGCCGTTATCAAGCGACGATGAGCCAAATTGTCGCAGATATTCAACAAGCTAAACTACGCCTCCAAGAACAGCAAAGCAGTTATCAAAGCGTCGTCCAAGCAGGCAAACTGGCTCTACTGAGAACCCAGGAACAACTCAAAGACATGGAACGGCAAATTAGTACCATCAACTCAGAAATAGCCCAAACTCAAAGTCAGATTCAATCTTTGCAGATTCAGCTACAACAACGAATAGTGCGATCGCCTATTGATGGCATCATTTTTGAAATGCCTGTGCAAAAACCAGGCCCTGTGGTGGAACCAGGACAAATAGTTGCCCACATAGCACCTAAGGGTAGTAAATTAATCCTCAAAGCCCAAATACCCAGTCAAAATAGCGGTTTCTTAGAAGTGGGAATGCCAGTCAAAATCAAATTTGATGCGTATCCCTTCCAAGATTATGGAGTGCTTGAGGGACGTGTTAGTTGGATTTCACCTAACTCTAAAGTTCAAACTAGTAATCAAGGTAGCGTAAATACTTATGAGTTAGATATCGCCCTAGATCAGCCTTATATGGAAGCTGGTAACAGACAAATCGCCTTAACTCCCGGTCAAACAGCAACCGCAGAGGTGATTATTCGTCAACGTCGAGTCATTGACTTCATCTTAGATCCGTTCAAGAAATTACAAAAAGGCGGTCTGGAACTGTAGTCAACACTCAAAGATAGTAACTTAAACTAGGAGTAGAAAATAGGGACTAGGATTCTTTTTGAACGCAAATTTAACGTAAGTTTGATGAACCTCTCCCCAACCCCTTTCTGACGCGGAAAGGGGCAAAAATATCCTTAATTACCAACGAAAGTTAAATATTGCCCCTCTTTTGATACTTTTTTAAAGCTGATAAAAGAGGGGAATATGTAATTGCTATTGCTCTACTTAATAAAAAATAGTTGCTCATACAATAACCTTTAATTTAAATATTAAAACTATCATCAGATAGAGACAATAAAAGATATATCAAGTGAAGATGATGAATACAATACTGATTTGTCTGTAAACCATCAGCAACCAATGTCTAGTTAGTTGGTTAATTGGAGGAATTTAACTATGTCAAATATTTTAAAAGTTTCTAGTGACGATATTATTTACTATATAAAACTAGCTTGTCAAATACCTGGAGTGTTAGAGGCGATCGCCACTCAAAAAATCATTGCTGATGCTGCCGATCAAGCAGGAATTGAAATCACCACAGAAGAACTACAAAAAGCGGCAGACAACCTGCGTTTAGCTAACAGACTGCTCAAAGCCGAAGATACTTGGGCTTGGTTAGAGAAACATCATCTATCTCTAGATGAATTAGAAGAAATAGCCAAAATTAACCTGTTATCGTCCAAATTAGCAAATCATTTATTTGCAGATAAAATTGAACCATTTTTTTATGCACATCAACGTAATTATTCTGGAGCCGTCACTTACGAAGTTATTTTAGATGATGAAGATTTGGCTTTAGAACTATTTTATGCCCTCCAAGAAGGCGAAATCAGTTTCCAAGAAATTGCTCGCCAATACATCCAACATCCAGAAATTCGTCGTGCTGGTGGCTACCAGGGAATCCGCCGTCGTGTTGATTTCCGACCTGAGGTAGCAGCCGCAGTTTTTGCCGCTACTCCTCCACAAATTTTGAAGCCCATAATTACACCAAAAGGAGTGCATATCATTGCAGTTGAGGAAATCATTAAACCAGAATTAGATGAAAATCTGCGTCTGCAAATTCTGGGAGATTTCTTTACAAATTGGTTACAGCAACAAATCGCTACTATAGAAGTTGTGGCGCATCTTCCAGAGAATAGCAATTCTTTAATACCACAAAATCTGCTCAAACCAGCTTAGTTTTCGATTAAAGCAGGGGATAGGGATAAAATTCAAGTCATCTCAGTTCAGTAGGTTGCTTTGTTCGCGTCAGCGTTGCGGAGCAATGGAAGGAAACCCAACATTTTGCGGGGTTTGTTGGGTTTCACTATCGCTCAACCTACATTCATTGAGTAATTTATTTTTCGGTAATCTTTAAGCAGTGAACCATTCTGGGCCAAATCTCTCTTCTTCAGCTACGAAAGACTCAGTGGCTGTTGTGCCATCCACAGACCAAATTCTATCTACACCTGCTTGTTGATCACGCCAGTAGATGTCGGTTTTGCCATCACCGTTGAAGTCGCCCAACGATGGCGTTAAAGTAGGATCATTACTGGGAAGAAAAGCTTCAGTAGCTATTGTTGAGCCATTCATCAACCAAGCAGTGTTTTCACCAGTTACCTGATTGCGCCAGAAGATATCAGTTTGACCATCACCATTGAAATCACCAATAGAAGATGTCCAGGATGAGTCTAATGTAGGTAGGGCACCTTCAGTAGCAAAGATACCGTTCATTGTCCAAATCTTGTTCTCACCTGTTGCTACGTTGCGCCATAGCAAATCAGTTCTTAAGTCACCGTTGAAATCACCAACAGTAAAGTCCCAACCGACATCTTGTGATTGCAGCGCAAACTCGGTTTTGTTGGTGCCATTCATAAACCAAGCTTTATTTTCACCTGTGGTTTCATTGCGCCAAAAAATGTCACTTCTGCCATCAGCGCTGAAGTCAACAATGGTGGGAGCGAATGCTGTATCAGTGGTTTCTAGAACAGTGGCATCTACAACTCTAGTACCATCCATCGTCCAAATGGCATTTTGACCAGTTTGTGCATTATGCCAGAAAATATCGGTCTTGCGATCGCCATTAAAATCGCCAATTTTAGCATTCCAGTTGGGGTCAACAGTTTCCAGTGCTACTGTATCAGCAACTCTGGTGCCATCCATTAGCACAATACGATTTTCTCCTGTAGCGTTATTACGCAACAAGAAATCAGTCTTACTATCGCCATTGAAATCGGCAATTGTATAACTCATGGCTGATAAGTCAAATTGACCTAAAGAAGCCTGCTCAACTACTCTGGTACCATCCATTAAGCGAACAACAATTTCACCAGTTTCAGCATTAACCCAAAGTTTATCTGTTTTGCCGTCACCATTGAAATCAGGTACAATCGCCGCACTTGTTAAGTAAGGATTAGGATTGGGGTTGGCTCCTCCAAATAAATCTTGAGGTATTGGTGTAGTTCCAAATGATGAAGAACTACTATTCATTGGTAATGTAGTGTCTAAGCCTATGGAAGAACCTTCCAACAAAAATGCGGTTTTTGCTAAAGAATCATCAAATGAACTTTTTACTTTTTGCTGAAGTCCAGAAGAGTTTGACTGTGAGAACATAATGTATTTTATGACTGGTTGTCTTCTCAGTTTTACCTCTTGGGTTTAGTTAACTTCTGTACTCAAAAAACATTTATTGAGATTTAAATGTTTTACTTATAAACATTTTGTTTTTATAAATATCTTTTTTTCCATACATTTGTTTGGCAAGCAAATTGTTTTTCTAATGTCAAGACATGCCTATATTGTTTGGGATTTTAGATATAAGTTATCAAACAGCTAAGATGCTAATAACGCCAAGAGAATCAACCAATAATTTCAGGAATCATTTAGAAGTGCTAGCTAGAAAAAGATGGCTGTTGTCGTCGGATAACGCACTTAAAATAATCAAGTGATGAATATGTCATAATTGATGATTGAAGATAAAATAAGGATTTGCCTAAATAATTTAAATTAGAAGTTACAAAAAGGCATAATCTCTAATTATCAAAAGTGTACACTAATACTAAAATTGACAATTTAATTCACTATGCAAGCAGAATATCGGCAGCGTCGCGAACAATTAATGGCAAAAATTGGTAACAGCACAGCCATTTTTCGGAGTGCGCCAATGGCAGTAATGCACAACGATGTCGAATACACTTATCGCCAAGACAGTGATTTTTTCTATCTGACTGGGTTTAATGAACCGCAAGCAGTAGCAGTTTTAGCACCGCATCACCCAGAACATCGGTTTGTGCTGTTTGTGCAACCGAAGGATCGAGAAAAGGAAGTTTGGACTGGTTATCTTTGTGGGGTAGATGCAGCCAAAGAATTTTATGGTGCAGATGCAGCTTACCCTATTACCGAATTAGATGAAAAGTTGCCCCAGTACTTGGAAAAAGCCGATCGCATTTATTATCATTTAGGACGCGATCGCAATTTCAATGACAAAATTCTCGGACATTACCAAAGCTTACTGCGGACTTATCCCAAGCGGGGTACAGGGCCAATTGCCATTCAAGATACTGGTAGCATCCTCCACAGCATGAGGTTGGTGAAAAGCGAAGCCGAATTAGAGTTGATGCGCCAAGCGGCTGCAATTGCTGTGGAAGCACATAACCGCGCTATGGAATTTACTGCACCCGGACGCTATGAATATGAAGTCCAAGCAGAAATAGAACATATATTTAAGCTACGGGGTGGGATGGGGCCAGCTTATCCTTCCATTGTGGCTGCTGGTGCCAATGCCTGTGTATTACATTACATCGAGAACAATCGGCAAATGCAGGATGAAGAATTGCTGCTAATTGATGCCGGTTGTGCTTATGGTTATTACAACTCTGATATTACCAGGACTTTCCCTGTAGGTGGTAAGTTTACACCAGAGCAAAAGACATTATATGAGATTGTCTTAGAAGCCCAAAAACAGGCGATCGCTCAAGTACAGCCAGGCAATAGTTTTAACACAGTTCATGATACAGCAGTACGAGTTATCACTGAAGGATTAGTAGAACTTGGCATCCTTAAGGGCGAAATTGACAAGTTAATTGAAGAAGAAAAATATAAACCCTATTATATGCATCGTACCAGCCATTGGTTAGGCTTGGATGTTCATGATGTGGGTGTTTATCAACATGGTGAAGATAAACCGCAGATTTTGCAACCCGGTCAAGTGCTGACGGTGGAACCAGGGATTTATATTGTCCCCGATACCAAATTAGCAGAAGACCAACCAGTAACAGATCCTCGCTGGGTAGGTATTGGTATTCGCATTGAAGATGATGTTTTGGTGACACCTACAGGACATGAAGTGTTAACTGCTGGGGTTCCCAAGGAAGTTAGCGAAGTAGAAAGATAAAACAACTGGGATAGAGAAACAAAGCGGCTAAGGCAAAGAAAATATACCTAATCAACACAGACAAAATCTACTCCACACCTTATAGCCGCTTCTCTTAACCGAGTATCAATAGTTGCCAATGGTAATCCTAGCCGCAATGCCAATTCTAAATAAGCTGCATCATACGCTGCTAAACCTTCCTGTCGCCCTAACGTCAATGTTGCATCTAATGCGTTAGTAGCTGTAGCTATATCAACTTGAATTAATAGTGACTGTAACAGAGCAATAGCAATCTCGGATTGTTCGTTAGTCATGCGGTTACGCCGTTCCGCTACCAGTAAGACATTAGCAATCTCCAGAAACCAAATTCCCGGTACAAACGCTTCGGCATCCGGCATCATTGCTAATATGGCATTAGCATAATCATTATTTTCATCCACCAAGCACCAGCTAATTGCTACAGAACAATCCAAAACAAACTGCATTTATGATCTTCGCCCTTCTTCTATCATGGAGCGAATGGAAGTTTTATCTAACCCCACTTCTCGCCGCAGTTGTTCCATTTTGGCAATTGCACTACTGATCGATCTTTTCGTTGTGGGCTTTCCCCAAGCATTATATTGCACTTGGGCTTCTTCAGAGATGGTAACTTCGTCCTCAGGTAACGGTTGTATCACCACCACTACTTCAACAGAAGTATCTTTTAAATCAGTGGGTGTCTGAATTTGTAAGATACCATCAGTCCCAATATGCGATCGCAACTTCATAGTTTCCATAATTTTATTTAATCAAGCTAGAAGACTCCCATTACAATGCACCAGCATTTAGCGGGAGACGGCAGTTGCTCATGGGGGAAACCCCCAAGACCGCACTGCCTCATGAATAGCGGTTAAAAACGAAACACCCTGTTAGAAAATATTTCGTGTCACGAAATGAGTATAACAGGGTAGTTGAGTTTTTGACAAAATAATGGTACTGTACTTAACAGTAACCAAACAAAAGAATGATAGTCTACGAAGCAAAAGCAGAGATAACAAGAGAGCAGTCACTTAAGGTAAATGAAGCCTTAAGGACTGCTCTTTTTGTTAAAAATTCTTGCTGGCGCTACTGGATAGATGGTCATGTAAAAACTGGTTACGATTTGAATAAATACACCAAAGTTCTAGCCGACAATCCCGACTTTCCGTGGGTTAAAAAACTCAACTCAACGGCAAGACAGGCAATGGCAGAAA
>NZ_CAWUDE010000029.1:0-43606 GCF_963920895.1 Anabaena sp. CCY 9613
GATGTTGGAATCTCCCGCTACAATGCTTGCATTTAGCGGGAGAGGATGTCAATGTTCACAACTAATTTAGGATTAGTATATGTTGTGCTTTTGCTAAAGTTACTTAAATTTGTTGGAGAACAAAATAATGGGGGCACGAAAAGTAGGGATTTTAATATTTACTGCAATTATTTTCAATAGCAACTCTACTATTGCTGAAATTATTCCAGATGGTACTCTACCTCAAAATTCTCAGATCATAATTCAGGATGATCTCACGACCATTGAAGGTGGAACCCGTGCAGGAATGAATTTATTTCACAGCTTTGAGCGTTTTTCTGTACAAAATGGAAGTACAGTTGAGTTTAACAATTCTGCGGATATTCAGAATATTATTAGTCGAGTTACAGGTACATCTATTTCTCAAATTGACGGCATTTTAAAGGCACACAGTACAGCCAATCTGTTTCTCATTAATCCCAACGGAATTGTCTTCGGTACAAATGCTGCTTTAGACATTGGTGGTTCATTTTTGGCGAGTACAGGCACTAGTCTGAATTTCGCCGATGGTACTAAGTTTACTACTACAGAAGCACAAACGACACCACTGCTCACAATCACTGCTCCCATAGGCTTACAATTTGGCTCTACTGTGGCTTCTATCCGGAATCAATCTCAAGCTAACAGTCCAGATGGTACAACTAATATTCGTCTCGAACCAGTTGGTTTACAAGTGCAGTCAGGGAAAACCTTGGCACTTGTAGGTGGTGATATTGTGCTAGAAGGCGGAAGTTTAACAGCAGTATCAGGACAAATTGAGTTAGGTAGTGTTGGGAGTAATAGTTTAGTCAGTTTAAATTCCACTAACCAAGACTGGGTTTTGGGATATGAAGGTGTGCAAAATTTTCAGAACATTCAATTAATTCAGCATACTGTCGGTGAATCTAATATTCCTTCTACCATAGATACCAGTGGCAAAGATGGTGGCGGTCGTATCCAGTTACAAGGCAAAACAGTAGAATTAATTGGCTTTGTTTTCCTAATTAGTAGGACTACAGGCGTTGTAGATGGTAGAAACTTAACAATTAACGCCAACAAATTAATTCTTCGAGATGGAGCGCAAATAGATACTTCGACTATAGATAATGGTAGAGGCGGAAATTTATTTGTAAATGCCTCTGAGTCTGTTGATCTGATTGGTACCTCTTTGAATCAAGTTAATATATTGACTAGTGCAACTGCTGGTGGTGGTAAGGCAGGAGATATAAACATAAATACACAGAGGTTGCGTGTTCAAGATGGCTCGCAAATATCAACACAGTCTAGTGGAACATCTATTCCTCCTAACGATACTGAATTTCGACCAGCTACAGGAGACGGAGGTAATTTAATTATTACTGCCTCTGAATCAGTGGAAATAATTGGAACTTCAGAAAACAAGTTTGGTAGTAGTTTATCTGCTTCAACTTTTGGTCCTGGAGAAGCAGGAACAGTAACAATCAAGACAGGAAAATTGATTATTCAAGATGGAGCTAGAATTAATGTCAGAAATCGAGTTCCGCGAGGTTTTATCTATTTAGGAGATGCCAATGATTTAGGAAAAGCAGGCGACATAAATGTCACAGCTAACTCCATACTGTTAAATAATCAAGGAACACTCTCATCTGATACTAGAACTGGTCAGGGTGGCGATATTACACTACAGGTGCGAGACTTATTACAAATGCGTCGTAACAGTCAAATCTCTACTAATGCAGGCACAGCCGAAGCCGGTGGAGATGGCGGTAATATAACAATTAATGCACCTAATGGCTTTATAGTTGCTGTTCCTTTAGAAAATAGCGATATTACTGCTAATGCTTTTTCTGGAGCCGGGGGTAAAATCAGCATCACCGCTAACAGTATATTTGGATTTGTGCAACGCGATCGCGCCGACTTAGAAAGACTAGATCCAGACAACCTAGACCCCAAAAACCTACCAACAAGCGACATCACAGCCATTTCTCAGCAAAACCCTTCATTAACTGGCACCGTAGAAATTAACACACCAGAAGTTGACCCCAGTAATGGATTAGTAGAACTCCCTTTAAATGTCGTTGATGCCTCCCAGCAAGTTGCCAGTGGTTGCTATGCCAGTGGAGGACAAAGAAGTTCATTTGTAGTTACAGGACGTGGAGGCATCGCCTCTAGTCCCAGTGAGATTTTAATGAGTGATACGGTGCTAGCCGATTGGATTCCATTAGAAGCAGGAAGTGAAAATCGTACCAATGGTATGCAGGATTTAGCACACATAGAAAGTAATTCTGTCAAGCCCAAAACTCGAATTGTGGAAGCCCAAGGGTGGGTAAGGGATACTAATGGTGATGTAATTCTAGTCGCGCAAGCCCCCACTGTCATGCCCCAGGTGTCTAATCGTGCGTCTTGTGCTGCGGATTAGATGGGAGGTGGGAGAGGTGGGAGAGAAGCAAGTATTTTTGTTCTTGTCCCGCTTCCAATCCCCATCCCTAAATCATTTCCTGAATTTGTAACCGAATTGTATGTTCCGTCCCGCCACTCAATTGCAGTTCCATGACTTCACCACCGAGGGGTTCGATGCAAGTGAGGAGCGATCGCAGGTGGGGTGTACTAGCACCAGTATCTACATATAGGCGATCTGCTAAGTTAGCGATGCGTTTCCAGGTCATGTATAACTTAGCAATAGTTTGTTCGATTTGAGATGCCTGATTTACCAAGTCGGCGGCTACACTTAAACAGCCGATTCTTTGGGCTTCTTCTAAGGCTGTTTCTATATCAATATCTTGCTGCGTTAAAGCTTGGACTTGGGCGGCAGATTTGAGATATCTGGCTAAGTGACGCGCTTCTGTGGTTGCTTGCTTGATGGTATCGACATCGGGATTGGCGGCAATTTCCTTTTGAATGAATTGCTGGTGTGGTTCTGGCAGTTTTTCCATTTCCTTCACCAGAGGGGCAATGTAGCGCGGAGGTAGGGAGTTTTCGGCGGCTTTTACCTTGACTTCTTCTGGTAGTAACTCCGAGGACATGGCTGTCCATTCGTCGGTGAGTTGGCGGACTTCTCTTCTAGTGATGCGATCGCCTTTTTGGGCAGATTCACTCACCATTTGTTGCACTTCGGGTACAGCTTTGGAAGTTTCTACAAATGCGCGTTTACTAAAGTTATTCACCGCGCTGGGGTCAAGCCTGCCTTCTTCTAGCAAGGTATCAGCACTATTAGCTAATTGAATCCAGGAATAAGCTTGACTTTTACTGATTTCCCGTTCCTTTAACCATCGAAGGAAGCCAGTACCCCGACCATCGCCACCTCTTTTCTCCCGGTCGCGGATAGCCCGTAAAATTCGTCCCCGCCAGATTTCGGTTTGCAAATCGAAGCGATCGCATACTTGCCATGCTACATCTAATTGTTGTTGAAAATCTGACTCTAGAATCTGTTCATCTTCTGGGTCTGGTAGTTCAAAGCTAAGGTCAGCTGGTTGTTGCAACGCAGCCGCAAGGTCATTAATAGAGTCGATATCTTGCACCATTGATAACTGACTAGGGTATGCGATCGGCTTATTATTACATATTGATAATCTCAGAAGCGATTTTCTTCAGACATTGGTGTATAAGTTAAACTACCGTTGATTAACTTCTCACAATTGATCAAAAATTCTTTGCCAATGTACCCCACAGCCAAAGCTACCGCCCCTACTCGCGTCATCGGTTTAATCAGCGGCACTTCCGTCGATGGCATAGATGCTGCCTTAGTAGAGATTTCGGGTGCAGATTTGGATCTCAAAATTGAGTTGCTAGCAGGAGAAACATATCCTTATACCCCCGTCCTCAAAGAAAAAATTTTAGCGCTGTGTGCTGGGGAAGCCATCTCAATGGCAGAATTGGCAGAAATAGATGATGCGATCGCCTGTGCCTTTGCCCAAGCCGCTCAAAATATTCAAACTGGTCACCCACCAGCAACCTTAATCGGTTCCCACGGACAAACCGTTTACCACAAACCACCCAAACAGTTATCAAACTTTAATTCCCCCCCGACTCGCCCCCTTGGTTACAGCCTGCAAATAGGACGCGGTGCCTTAATTGCCCATCTGACGGGAATTACAACTGTGAGTAACTTTCGTGTTGCTGATATTGCCATTGGGGGTCATGGTGCGCCTCTGGTGCCGAGAGTCGATGCTTTTTTACTCAGTCATCCCCAAATAGGACGTTGCATTCAAAATTTAGGGGGAATTGGCAATGTTGCTTACATTCCACCTCGTAGTGATCATAATTGGCTAGAAAAAATTTGTGGTTGGGATACTGGCCCTGGAAATAGTTTATTGGATTTAGCAGTACAGCATTTATCAGCTGGTACTAAGACTTACGACGAAAACGGCAATTGGGCAGCTAGCGGTACTCCTTGCCATCCCTTAGTGGAAAAATGGCTACAACAAGATTACTTTCATCTCCCACCACCTAAATCTACTGGTCGTGAGTTATTCGGTGTAGCTTATTTACAACAATGTCTTCAGGATGCCGAATCATCCCAACTCAGTCCAGCTGACTTGTTAGCAACACTCACAGAACTCACAGTAGCTTCCATTGCTCACAGTTATCAGACTTTTTTACCGCAAATGCCCCAGCAGGTACTACTATGTGGCGGTGGTAGTCGCAACCTCTATTTAAAGCAAAGGTTACAGTCGTTGTTACCATCAGTACCAGTAATGACTACCGATGAAGTCGGCTTAAATGCAGATTTTAAAGAAGCGATCGCCTTTGCAGTTTTAGCCTACTGGCGACAGTTAGGTATTCCCGGCAACCTCCCTGCTGCCACTGGTGCGCCTTATGAAGTGCTGTTGGGGGAAATTATAGTAGGGAGTAGGGAAAATAACCAATGACCAATGACTAATGACTAATATATCTTTAAGTCTTAGGGGTATTTGGAACAAGACAAGGAATATATAAGGTGGCTCATACTTTTTTATTGGAACCAGGACGCTGGACAATGCAAGGCAGTTGGTTGGAGCGTCATGGTATGCCAATCAGCGTTAAGGGTATGACCTTAGTTGCGTGGAATCGAGATAACTGGTTCACTATGGCAACAAAGCTGATTTTTCCTGGTAGCGATCGCGCGGAAATTTCTTTGCAATATCGGGGACGTTTACATGATGGAGAGCGTCAGTATACTTTTTTACTCCAGCACAACCTCTGGGGACAAGTTGAAGGTGAAGGTTGGATTGGTCTAGATACCATTGTGCAGCGTTATTGGGTAATAGGCGATCGCCAACGTCGTAGTGGCTTTGAAACTATGTACCGCATTTCCGAAAACTCATATTATCTCAGCAGTGGTGTGATGGCTGGACATGTTTTAACTAATACACTAGAAGCCAGTTTAGAACGTCAGTCAACATAGAATATTGAATATTGGTTATTGAGTGCTTTTAGCGTAACCAAAAATGAATAAATAATCCCCACCCCAGTTCCTAGTAACCAATCTGAGTTTTCGAGATATCTAGTTAGTCAAATTTGGGCAGACTAAAAATATACCAGCATCAAAGTGCAGGATGGAACCAAAAATGAAGGTGCATCTACTAGTTCCGTCTGTTTGCAGGCACTTTTGCAGACAAACACTGACCATCTGCCTATTGAACAGGCATCACTGACGATTATTGAACATTGGAGTCGAATTTTTTATGTCAGACCCCAACATTGGTCGCTTACTTGGCCAACGCTATCAGCTTCAAGAGTTGATTGGTACTGGAGCTATGGGCCGTGTTTATCGTGCCAAGGATATTTTGTTGGGCGGCGTACCTGTAGCTGTGAAGTTTCTGTCTCTGTCCATACAAAATAAAAAGATGCGGTTGCAAGACCGCTTTGAGCGCGAAGCAAAAACTTGTGCTTTACTAGGGCAAAAAAGTATTCACATTGTCCGAGTCATGGACTACGGTGTAGACGAAAATAACACGCCGTTCTATGTCATGGAATACTTGCAAGGAGATAGCCTTAACCAAATTATCCGCCAAAAAAATCTCTCTTTGCCAAGATTTTTGAGTATGGCGCGGCAAATTAGTTTGGGGTTAAAGTGCGCTCATGACGGTATCCCTGTGGATGGTGCAATTTACCCAATTATTCATCGTGATATTAAGCCCAGCAACATGTTGGTGATTCAAGACCCTAGTTTTGGAGAATTGGTCAAGGTTCTTGATTTTGGCATTGCTAAGTTACTACAGTCCAATGGCGACCAAACAAAATATTATTTAGGAACGCTGGCTTATTCTTCTCCCGAACAGATGGAAGGGAAGGAATTAGACAATCGCGCCGATATTTATAGTTTGGGCGTGATGATGTTTGAGATGCTGACAGGCGAAATGCCTTTAGTCACACCAACTCATTCTTTTGGAGCATGGTATAAAACACATCACAGTCAACCACCACGTACTTTTGCTGAGGTGGCCCCTGGATTGCCAATTCCTCAGGAAGTCCAAAATTTAATCATGAGTTGTCTAGCTAAAGCACCAAGCGATCGCCCTCAAAGTATTGGTGATATCCTCCAGGTTCTAGAATCTTTAGAAGTGCGTTACAAAAAGGGGACGAATACTCATGAAATTCATATCCCTACTCATGCTATTACCAGTAGCTCTGAGTCGCCACCGCAAACCAAAGGCGATGTGCAGATATATTTATCCAATGATGAAATTGCTCGCTCTGCTTGTTGGCCCCAAAATAAACCAATTGCCAATATTGTCTTCCCTCAACCCATTCAGTTTAATGGGGAAATATTACCAGCCTTATGGATCATGCTCCCGCAGCGAGAAATTATCAGTCGTTTAGTTTGTAATATTTATAATCAATTTCTATTTATTACAACTCCTCACCCCATGTTGTTATGGATTACAGTCATCTATAACCGCAAACATGAGCCTAAATGTTTACCTTACTACCTAGATATGAAAACTAGCCTGGGGCAAGAAATGGCCTGTTTACTGGCACAGAGAACTTCCTATCGTTTGTTGTTATTTGCCAAGGAAGCCCCAGATCGCTGTTCTCATATTCTCACATCTAGTATTGACCCAGCTCAACCTCAACGATTGCGACAATGGGTAGCCATGAGTAAAACTTTTGTGTCGTCTGCCGATCCCCAACTCAGTAAACGTTTACTCAAAAGCGAGTACGAAAAAATTAAACCCCAAATCATAGCTAAGTTAGCAGCAATGGCCACTAATTCTGCTTTCCATGTTTCCACCTAACGCCAGTCTGGATGTTAGATTTTTATAGCCTCATATCATAAAACAGTGATTTTTAGCAAATGTAAAACTTTGTTAAGAAATATATATATCTGGTTGTAAGCTTTATTTATAGAAAATATAATGAGCATCAATGACAGAAACAAAACTGTATTTCCGTAAATCTCAGCAAATTTTCCTTGGTGTGCATTACAGTAAGTAAATGATTTTACATAGATGCAGCACCTAATGTAGCCAAAAGCAAATTAAGTTTGGCTGGAGATTAGTTGACTAATTTAAACCGAAAGCTACGGTAAATTGGAAAAATATATGCAGCCTGAAAGTTTGCTGAATCAGTGTTTGAGTTCTGAATTATCTGTACTAGATTTTTTAATTGAAGTTGACGCCCCAGCATCCCCAGCTCTTTTCCTCCCTGGAACTGAGCAAGAGAAGGAGGTCGCCCACTGCGACACATAACCTACTCTATGCCATAGTGGAACCGGAATCTAAGCCCCACTGGTGCTTGAGCAACTCCTGATAAGTAGCTTCGCGCACCATCATTTGCTCATAAAGCTTGACTAAAAAGTCTTTGGCTTGGTCAGGACTCATGTGCTGGACTTGAGTTGCAAAAGAGCGGATGCTAAATTGCTGTTCCAAAGATAGTTCGATGGGTTGACTCATAATAAACTCCAGAAAAAACAACGCGTAAAAGTTACAACGGTTACAGAAGTCCTAAAGGTGTAATAAATGGGCTGATAATCTTCATACATACATTTGTACCTCTGTATTAAGAAAGATAACAATTGTTTGACGAATTGCCCACATCCTTTAAGGGTAAATTTTCTGTTTTGATATCTTGCACGTCAATCAACAGATGTATAACTTAAGACTTCTCTAACTTTGTGGGAGAAGGAAGCTCTTGCTATACAACGTTTTCAGGTAATAGCACCTTTTTTGACTTTTCCCCCTCAATTTCACTTCTCGTGCCAGGAGATACGGAATCCAGGGGTGAAAAAATAAAAGGTATTAAGCGTGAATTATATTCGCCATATACCATTATGTGCAAGAAGTCAATTTACCGAATTATGTAAACTTAACCGCCAATGGGTAAAATTGGCGGTTAAAAGTAGTTGTATCAAGTTGTAAAGAGGAAAAATGCTCAGGCTGAACAAATTACTGAGTATATGTACCGGAAAAAATATTTAAGGACTGAAAAATCAAAAAATAAGGTATTTAGGGGTGCGGAAGCAGCACGCTGGACAAGTTTTCCCTTCCCGGGTATTGGGAGCTTGCAGGGGCTTTATGGAGTCGCCAAGGACAAAAAAAGGGACAATCAGGGGCAATAAATAGCCTTAAGTACAAAAAATCTCAAATTAAACAGCACTATCAAATCTTGGATCGAGCAAATCCAAAATACTTGCTTAACGCTAATTTGAAATTTTCAAATTGATTGACTATTCTGGGGTATCTTCCTCAAGGGACACGATAACGATTGTGATGTTATCGTGGCCACCTTGCTCTTTGGCAGCTTCAATGAGAGCGAAAGAGGTTTTTTCCAGTAAGGGGTAGTTGTGCAGGCAATTAGCAATATGATGATTGTCAAGTTCTTCAGTCAGACCATCACTGCATAAAAGCAGGCGATCGCCAACTTTGGCATCTAGGGGTTGGACATCGACTTGATGCAAATCTTCTCTACCCAAACAACGTGATAACACATGGCGGTAGGGGTGAGAACGTGCTTCTTCTGGGGTAATTTCACCTGTCTTGATAGCTCTTGCTACCCAAGTATGGTCTTCTGTGATTTGTGCTAATTTTGCATCTCGCCAGCGGTATAACCTGGAGTCGCCCACATGAGCGCACCAAGGAGAATCTGGTGAGCGAAAAATCACTACGACAATTGTCGTCCCCATGTCAGCACGTTCAGGATGCTGTTGTTGATCATGTAAAATTGCTTTATTAGCTTGCCACAAGGAGTTTTCTAGCAATTTCGCTGTAGGTTCAGCAGCATTCCAGTTAGCTACCAAAAATTCTTGAATTTCCCTTGTAGCAATCCGACTCGCCTCTTCTCCTCCCGCATGGCCACCCATGCCATCAGCAACGATGAAAAATCGCCCTTCGGGATCGATATAATAAGCATCCTGGTTACTAGAGCGAACAAGTCCCGGATCACTAGAACCCGTGAAGTTAAGTTTCATAATTTTTTAGGAAAATAATTAAGACATCCTGTCATAACGGTCGAGGCGTGAAAGCAAACGAATGAGTAATACTGACATTGCGGCGGCAATTAAACCAGTCAGCAGGGCTGGCCATACATAATGATTAACGAATAAAATTGTAGCTGAAAGGGTAAATCCACTGATTATCAAGGCGTAGCTTGTGCCTAGCTGGATATTGCTTTGTCGGCGTAGTAAACGCTCTGTTTCTATAGAACGGACACGCACACGCATATCACCGCGTTCCAGTTTTTCTAATGTGTCTTCTAATCTTCGGGGTAATCCGAATGCGGTTGTACTGACTTGAACTGCTTGGCGGCTTAATTCATTAATAAAGCTATTATTATCAGAACCGTTCATATTTGTTATTAATTGCATTGCATATGGTTGGGCAACTTCCATAAAGTTAAACTCTGGATCTAAGCCCTTACCTACTCCCTCAAGAGTAGAAAAAGCGCGCATCACAAAAGTGAAGGTTGCCGGAAATCTAAATGGCTGATTATAAGCTATTTCGTAAAGGTCGTCACTGATGGCGGCCACAGATTGACTTTCAAAGGGTTTATCCATGAAATTGTCCAGCATAAACTGGACTGAACGCCGCACTGGCCCCATGTCATCTGTGGGTGCGATCGCTCCTAAATCTATCAGAGATTGGACTACGCGATCGCCATCTTTTTGGGCAATCCCAAACAGTGTTTCCATGAGTCCTTCACGCACATTCGACTTAATGCGCCCCATCATGCCGAAGTCGTAGAAAATTAAATCACCATTGGGACTCACCGCAATATTGCCTGGATGGGGATCGGCGTGAAAAAAGCCATCATTCAACAACTGCAACAGGTAAGCTTGAGCGCCTTGACGGGCTAGTACCTTACGATCTAAACCTGCTGCTTCTAAAGCTTCATATTGGCTAATTTTAATGCCTGGCACATATTCTAAAGTCAGTACTCTGGGTGAAGCGTAACGCCAATAAACTCTGGGGACTTTTACCCACTCGTAGCCGCGAAAGTTACGGCGGAAAGTATCAGCGTTACGACCTTCATTGAGATAATCAATTTCTTCCCACAGAATCCGACAACATTCTTCGTAAATGCCCATCCAATCTCGTCCCCGTCCCCATTTGGGATGGTTTTGGAAATAACGGGCAATTCCTTTGAGAATTTGTAAATCGATTTCAAATAGCTTCTTCAATCCAGGACGCTGGACTTTGATCACAACTGATTCCCCTGTATGCAGCACGGCTTTGTGTACTTGTCCCAAACTCGCGGCTGCTAAGGGAATAGGTTCAAAACTCTGGAATAATTCCGGAATTTTCTTGGCTAATTCTTTCTCAATTGTTGTTTCTACTTGCTCATAACTAAATGCTGGCACTTTATCCTGTAACTTGGCCAACTCTTCGACATATTCACCAGGGAAGATATCAGCACGGGTAGAAAACAACTGCCCGATTTTAATAAAAGTTGGCCCTAAGTCCAGTAGGGTATTACGAATCCAGACTGCTTGGGCTTTGCGTCTTGCAGCTTGTTTAGCCTCTGTGACACCGCCAGGATAACTCCAAGATTTGTTGAAACGCCAAAGCTTGAACATTAAGGTCAAAACAAAAGACCAAATGTCCACAAAGCGCCGCCGACTAGAGTAGTTTTCCCGATTCCAACGGTATGCCTTATCTGAATAACCTGTTTCCATATCTTTAATGTGTACCGTTGGTTTTTAACCAAATCACCTGGATTAAAAGACGCTCTGATGTTTAAACGATTGACGAGCAAGTGTTATTTGATCATGACTAATGACCAAAATTAAACAGAACTGCTGCGATAACGTTGCAATTCGTTTCTTAAAACGGCAATTTCTGCCCGTAGCTCATCAATGGTTGCTTGGATATCAACCGAATCAGGACTAGAATACCCACCACCAGGAGTACTTTGACCAGCATTGGCAGCTTCTGCTGCCCGATTTGCCCGTTCTAGGACTTCTTCTGTGAATTGGCGCATTTGTTCTCTAGCTTCGGCATCAAATTTGCCCAAATCACTCAAAGCATCGGTTAAGGCGATTTCTACGCGCTCATTAATTACTTCAGCTACGGCTCTACCGACGAAAAAGGCTTGCAAAAGGGGGTTACTCATAAATTTTTGTTACGTTGCTCCGCAAGAGAATTATAACTTGCCTGTCTGCTTTACGGCTTCTGCTGGGGAGCGAGAAATTTGAAGTTAGAGATGACTTGATGCTGACAAGAGCAAAGCCAGCCTCTTCTATTTTCCCACGCCCCATTTTTCGTTAGAAACACTTAAATAACTATTGTGAACAACATTGATTAAGAGAATTGCCCCTGTTAATCTATGTATATTTGCGTAACACACAGCAAAGATGGCATATCATAACCAGTCGCCCTTAAATTATGAATAGCTATCCATATCCAGATTTCAGCGAACACGGCTATCAAATTTTGCAAGAATTGGGACGTAATCGTGAAGGAGGAAGGATTACTTGGCTAGCATCAAATATTGATCATAGAGAAGTCGTATTAAAGCAGTTTTGCTTTGCCCAAGCTGGTTCAAGTTGGTCTGGGTTTCAGGCTCATCAAAGAGAAATTGATGTACTAAAAGGATTAGAGCATTCTGGTATTCCCCGTTACCTGAGTTCCTTTGCGACATCTGATGGCTTTTGTTTGGTGCAAGAATATATTAACGCTCCATCTTTAGCACAAACCCGTAGCTTTGCACCAGAAGAAATTAAACAAATTGCTATCAACGCCTTAGAAATTCTTGTATATCTGCAAAGTCTCAATCCTGCTGTAATTCATCGGGATATCAAACCAGAAAATATTTTGGTAGATGAACAACTCAAGGTTTATATAATTGACTTTGGTTTTGCTCGGATTGGGAGCCAGGACGTTTCAGCAAGTAGTGTGTTTAGAGGTACTCCAGGTTTTATTCCACCTGAGCAAATGTTTAAACCAACAGACGCTACAGACTTGTATGCTTTGGGTGTAACGTTGATTTGCTTACTAACAGGAATCCAATCGACAAAAATAGATCAATTGCAAGATCAAGATGATCCATATTTAATTAAGTTTCACCATCTTTTACCTCGGTTGAGTCTACGGTTTCTGGGTTGGTTGGAAAAGATGGTACAACCGTTACAGAAAAACCGCTTTGCTAATGCACAATCGGCTTTAGAAGCACTCAAGCCACTTGATGTTATTCGTGTAGCGGGAGTTGATTTCAGTGAAACAGTGCTGGAGTTTAAAGCGAACCGATTAGGGGAAAAGCTAACGCAAAGCATTACTATTGAGAACCCCATAGCAGATACTTTACTACAAGGGAGATGGGAAGTTGCACCCCATCCTCAAGACCCACCCCATACCCCAGATAATCATGCTTGGATTTCGATGATACCTGCTCAGTTTAGCGGGAATTATACTCGGTTTCAGGTTGAGGTGGATACGAGTACATTAATGGCAGATAAGCACTATAAACGTCAACTCATACTGCACAGTAATGCATATCCACAGACTCACACTTTAACGGTGAAGGTGCAGACGGCTGCTTTACCGATTGAAAAGCGAAAGATAGCCTCTGGTGATTTAATTCAGCTGTTTTTAATGGCTGTGGTGGTAGCTATGGCTACGACTTGGTTTATTACTTATCCTGCAAGTGCGGTTGCGAGTTGGTTGTTACAACAAAGATATGAGAAGACTCTGTTTATGGGTATTCTCTCACTTATGGCTGGGTTTTGGGTTGGTTATTACAAACTAGAGCTAGGAGTAGCCGGGGCTGTGCATTCTGGTGTGGGTTGGTTTGTGGGTTTGTTTGTGGGTGAGGCTGTGGGTTTGTTTGTGGGTGAGGCTGTGGGTGAGGCTGTGGGTGGGGCTGTGGGTGAGGCTGTGGGTGGGGCTGTGGGTGAGGCTGTGGGTGGGGCTGTGGGTGGGTTGGTGGGTGGGTTGGTGGGTATTGTGGGTATGGCTGTGGTGCTTTCGGCTAGAGATTGGGTTATAAATTTGGCTAAAGACTCATTTACAACTGTACTAATACTACTAATATTAGGATTTGGGGCTAGTGTAGGAACTGGAATAATAGCGGGCTTTCTAAATCCATTTATTTTGTTAGCACTAATAGGAACCAGTTTAACTACACTTTCTATGTTGCTTTATTCACCTCTAAAACGACGCAAGTTAATTGCTAAATATCGCCAGTCTGAGGAATCATTAATTAAACCGTAAAAATGTAAATAGATTTTTTTCGTATCTTTGAACTAAAAGAAAGACCAGAAAATTCGTTTTAATCATATTTGGATAGTTGAAACTTATGGAATCTAAACTTAATAAATCACGGTTAAACGCCTTGCTAGTTGGTTTAGCGCTGGGAGGTGATTTATTATTTGCAGTAATTGATATCGTTATCAGTGTTTACTTTGCTGTCAATGCTATCAATGAAAATGGTTCTGGGGTTATTAACCTGCAATAGATGATGAATATGAAGATGGAACAGTAAGGTCTGCGATCGCTAATGATAAAATACAATAAAGGCTTGCAGCAGGCTCAATAGTTATGACCATTGCTCAAGAAATAGAATCAGCAGAAAACATCACTCAAGATGTAACATTTCCCCCTAGTGATTTATATAGTGATGAGCCTCCCTGGGAAACTGAACTACATCTAGAGCAAATAATCCTACTTTTCAAGTGCTTGGAATGGCTGTGGCGAGATAGAAATGATTTTTATGCGGCAGGAAACCTAACTATCTACTACAGTCCACACCAACGCAAATCACAAGACTTTCGGGGGCCAGACTTTTTTGTGGTGTTGGGAACGGAACATAAAACCCGCAAAAGTTGGGTAGTTTGGGAAGAAGACGGTAAATATCCCCATGTCATTGTAGAAATTCTTTCTGATTCCACAGCTAATACAGATAAAGAATTAAAGAAACAAATTTATCAAGATACTTTCCGTACCCCGGATTACTTTTGGTTTGACCCCTACACATTAGAATTTGCGGGATTTCATTTAGTAGATGGAGAATATCAACCTCTACAAGCAAATGAACAAGGACATTTGTGGAGTCATCAACTAGGTTTATATCTGGGAGTTCATCAGGGGCTAGTGAGATTTTTCACAGAAGTCGGCAAATTAGTACCAACGCCTGAAGAAACGGCAGAACGTTTGGCTGCAAAACTGCGAGAGTTAAATATTGATCCAGATACTATTTAAACCAATTCGCAATTCGCAATTCGCAATTCGCAATTCGCAATTACTTGTTGTAACTTGGATTTATACCCCGCCACAACACTTGCGGCTTGATAGGAGCCGGGGACTTAAACCCCTATATTTTGTTAATAAAATGGGTGAAAAATTTCATGACTCTACTGTAAAATTTACCCCTGCATAAGTATCACTGAGGGGAAGTTGAAAATCTCTTATTTGTAGTGATAATAATGTAAAATAATTAAAATTTATTGAGGGTAATGCTGGGCTAAAAATTCTTCAGCTTCTTCTTTATTTTTAATTACTTCATCCAGCGTAGCTGCAAGTAACTCATCTAAAATTTGTCGATATTGGGGGCCTGGTTTATAACCTAATTGCTTTAAATCATTGCCATTTAATATTGGCTGTACATTCGTCAAACTTGTCAAATAATGCCATATCTGCCGCCTAATATTTCGCTGACTTTGTAAGGCAATTAAAATCAACATGGGTAAATCATAATTTCTGAGCAACTTCACTACTTGACTGGGACGCTGACACTGGGGTAATAATTCCATGACCTCAGTTTGGGATTTAGCTAAGTTTTGTAACCGTTTGATGCCATCTTCATGTAATTGCAAATTATTAGCTACTTTACCTCGATATTTGGGTGCTAAGTGGGCAATTAAAACTTCTAGGCGCATTTGCCAGTGAATTAGAGTTAATTGGGGGTCAAATCGCTGTAAACAACGTTCTAATAATCGCAATTGTCGTAAAAGTTCTGGGTTTAACTCTAGGGTAGGATGAATGCACTTTAACGCCCCTAAGTTATCGAGTAACTGTAAAGCAAGTTGCCAATATGGGGCTTCTAGGATGTGTTTTAATTCTGTCTTCAGTCGAGTTTGTAGGGCTGGGGTTTTGGTATTGCTTTGGGCAGTGCGATCGTAAACACCACTGTTAATGGCATAGTGAATAAACTCTGCTGTTTGTGGTTCAATTGCAAAGCCAAAACGCACCGCAAACCTGACACCACGATAAATGCGGGTGGGGTCTTCAATAAAGCTGTTGGCGTGTAATACTCGAATGTGCTTGGCTTGTAAATCTAGTAAACCACCGAAGAAATCGAGTAATTCCCCAGCGCGGGGAGAGGTAAGGCGTAAAGCTAAGGCGTTAATTGTAAAGTCACGACGATACAAATCTTGACGAATAGAACTAGCTTCTACTTCCGGATTTGCTGCTGGATAAGGATAAAATTCTGTTCTAGCGGTGGCAATATCTACCCACAAAGAATCTAATTCTGGATCTTTATGCCACAATAAAGCCGCAGTTTGAAAAGCCCCATGAATTTCTAACCGCGCTGCTGGGTAAATTTCCTGGAGTGCTTTGGCTAATTCTACACCAGCCCCAACATCTGCTGTTTGATGAAAGCCATCAACTACTAGGTCAATATCGGAAATCATTAATGTACCTGTGGCTGATTCTGCTAGCAGCAAATCCCGCACTGCACCGCCTACTAAATACAAATGCCAACCCCGTTTTTCTGCTGCTTGTGATGCTGTAGTCAGTAATTGCCACAATTTAGGTGTAAGACGATTTTGCAACTCAGTCAAAGATGGAAGCTTAACTTCTGTTTCCCCCATCTCGCCATCTCGCCATCTTCCTTCTTCATCAGCTTGATGTAATTCTCGTAACACATCTGTACGAGTGACAATTCCGACTAATTGCCCTTTTTCTAGGACTGGTAAGCGTCCAATATCGTATGTCACCATCAGTGCTTCAATTTGTGGCAGGATGGTATCTGGTGTAATGGTTTTCAAGTTTTTGGTCATATAGCCTTTAACTGGCGCATGACTAAATCCGTGATGTAAAGCAATATCAATATCCCGTCGGGAAATAATTCCGACTAATTGCCCTTGGGTATCCACTACCGATAAACCAGAGTGTCCATACCGTAATAAAATGCGCTGCGCTTCTGCAATGGTGGTATCTGGGCGAATGGTTCGTACAGGGGATGACATCAAATCCCTGGCTGTGGGGGGATGGGGAATTGAGGTTTTAATCCCTTCTAGAAGTTGTTGGACTATTTCTTGGGTATCGACTCCCCGTAAACTCAGCGATGTGGCTTGAGAATGTCCACCACCACCAAACTGTTCAAATAATACATTAAGATGTACGCCGGGAATTTGCGATCGCCCAATTACTGATAAACGTGAATCGTCTTGTCCGTGGCTATATTCGTTGGCTAACAGTAAGGCATCAATTTCGGTTAACTCCATTAGTTGTGACGCTAAACTTGATAACCCTGGGACAAAATTTTCTGTTTTTAATATTACCCAACCAATAGTATATCCATGCAAACAAAAATTCTCTAAATTTTCCAGCGCCTCTGTTAATAACTGCTGTAATTGTGGCGATAACCCAGGGTCAAGGTAAGTCGAAATTACCGACGAACTTACTCCTTGTTGCATCAACCAAGCCAAAGCTAAAGCATCCCGTGGTGTGGCACTATCAAAAGTTAACGAGCCAGTATCAACGTGAATCCCTAAAGCCATAACTGTAGCTTGGGAGGAATTCAAGGAAATTTGCTGTTTTTGCAATTGTTCCACCATTAAAGTGGTCGTGGCTCCCACAGCTTCAATGTAGGATTGTGTCGCTGGGATATCTAATTCTTGCCCTAAGTGATGGTCATAAACTATGATCTCTTTTAAATGGGGTAAATCTAACCACTCAGCAGCTTTACCCAGGCGATCGCGCTGTTGTGTATCCACAACTCTGATAGAACGAATTTTTTCGGGATTCACCGCACGTCTTTCAATGAGAGGATACTCATCTCGGTGTAACGCCAAAAAATCTCTGACGGGTGGATGTGCGCCACCACTCAGGACAATTTTACTTCCTGGTAGTAAGCATGTTAGCCCGACTGCCGCTCCTAAAGCATCAAAATCAGCAGTTGTATGGCAAAGAATTAAGTCCATAGTCTTTAGTCAATAGTCTTTGATCACTGACTATCTATAGTGACGCGATTTCTGCTAGCTTAACAAATAAGGAAAAACTGTTAGTGTCGTCCTTTAGGATATTCTATTTTTAGTATTGCGCTGTCTTGGGAGAAGCAAAAATGACCATAATATTCCAATTCGCTTTAATAGCTCTTGTTGCCATGTCTTTTGTTTTGGTGGTTGGCGTACCTGTTGCCTATGCTACCCCCCAAAATTGGGTGGAATCTAAAAAGCTTCTGTGGCTGGGTTCCGGAGTTTGGATTGCTTTGGTACTGTTAGTTGGTGTATTAAACTTTTTTGTAGTTTAGGCGATTTCACTTTCTTATACAGACAAATAGCATAGTGACTACAGGAGCAGAAGAGCCAAGAACAAGATTTGCTTGTTCTATTTACCTAATTGTGCTCTCCTGCTCTTCTGCATTTAAAGAAGAAATGTATATTGGCCAGAGTTATATTTGATAAGAGGCAGTCATGGCAGTTTTCGAGGGAACTTTTACACAAACGGAACCTTTGCGTTTAGCAGTGGTTATCGGTCGATTTAATGACCTGGTAACAGGCAAACTGCTAGAGGGATGTCAAGATTGCTTGAAACGTCACGGTGTAGACCCAGACCCCCACGGTAATCAGGTGGACTATGTTTGGGTACCGGGAAGTTTTGAAGTGCCTCTGGTCGCTCGTCAACTAGCACTTTCCCATAATTATGATGCTGTAATTTGTTTGGGTGCAGTAATTCGCGGACAAACGCCCCATTTTGATTATGTATCTGCTGAAGTATCTAAAGGCATTGCCGCCGCTAGTTTTCAAACAGGAGTACCAGTGATTTTCGGCATTTTGACAGTGGATACCATGCAGCAAGCATTAGAAAGAGCAGGTATTAAAGGTAATCATGGTTGGGATTACGCCATGAATGCCCTAGAAATGGCTAGTTTAATGCGGCAATTGCGCTCTAACCTCAATGAGTCATATCCTCGGAATACCCAATCTTTGCCAGCATCGTTTCAGGGTAACAGTTTAGGCAATTTAGCTGCGGAGTCTGAAGAACTGGGCTGAGGCTTATCCTAAGTGCTGGGTAAATTGACTCAGCACTGAAAAATTAGGGGTTGACAAACAAAAATAAATCTGAGAACATAGAGTTTACATGAGAAATGCGGGTATAGCTCAGTGGTAGAGCGTCACCTTGCCAAGGTGAATGTCGCGCGTTCGAATCGCGTTACCCGCTTATGAAAAACCTAATATGTAAGTCAAGGATTGTAACTACAACTTTTGTGTTTGTAGTTTATTTTTATTTTATATGGTGTACTACACTTGATTCAAGGTGGCTAGTGAAACAATAGTATTGTCAGGTGCAAAACATAGTTCAGTACTGAAGTGAGCCGCCATCTACCTGAAAAAAAAGTCACTGATTGATGTCGTGATTGGTGAAATATCACCGCAATCCTGATTTAATCGGAAAAAGTTGATACTAATAGTAGTGACCCCAAAAAATTAGGGTTTGCTGGTATCTGTTGCCCGTAGGTGCAGCCTTCCCAAAAAACTTGTGTTAGGAATGTTCGCCACGTAAGCTTAGAAATGTACCAGTTATGCCAGCACAGTAAATGCCCAAAATCTAGATCACATGAACAGAAGTAGATTATTCAACAAAATGGTCAGCACTCAAAGAAGACAAAAATAATGGTAATGGTTAGCTGTATCTAGCATTGCTAATCATCACAATGTTAGCATCGCCTTTGGTATTGATAAAAAAGCTGATTAGAGATAAACCAAAACCCAGGCATGGGGAAACGGTTTGCTCACGCAACATGAAAAACACGCTCAAGTCAGTAGAACGCTTGTGCAACCACAAAAACCTGAAAAAATTGACTTTAATAAGGAATATCCCTGTCCTTGCCGTCGCAAAGGACAATTAGTTCCGATTACCCTGACAGAAGCATTTGGTTGCGATCGCTGTCAGCAAATCTTTGTAGTAGAGGATAATGGTCATGTCCTAGAACAGCTTTCCACCACCTATCCCTACAAGCGAGCTTGGCGCTGGACAGGAAATAGTTGGCATATTGTGCCGACTCGGTTGGGAGAAAGCTATCTACCCATAGCACTAGGCATTATTTTCGTGCTAGTGATTATATGGTTACCATTAGCACTGCGATTGGCAAATAGTTCCAGCATTATTGCTTGGGCGATGGTGGCGGTGCTGTTGGCTATTCTGCCAGCACTAATGGTCTGGCTTACCTACAGACGTTAATTCCATGACCGTTGAAGTTTTAGATGATTACCCCGAACCAATTACTAGCGCTCAACGCGCTTATCAAGCTTCCCTAAAATTGGGATTCACCAAGGGAGCAGACCGCAGTCGTGCTGTGTTGGCAATGGCTGAGGCTCTGGAAGGCTCATTTGACGACATTTTAGAAGCTAATACTTTGGATTTGGAAGCCAGCAAAGAAATGGCTGTACCAGAGTTAATTTTAGATTGGCTGAAGCTCACTCCTTCACGACTAGAAACCACAGTGGAAATTCTCCAAAGGTTGGGGGAATTATCAGATCCGTTGCGGCGGGTGAGGAATGCTGACTATCAATTAGAAGACTCCCAAAGTTACACTCAGTTAATGCCTTTGGGAGTAATTGGGTTTATTTATGAAGCATTTCCCGATTTAGGGGCGATCGCAGCTGGTTTATGTATTAAAACTGGCAATAGTATTATTCTCAAGGGTAGTACAGAAGCTAGTCATTCCAACGAGGCGATCGCTAATGTCTTGCAAAACGCCATTGAGGAAGTTGGTTTACCGTCAGGCTGTGTGGAACTAATTACAGCCGAACACGGTGCTTCCATTCGTGATTTAGTCACCCAAGATAAATATGTAAACTTAGTCATCCCCTACGGACGTTCGACTTTAGTCCAACAGGTGATGCGACAATCAACTTGTCCAGTATTAAAATCAGCAATGGGTAACTGCTACCTCTACTGGTCACTCAACAGCAGTTTAGACATGATTCGCTGGATGATTATGGATAGCCATGAAAGCGAACCAGACCAAGTAAACGCCATTGAAAAAGTACTGATTCATCGCCAAGCCTTACCTTCATCTTTAGCGGTTCTGTGGAACAGCTTGAAGGAAAAAGGCTTTGAAATCAAAGGCGACGAAGAACTAGTAGAAGCTTTCCCTCACTTACACCTAGTGAAAGAAGGCGAGTGGGGTAGCGCTTATTTAACAAAAACCGTAGCCTTTAAACTGGTAGATAGTTTAGAAGATGCGATCGCCTGGATTAATCAATATAGTAGCGGTCATGCTGACTCTATTGTCACGGAATCTTATCAAGAAAGTCGCCAGTTTGCCTTGGGTGTGAACAGCGCCTCCACCTACATCAACACCTCGCCACGTTTTTCACGTAACCCTTCACGGGGAGACTCAGTATTTCTTGGTATGTCCAATCAAAAAGGACACCGCCGGGGATTTATTAGTTTGGAAACTCTAACCACTGTGAAACACATCGTTCAGGGGAATGGACGGTTTTAGCAGTGGGGAATGTTAAATGATTTTGCCACAAATAGTAGTTACCCCTGAAAATCCCACTTGTTCTGCTATTCAAGAATTGATTAGGGAACTGGATAATTATTTAGCGGCTCTTTATCCTTCTGAGAGTAATCACGGTCTTGATATTTCTGATCTACTTCATCAATCGGTCACTATTTTCCTTGCCAGATTAAACAATGAACCAGTTGGCTGTGGAGCTTTAAAATATTTTCCAGAGGGTTACGCAGAAGTGAAGCGTATGTATACGAAACCCGGTTTTAGAGGGAAAGGAATTGGCAAAAAAATCCTAAATCAAATAGAATTAACCGCAAAGCAGTCCAATATTTATACGCTGCGGATAGAAACAGGCATCTATCAACCAGAAGCCATTGGACTATATGAAAAACTTGGTTTTTATAGAATCCCTTCATTTGGAGATTATCAACCAGATCCATTAAGTCTTTTCTTAGAAAAACGCCTTGTCTAGTTTCCGAAAAGCAATTGCTGTAATTCCTGCAAGCAACATATTTTTGTAGTCTTATGTAGCGTGTTACTGAAATAATCCACGCGCAGTTACGAGATAAACCGCAAACGTCCCTAACCAATGACTACTGGAATAATGTTCATCTGCGACATCTATTAGCCCAAATTGACGATGTAAATCAGCAGCACAACGAAGTACATCAACTCGACAATCATCAATTGGCAACCCTGAAATTATACCTTCCATCATCCAAGCACGACTAAGATTAAGACCGCGAAAATGAGATTGTAAAAAGTCGTTAGGATTCGTGACTTTTACAGGTGGTAACCAGTTTCCCTTTTCTTCAGTAAGTAACTGAGGGAGAAAAGTAGTCAGCCAATTAGCAAAATCTAATCATCAAGCCTTTGTAGCATAGCTTTGCTTAACAAGAATGAAAAATATACTCAACATAAATAGAAAACTTAGTATTCTAAATTAGAATTTAAGGCACAATATAACTAAAGACACCGTGAACACACCATGACGACTCAACTAATGGTTCAACCATCATCCTTAATATCTTCTGGCATGAGGATGAGCGAATTTGGTAACATCTACCTATTTAAATTTACTGAGGAACTACAGTCACGTTTTGAAGAACTTTTAGAAAAGAAAAAAAGTAATACTCTTACTCCTGAAGAAGAAGCTGAATATGTAGGTATTTCCGAATTAGAGCGAATCTTTACTTTGATTAATGCTCAACTAGCAGCGAAAAGTCAATGGTGTCCGAACAAACTCGAAGACTTGTAAGACAAAGAGCTAAATTTCTTTGCGAATACTGTCACTCTCCAGAATATCTGAGTCCAGACCGTTTTACCATTGACCATATTATGCCCCAGTCTTTGGGTGGCTCTGATGAACTGGATAATTTGGCATTAGCTTGTCATCGCTGTAATGAGCGTCACTACAATTTCATATTAGCTACTGATCCTCAAACCCAAGAACAAGTACCTTTGTTTAATCCTCGTCAGCAACAATGGTCAGATCATTTTATTTGGACAAAAGACGGTATAAAAATTGTCGGTACAACACTTACAGGGAGAGCAACTTGCAATCGCTTTGACTTCAATGATGAACGTCGGGATGAGCCTTCAATTCAAGTGGCTCGTCGTTTTTGGGTAGAAGCAGGTTGGCATCCGCCACAATCAGATCCACTTCAAAAATAAACCAGATCCATTGAGTATTTTCTTGGAATGCAATTAAGGGACTAGCTCAAAATCTTTAATAGTGAGAGTCATACAACTTTTTAGATATCCTTCACCTTAAATTTACCATCCAATTTTAGAATCAACACTCAATATCTTTATTCTCCTCTTTGTGTGAGACAAAAAAAAGTCCGCACAAGCGGACTACATAACACCAGATTTTCATCTGCTAGTCATCTACTTCTTATCCGAAGTGTAGTAAACCTTACTACCTGTATCCGGGACAAAACGACAGCTAATAGCAGAACGCCATAGCGATTTCCAAATAGGTTCTGAGGACTTACGGAAATATTCACCCATAATTGGTTTAATCGCCTCAGTCGCCTTCAGTAAATTGTAGTGAGGCATATTGAGGAAAATATGGTGAGCAACATGAGTACCAATATCGTGATGGATATGATTGATAAAACCGTAATCTCTATCAATACTAGAAATTGCACCTTTGAGAAAATTCCAATCTTCTCCACGATACCAAGGAATATCTTGCTCTGTATGATGCAAAAATGTCACCAAATCTAGCCAAATTACAAACACAATGTAAGGCATGGCGTAGTATTTTAGTAACCACATCCAACCCCATTGATAGGTAAGGAAACCCAGCAAACCTACCATGCCAATCCAGAGTACAGTACTGGTGATAATATCCCATTTTTCAGATGGCTTAAAAAGTGGGCTACTCGGTGAAAAGTGAGAGCCTTCCTTACCCGGAGAACGTTTAAATAAATATACAGGATAAGCCAAAAGAAAGACATAATATCTGCCTATCTTTTGCATCAAGGGCATTTCCTTATATTGTGATTCCGTCACAGGGTACCAGCTTTCATCGTTATCTAGATTGCCAGTATTTTTGTGGTGAGTTCTGTGGCTAATTCTCCAACCGTGATAAGGAACTAATATCGGTGTGTGAGATAAATGTCCAATTAAATCATTGAGCCATTTCTGTTTAGAAAAAGATTGATGTCCGCAGTCATGCCCAACTACGAACAAAGCCCAAAACATTGTTCCTTGCATGACCCAAAAAATAGGCCAAAAATACCAAGAATCCAGATAATGTGCTACGGCATAAAGCACACTGATAATCAGGATGTCACGAAAAAAGTAAAATAGGGATTTGGTCACACTAGGCTGAAAACATTCAGCAGGTATTGCGGCTTTCAAATCCTGAAGAGTAAAGGGCAGTTGGGTTTTTTCTTCAGACAAATTACAGTCATCAGGATTATTAAAAGCGATGGTATTTGATTGCACTGGATTCTTTTGTGGGATATAAATCGGATTTTTTTGACATATCTCTAGTATCAGCTTTGACTAATACGCAAGAAGATAATTCTGGTAATTCACCTAACAATTTAAGTAGATAAAGAATTACCAGAATCTATTCAATTTACAGGATAATAAACGATATTGCAAACAGCAAATACGCTCATAGTCCAACTACTGGCAATGCTATTTATTTTCCTGCGTAATATTCGTTGAAAGTTTGATAACCAATATCAGTTTGGTACAATTGACATTCGTCTGTAATTTGCTTCATTAAAGACCAAGAAAACTGACATTCATCATGTAGATAAGGCTGCCAATTTTCCTTGATGCTACTGTAAGCCATCCGCAAATTATAAGAAGGAATAGCAGTAGAAATGTGATGCGGAACATGGACATTGATATCATGGCACAGGATTTCTACCCATCGGGGATAATCGCAGTGAATGGTACCAAATAGCTGTGCTAAAGCCTCATTCCACTTGTTTGCTGCCACAAATGGCACATCTGAGGTAGTGTGGTGAACGATAGTGAAGGTACTCATCCAAAAATGGTAAACCATCCAGGGGAGTAGCCAAAATTTGACAAATCCCCAAATACCAGTTGTAGCAATCAACAGAGGAAATGCGATCGCAGCAAATACAACGACTACAGCCACCGAAAGCTTTACACTTGATTGGTCTTTGGTTTTGAAGTTCCGCCAGTCAAAATGCACTACTGCCCAATGTCCTATGGAACCTACCCACCACAGACGCTTACGCATGAATCCTTCAAAGGCTGACTGTCTGAAGGGAGTCCAATTGGCAAACACATGTGTTCTAATGGGATGCCAAGCATTATCCTCATCCAACTTATTGGTATGAGCATGGTGATAGTTATGCTTAATCCGCCAACTGTGAAACGGATAAATTAAAGGCATCATAAATATGTGTCCCACCAAATCATTTACCCAACGACGGTTGGCAAAAGATCTGTGACCACAATCATGGCCAATTACAAAAAAACCTGTTAAAGCAGTACCTGTAAAAATCCAAGCTAGGGGCAAGAGAAACCAAGGACTGATTGTCAGCATATAGTAGCCCAAGGCAACCATAGAGACACTGAGCATAGCTTGTGTCCAAGCTTGACGACGGTTCTTTTGAAAACATTCCCGTGGCAAGCTTTTGATTATATCTTTTAACTTCAGGTTGGGATCGCCGAGGTCATCGCCTAATTTTTGGCTGTTGATTATTGATGTAGTCATGGACACCTGGAAAACAACACGCGTTACTGTCAAGTCACCGAAAACAGTGACTTGTCGCAAAATTTCTTAACATTAGCGTCTCGGATTATAGCAACCTAAGCTACACAAGCGCACTATTTTTAGTAGCTGTGGTCAATATTTTCCGAGAGTGTGAATGGTTATTAGTTGTTGGTAGAAATTACTTTTTAGCCAATAGTGAACAAATTCTGTAATTTATCCACTATTGACCATGAGTTGACAAATTACTGCTTTTTGTCGGCCAACTTGACATTAGTCGCTAGACCAAATACTTGCAGCAATTGAATGGTCATCCAAGTTAAATCGATTTCCCACCATTCCAGCCCGTGACGAGCTGAGTATTGAAAAGCATGGTGGTTATTATGCCAGCCTTCACCGAACACTAGCACGGCGACCCACCAGCAGTTAGTTGAGCGATCGCCTGAATCATGGCTGCGATAACCAAATTTGTGGGTAGCACTGTTTACAAGCCAGGTGCAATGATAAACCCAGACAATGCGAACAAAGATACCCCAAACCACAAAAGGCCAGCCACCCAGGTACATGAGTAATAAACCTAGTGCCACCTGAATCAAAATGAAATATTTCTGTAAAAACTGATAAACTGGGTCTTCTGCAATGTCTTTGGTGAAGCGAGGAACGTCAGCGTGAGAGGGAGAATGATAAATTAGCCAACCCATATGACTCCACCAGAAGCCTTTATTGGAATCATGGGGGTCTGGTTCGGTATCAGAATGTATATGATGAATGCGATGTGTCCCTATCCACTCAATTGGTCCACCTTGACAGGCCAATGTCCCACAAAAAACCAAGAAATATTCTAGCCATTTGGGAGTTTGAAAACTGCGGTGGGTAACCAGGCGGTGAAATCCCAGGGTAATACCTAGACCACCTGTCACCCAATAAAGAAACAAACCCACACCAACGGCCGCCCAGCTAAAGTTACCAGGAACAAAGGCAAAAAGCGCGCCGATGTGCAGAAAAACGAAAAACAGGGTATTTACCCAGTTAACTTGAGGTTTAGTTGAAGTAGCAATTGTCATGCAATAACCCGAATTGAAATTGTCCAGCCTAATCTGCGCGATTGGAAAATCCGCATATCTATAATTTTTTTTGAAAGAGGAACTAATGAACAGCTTGGAACAGCTGCAACAAGCAGAACAGGCATTGATAGAGATTTTTTCTGGAATTGACGCTCAGGTCAAGCATAATCTAAAAAGAGTCTTGGATGCCTTTCGTAATCACCGTGTAGGCGCACACCATTTTGCTGGTGTTAGTGGTTATGGTCACGATGATTTAGGACGAGAAACTTTAGATAAAGTTTTTGCCGAAGTCATGGGTGCTGAAGCTGCGGCTGTGCGAGTACAGTTTGTTTCTGGAACTCATGCGATCGCCTGTGCTTTATTTGGTGTTCTCCGTCCTGGAGATGAGATGTTAGCAGTGGTCGGTTCTCCTTACGATACGCTGGAAGAAGTCGTTGGTTTGCGGGGTCAAGGTCAAGGTTCCCTTATTGAGTTTGGCATAAATTACCGTGAATTGGAGCTAACTCCAGAAGGAACTATAGATTGGCAAACCTTATCTCATAGTGTGGCTGAGAATACGCGTTTAGTATTAATTCAACGTTCTTGCGGCTATTCCTGGCGACCGAGTTTATCAATTGCGGATATCGAAAAAATAGTTCATCTAGTTAAACAACAAAACCCCAATACTGTCTGTTTTGTAGATAACTGTTATGGCGAATTTATTGAAACCAAAGAACCGACAAATGTGGGTGCGGATTTAATGGCGGGGTCGCTGATTAAAAATCCTGGGGGGACGATTGTCAACGCCGGTGGTTATGTGGCTGGTCGAGCTGATTTAGTAGAAGCAGCTGCTTGTCGTTTGACTGCTCCCGGTATTGGTAGTTATGGTGGTGCGACCTTTGACCAAAACCGTCTGCTCTTCCAAGGCTTATTTTTGGCTCCCCAGATGGTGGGGGAGGCGATGAAGGGGACTCATTTGACTGGGTATGTGTTTGATAAGTTGGGTTATCCGGTGAATCCTGCACCCTTGGCGCCGCGTGGGGATGTGATTCAGGCGATTAAGTTGGGTTCTGCTGCCAAGCTAATTGCTTTCTGTAAGGCGATACAACAGCATTCACCTGTGGGTTCTTATTTAGACCCTATTCCCGATAATATACCGGGGTATGAGAGCCAGGTGGTGATGGCTGGGGGGACTTTTATTGAGGGGAGTACTTTGGAGTTTTCGGCGGATGGGCCTTTAAGAGAGCCTTATGTGGTTTATTGCCAAGGGGGGACTCATTGGACTCATGTGGCGATCGCGCTAGAGGCGGCGATGGACGCTGTGGGGATGGTATAAGAATGTTTCGCGCAAAGGCGCAAAGACGCAAAGGAATTAAGAGTTTCTTTTGCGTCTTATGAGGTGATTATAGTCCGTTGACAAGTCGTGTTATGCCATCTTTAATCAGTTCTTCACCGAAGTTGATGAGCAAACCAAGGCGCTTGTTGGCAAGGCGAAGATATGTGATCAGTTGCTTTTTGTGTACTGGATGAACGGCTTCCAAGGATTTGATTTCAATAATTACCTTATCTTCAACAATGAGGTCAGAACGAAAGCCTTCCTTTAGGTGTATACCCATATAAACTAATGGAATTGGTTGCTGCCGAACTACCCATAATCCTCGACTTTCTAATTCATAAGCCAGAACTGCCTCATACACTGATTCCAGTAGTCCAGGGCCTAACTTTGTGTGAATCTTATACGCAGCATCAACAACCTCCTTAGCGATCTGATTCTCATTCATTTTTCTTTGCGCCTTTGCGCCTTTGCGCGAAACATTACTCCGGTAACTTATACTGCCCAACAATCCGCTTCGCAAACTCCGGTACATGCTCCTCTAACTTCTGTGGATGATTCCGCTTCACATACAAATAATTCCGTGTAAAATGCGAATCAATGGAAAACCGAGCATACTCCAAACCCTTAGGCCCAATCTTCTCAATCACCACACCCATAAGTTTCGCCGCCCACATGGGCAAAGTCACACCCTTATCGTAAGCAGGAATACTTTGTTGCACTGCCTCTTTCCTATTCCCTTGAGACATCACAGGCTGGGTATCTAACTGGTCTTGCACCAAATCCAACATTTCCTTACCTGTATCATTCCTGACCACAATCCACTGCCAACCGAAGGGTGCGCCCATATAACCCACAACTAAATCTGCCAGTGAGTTGACGTAATCAAAACAACTCATACAGGAAGGGGCAAAGACGTCTTTAAGTTTATTCGTCTTCAAACCAAAGAATGGCACTGTTTCTGTAGAACCATCTTCATGTTTGAAATGCACCCGGAAGTCTTGCATGAATTCATAATGTACTACTGTCTCAGGCGATCGGCTGGTGGTTTCTAAGAATTTTTGCAGTCCTGCACGGGTCACGTTATCTACACAAGGTGTACCTAAGACATACAACTTTTCTAAACCTAGTTGTTTTTCCACAGCCCTGAGTGCTTGAATTTGGCAACCCACACCAATTACTAATAATCGCTTCATTCCGGATTGCTCTATTTGTTCCAAAATAGATAGGTTGGGCGATAATGTTGGTTTATTTACTTTCGCTGCCAGTATTTCTTCTGGGGTACGAGCAATTACAGGCATGGGTTGAAAGCGGTCTTCTTTAGTGTTTTGCACACAGACGACACCTTCCACTAAGCCGCGATTGAGCATTTCAATGGCAATGCTACTAACGATACCCGTCCATTGTGCGCCTTCGATGGGCTGCTGTTTCCGGGCGGCTATCATGTCTTGATGCACACCAAAGTAGAGTTCATTGTCGTTTTCTAAGTCACGCGATCGCCTGTGGGTTTTTTCTTCTAAGTCGCCTATTTGCTGATTAATAAAGGCGCAAGCTTCCTTGACATAGTGAATATAGTATGTATCACACAGTCCGCACTCGCTACAAAGTTCTTTAGCAGGGCGACGGCTGGTAGGTTTGAGGGCTTTGGCTTTTTTGTGAGGAGAAACTGAAGTCATATAAATTCTTTGTTTTATCCAATAATCGCTTTTATTACAATACCTTCACAGGCTATGAACTTGAAGATAAAGGAGAAAAAGGAATTTTGTTTCACGCAAAGACGCAAAGGCGCAAAGAAGAACGCAAATTAGCCGGCACTGTACAAAGTTTGGTTATTAGTGAATCACCAATTAAACCAGAACTCATTGATGTTAACGGTTCTGCCAGTAACCAAACTTCAATGCCAGCAATTAATCGCACTTATCAAGAATTTCAAGACAAAAAATGACTAATTCGCTAATTATTTAGTTTAATAACTGTTCTATGTAAATTATTTATAAATTAAGCAAAATTACTCAATATTACTTGCATATAGTCACGATGATTCCACTCTCATTATGAAAGCTTGATGATTGTTTCAATAATTACTTTCAGTCAATATTGAGAGTTACCTGTAAATTTGTAAAATGTAGCGAAAAACCTGCACCTATTTTAAGTTATGTGCAATATATATTTTCCGAGCTTATTCCCTAAAATCCACCATTTAATAGAAAATTAAGTTAATATATATACCCCCATAGGAGTATTGATATCTAAAATTTTTCCGCGTTTGTATTGCATATTCTGAAAAAACATTATAAATTATTAACTTATAGGGGAATAATTTAATTGGCAATTTTCAGGTCTAAATGAAGATTCAGTAAATATACTGCGAATAGTTTAAATAGCACCCCTTGAACAATACCGGAGATATATTTCTGTTTGGGTAGGTAAAGTTCCTGATGTACAGACTATGGGACGAATAATCTAGAAATATATCTTATGTGATTGTTCTGAGATATCACGGTATTGCTTGAGGTGAAAAACCGTTAATTGCAAATCACCCAAAATATCATTTTTAAAAATAAATTATTGGCTGATAAATTATCAACTTAATCGATTGTTTATAGGTTATTTATTAAAATAACTCTGCCATGAAAAACATAGCTTTTGCTATGCTAAAAATAGCAGTAATTAATGAAGGCGCATCCACTACACATTCACCCCCTCAATGGAGTTACTATGGCGATGCCAATAAATGAATTACTAACAGATGAGAATATAGAAGAACAAGCATGGCGAGCGCTAGAACAGTCAATTCTCTATTATCAAGGTCGCCCCATTGGGACTGTAGCTGCTTATGATGTGTCTGTGGAAGCACTGAATTATGACCAGTGTTTTGTCCGAGATTTTGTCTCGTCAGCTTTAATTTTTTTGATTAAAGGTAGAACAGATATTGTTCGGAATTTTCTCGAAGAAACTTTAAAGTTGCAGCCAAAAGAAAGAGAATTAGACGCATATAAGCCCGGACGAGGGTTAATTCCGGCTAGCTTTAAAGTTGTATCTGTTAATGGCCAAGAATACTTAGAAGCGGATTTTGGCGAACACGCGATCGCCCGAGTTACTCCAGTAGATTCTTGTCTGTGGTGGATTATTTTATTGCGTGCTTATATAGTCGCCACCAAAGATTATTCCATAGCCTATCAACCTGATTTCCAAAATGGTATCCGGTTAATTATGGAAATCTGCTTGGCGAATCGTTTTGATATGTATCCCACACTGTTGGTTCCTGACGGTGCTTGTATGATTGACCGTCGGATGGGCATTTATGGGCATCCTTTGGAACTGCAAGTGTTATTTTATGCGGCTTTGCGGGCGGCGCGGGAGATGCTAATTTGCCAAGGTAATCAAGATATTGTCGCCGCCATTGATAACCGCTTACCGCTTTTGTGCGCGCATATTCGCCAGCATTATTGGATCGATATTAATCGTCTGAATGCAATTTATCGCTTCAAGAGTGAAGAATATGGCAAAGCCGCGGTCAATTTATTTAATATCTATGTAGATTCTCTACCCTACTATGAATTAGATAAATGGCTACCAAGAAAAGGCGGTTATTTAGCTGGGAATGTGGGGCCATCGCAGTTAGATACGCGTTTCTTTGCGCTGGGTAATTTGATGGCGATCATTTCTGATTTAGCCACCGAAGAACAGTCACAAGCTATTATGAATCTAATTGAGGAACGATGGGACGACTTGGTGGGAGATATGCCGATGAAAATCTGTTTCCCAGCCTTAGAAAATGAAGAGTACAGAATAGTTACAGGATGTGACCCGAAAAACATTCCTTGGTCATATCATAATGCTGGTAGTTGGCCTGTTTTAATGTGGATGTTGGCAGCAGCATCTGTTAAAACCAACAAAATAGCTTTGGCAAGAAAGGCTATTGAAATTGCCAAGTCACGCCTATGTGAAGATGAATGGCCGGAGTATTATGATGGCAAGAAGGGACGTTTAATTGGCAAACAAGCTAGGAAATATCAAACCTGGACAATTGCTGGTTTCTTATTAGCTAAAGAACTGATGGATAATCCTATTTATTTATCATTAGTTAGTTTTGATGAATTATCTCCAGAAGTAATTTCTAGAGCGTGTGAATTTGAAATTGGCAGTGTAGATCCATTTCTGTCTCATTAAAGTAGCAATAAGTCTGGTGATACTTCAATTGCAGTGTGTAAATTGTCCAAAATAAACCTTAAAGTTACTGCCCCTTTGTAGTTATTAGGGGCTTTTTTATTTTCTAAATTGCTCTTTGTGATCACTTTGAATATGGAGCCTATGGGACAATAAAGTAAATGAGAAACTTGGGTTATCCTGAGAATATGGACGGTGGAATATCGCCCCCAATTGAACGTGGCAAAAAGTTGAGTGGGTCTATATTCATCGCCAAGAAAACACACTGAAACGGCGGAGTTAAATCTAATTTTTCTCTTGCCAAAATCCCATCAAAATGGAGCGTTTCTCGCAATGGAAAGAGAGGAATTAGTAATAGTTGATGACTTAGAGAAACAGGCGTGGGAAATTTTAGAAAAGTCGATTATTTATTATCAAGGCCGTCCTGTAGGTACGGTTGCTACCTGTGACGCTTCACTAGGCGATTTGCATCATGACCATTGTTTTATCAGAGATTTTGCTGCTTCAGCCTTACTTTTTTTAATTAAAGGTAAATATGATATTGTTCGGAATTTTCTAGAAGAAACTTTAAAGTTACAGCCTAAAAAAAGCCAATTAGATGCTTATACTCCTGGTCAAGGTTTGATACCAGCTAGCTTCAAAGTTGTCTCAGATAATGGGCAAGAATACTTAGAAGCGGATTTTGGCGAACATGCGATCGCCCGAGTTACACCTGTTGATTCTTGTCTGTGGTGGGTCATTATACTATACGCTTATGTAAAAGCTACAAAAGATATCAGTTTCGCCTTGCAACCAGAATTCCAGCAAGGAATCATGTTAATTATGGAACTTTGCTTGGCGACGCGATTTGATATGTACCCAACGCTGTTAGTTCCCGATGGCGCTTGTATGATTTATCGGCGCATGGGTATCTATGGTTATCCGTTGGAAATTCAGGCTTTATTTTATGCTGCATTGCGGGCGGCGCGAAAGTTACTGATTTGTGCAGGTGATGAAGAAATTGTCATTGGGATTGATAACCGCTTACCTTTATTAAGAGATCATATTCGCCATCATTATTGGATTGATATGAAGCGATTGAATCAGATTTATCGCTTTAAGGGTGAAGAATACGGAGAGTCAGCAGTTAATCAATTTAATATCTATCCTGATTCAATTCCCTATGCTAATTTGGCGATTTGGTTGCCTAAACATGGTGGTTACCTAGCAGGTAATGTTGGCCCATCGCAATTAGATACTCGTTTCTTTGCACTGGGAAATATGATGGCTATTATTTCCTCGTTAGCAAGCGAACAACAGTCCCAAGCAATTATGAATCTCATTGAGGAACAGTGGGATGACTTAGTGGGAGAAATGCCGATGAAAATCTGTTTTCCGGCTGTAGAAAAAGAGGAGTACAGAATTTTTACTGGCTGTGACCCCAGAAATATTCCGTGGTCATACCATAATGGTGGTAGTTGGCCAGTATTATTGTGGTCTTTGATTGCGGCGGCTCAAAAAACAGGTAGAAGCTATATTGGCAAACAAGCTTTGGAAATTGCCCAAGCACGGTTAAGTGTAGACCATTGGCCGGAATATTACGATGGTACGCGGGGGTTATTAATTGGTAAAAAAGCTAGGAGATATCAAACCTGGACTGTTACTGGCTTTTTGTTGGCCAAGGAGTTGATGCGAAATCCTGAGCATTTAGCATTAATCAGTTTTGGGCAATTTGATTCGGAGAATCCTTCCCAGTCTTGTGAGTTGTAATTTAAAGCATTTCCTCCCAGTTCTGACTCTGTGAGAAAATTAATCAAACAGAGGATAATTATTCACTATGACAGAATTACTAGAACAAGCGATTATCCAACTCAAAAGCTTACCAGCCAGTCAACAAGATGCTATGGCTAGGATGATTTTAGAAGAACTGGAAGATGAAAAGCGATGGGATGAAGCTTTTGAGCGTTCTTCAGATGCCCTAGCTTTCTTGGCATCTCAAGCGATGGCTGAATATCGTGCAGGTAAAACTCAACAATTAGATCCCGATACATTGTGAATTCTCGTATCACTTCTCAGTTTCGCCAAGCTTTTGGTAATTTACCTGAAAATGTGCGGGAGCAAACCCGTGAAGCATATCGCCAATTTAAACACAACTCAAACCATCCCAGTTTACGTTTCAAAAAAGTGCATCCAGAATTACCTATTTATTCTGCAAGAGTCAGCAGAAGCTATCGAGCCGTTGGACAGTTAGAGGGAGATACAGTTATTTGGTTTTGGGTAGGGTCACATACAGAGTATGAAAGCCTACTATCTCAGTTGTAAGTAGGGTTTTTGCATCAGTTCCATATGTGATGCTAGACAAGAGGGTGATGGAGTGGGCGATCGCCCTTCCATCCGCTCCGCGATCGCCTGGAGCGATAATGGTAAATATTGCCCATCCCTGATTTAAATTTTTCGATGACAAACCCCCGTCAAATAGCTTTTGTCGCTTTGCGAGATGTTCACAAAGGGGCTTATGCTGATGTCGCTTTAGACCGAGTGCTACAAAAGGTTAATTTACCTGGTAATGACCGCCGTTTGTTGACAGAATTAGTATATGGCAGTGTCAGAAGGCAACGTACCCTTGACGCTTTGATAGATCAACTGGCCACCAAAAAATCTCACCAACAACCTAAAGACCTCCGCAGCATTCTACATCTGGGTTTATACCAACTGCGTTATCAAGAACGGATTCCGGCTTCGGCGGCTGTGAATACTACTGTCCAACTGGCTAAGGAAAATGGCTTTTCTGGTTTGACGGGTTTTGTCAATGGTCTATTACGGCATTATATCCGTCTGGCGGACAAATCACCAGAACCTTTAGTACTACCAGAAAATCCGGTGGAACGTTTGGGAATTTTACACAGTTTTCCTGATTGGATGATTCAGGTGTGGTTCGATGAATTGGGTTTGGCTCAAACAGCACAACTGTGTGATTGGATGAACCAAACACCGACAATTGACCTGCGAATTAATCCCCTACGGACGACAATTGAGGAGGTGGAGACGGCTTTTGAGGCGGCTGGTGTATTGGTGAAGCGGATTCTTCATTTACCCCAAGCTTTACGATTAATTGGTAGTGTCGGTGCAATCCAAAATCTCCCCGGTTTCAGTGATGGCTGGTGGTCTGTACAAGATAGTAGCGCCCAACTGGTTAGTCATTTACTCGACCCCCAACCAGGTGAGGAGATAATTGATGCTTGTGCTGCACCAGGGGGGAAAACGACTCATATTGCTGAGTTGATGGGCGATACAGGAAAAATATGGGCGTGCGATCGCACTGCTTCCCGATTGCGTAAACTCAAAGAAAATGCTCAACGGCTACATTTACAATCTATCCAAATTTACACGGGTGATAGCCGCAATTTACCGCAATTTCATCATATAGGCGATCGCGTCTTACTCGATGCACCATGCTCTGGTTTGGGAACTTTGCACCGTCACGCTGATGCGCGTTGGCGACAAACACCAGCATCTGTCCAGCAACTTTCAATATTGCAAGCAGAACTAATAGCACAAACATCAAAGTTTGTCAAATTCGGTGGTGTACTGGTTTATGCTACCTGTACCCTGCATCCAGCCGAAAATGAAGGTGTGATTTCTGCCTTCTTAGCTAATCATCCCCATTGGCAAATTGAGGCTCCCAGCATTGATTCCCCTTATTTTGCCGATTCCACACCCCAAGGCTGGCTTAAAGTCTGGCCTCATCGACAACATATGGATGGCTTTTTCATGGTGCGCTTAAGAAAAACCAACGATTCCGAATGATTACTGTTTGGGATTGTACTATTTTGTGGAGGCCCCGAATCTACCGGAGGAGGCAGCGATGGTTACTGATTCTCATGTGAAAAATTTAGTTAAAATCCTGATTGGAGCTGCCTGGATCGATGGCAGAATCCAGCCAGAAGAACGGCAATATCTGCGGGAAATAGCTCAAGCAAAAGGTTTGGCTACCGATCCAGAGATTAAGCCTTGGCTGTACGAACTGGTTCCTGTGCAACCGCAAGAATGTTATAACTGGGTGCAAGATTATTTAGGCGATCGCCCCAGTCAAGAAGATTGTGAAAATCTCATTGAAGCCATTAGTGGCTTGATTTATAGTGATGGGGAAGTGGCTGTAGAAGAAGCACGACTTCTGACCAAATTACAAGAAATAACAAAACTTAATGATTCTCCGCAACCTGCTTATCAGGCTTTGCTCAAACAAATTCAAAAGCTTTATCGTCGCTGGGTTGAGGTGCAAAATTAATATTTAGTTGCACTCCCAGATAGTGGAGATAATAAGTTGACCAGACGCGATAAACAGCGTCTGGTAATTCGACTCAAAACCACTTAGGACTTTGGTTCACCCACACCCGGAGTTTCTTCTTTGTCTACTTTAGGTACAAAGTCAGGACGATCTTTGCTTTCCCAACCAGCGGGACGCTTAGAGTTGTACCAAGCGATGGAACCAATTGTGACAGCAGCAATAAAACCAACTACATACACCAAAGTAAAAGCTAAAGGAAAATGGGAGGCTTCTCCTGTTGCTGTTTGCATTAATAAATTCATGAGTATATTCTCCTAATTTAACCAACACTACTTAAGACACTATAAAAAGAGCGTATCACTTACATCCACCCCAAGTTTGAACTAGTTGTTGATTTTTAGAGGATATCAGGAGTAAGAACACCTAATTTAAACAGTAGAGAAACTGGGTTGATACTGTTAAAGCCAAGCTCGGTCATATTGAATTGGCCAAATTTTATCGTGTCCTAGTTGTTTGGCTGCTAGGTGTGGCCAGTAAGGATTGCGGAGTAATTCACGCCCTAATAAAACTAAATCGGCTACTCCTGAGCTAATAATTTTGTCAGCTTGTTCTGGAGATTTAATTAAACCCACTGCGCCTGTAGGAATATTTGCTTCCTGGCGAATACGTTCGGCAAACTGAGTTTGATAGCCGAGTTTCACTGGGATATTGATGCCTGGTATAATCCCTCCGGAGGAGCTATCAATTAAATCTACACCTAGTAATTTGAGTTGTTTGCTTAAAGCTACACTTTCCTCAATGTTCCATCCTTTCTCTACCCAATCAGTAGCAGAGATGCGGACAAATAAAGGATATTTTTGGGGCCATACTTCTCGTACTTGCTCCACAATTTCTGTTAATAGACGAATCCGGTTGGCAAAGCTCCCACCGTAATCATCTTGACGATGGTTAGCCAGGGGTGAAAGAAACTGATGTATGAGATAGCCATGAGCTGCATGAATCTCAATGACTTTAAAACCTGCTTGTAAGGAACGTTTGGTAGCTTGGACAAAGGCTTGAATAACTTGTTGAATTTCGCTAATACTTAAGGCTTGGGGTACTGGACTTTCTTTACTGAAGGCGATCGCACTACTAGAAACTACAGGCCGCCAACCTTCTTGAGATTCATTCAACACTTTTCCTCCCTTACTCGGTTTGGCTGTACTAGCCTTTCTCCCTGCATGAGCTAGTTGAATTCCCGCAACACTACCAAATTGATGAATTAGCGACACAATTTTGGCTAAAGTTTCTATGTGTGCGTCAGACCAAATACCTAAATCTTGGGGAGTAATGCGTCCGCGCGGTTCTACAGCCGCAGCTTCTGTGATTACTAAACCAGCACCACCAACAGCCCGCGAAGCCAGATGAACCAAATGCCAGTCGTTAGCATATCCATCTGTACTGGAATATTGACACATGGGTGAAACAGCGATGCGGTTGCGAAAGGTGACTTCACGAATCGTGAATGCTTCAAACAAGTGTGCCATTGGGATTAATTCCTTCTCTTGCAAAGTCAAATAAATCTGAGATGGATTTACAAGCTGGATGCAGAACCTGGCAAATCAAAAAATATCCCAAAGTTTCTTGTGGTGCGGGCATTTTGCCTGCTAATTACTCAAGAGACTCACAAGAGGGGATAATTTATTTTCTCGTATTCCCTAAAAATAGAATCTCAGGAAGTGGACTAATTATTAATGGTAAGCTGTTAAAACGTTGTTCTGCCTTTTTTTTGGGTGCAGTTTATATTTGGTAATTGTCTGGTGGCAATAAACCTATAATGCTAATAAGCAGTATTACTGTTTGCACACTTCTTTTAGCCTAGATACTGTTAAAGATGGCTCACTACCAAAAGCTACTGAAAATTTCTACTACTGGCAAATCTTTTCAAAATATCACTGCAAAAATTGCAGCCATAGTTGCAGAGTCTGGGGTGGAAACGGGTCTTTGCACTTTATTTTTGCGCCACACTTCAGCTAGTTTAGTGATCCAAGAAAATGCTGACCCTGATGTTTTGGTTGATTTAGCTAATTTTATGGCCAATCTTGTCCCAGAATCGGGTAAATACATCCACGATGCTGAAGGTGCAGACGATATGCCGGCACATATCCGGACAGCACTAACTCATAGTTCTGAACATATCCCCATTAATCGTGGTCATCTGGTTTTGGGAACTTGGCAAGGGATTTATGTGTGGGAACACCGTCAGCGTAGTCATACCAGAGAGTTGGTGGTACACATTTCTAGTTAGGGACTGGGAAACTCCTTTGGGGAAGTCAAAACTCAAAAGTCAAAAAAATTTAGTTTTGAACCGACTCCCGACGCCCCATTCTCTACCTACGCAAATAAATTCAAGAATCAAAGCAGATCACCACATATGAAAATTGCTGATTTAATTAGTTGGTTTGAAGCATGGGCTAATCCTGCTTGGTGTGAAAGTTGGGATAATTGTGGCTGGCAAATTGAGCCGGGGGTTTTGCAGGAACCAGCGCGGGTGTTGGTTTGTTTGACACCGACTTTGGCCGTGATGCAGGAGGCGATCGCAGTTAATGCTAACCTGATTTTTGCTCATCATCCTCTGATTTTTAGTCCACTTAAGTCTTTATGTGGTGGTGAGGCCATCGCGGATATGGCAAAGTTAGCTTTTACTCACAATATCGGCGTTTATAGTGCCCACACAAATTTCGACCAAGTAGACGATGGTACTGCTGATGTTTTGGCGCAAATTTTCAAGTTGCAGGAAGTCGCCCCCATAGTTCCGACTCAAGCAGGTTTAGGTTACGGTCGTGTGGGTTTACTAGAACCATTTCTGACTTTACAGGAGTTACTAACGACGATTCAAGCCCGACTTGCTCCGCCTAATTTAATTTTTTCCCCAACTGTTGACTTACAACAAAAGATTTCCCGTGTGGCTGTGTTGGGTGGTTCTGGTGCTAGTTATATTTCGGCGGTAGTCAAAACTGGTGCCCAAGCTTATCTTACTTCTGATTGTAAGTTTCATCAGTTTCAAGAAAGCCGCGATCGCGGTTTAATTTTGATTGATGCTGGACATTATGCAACTGAACGCCCGGCTTGCGATCGCTTGGTGCAAAAATTTCGGTCTTTAAATCTTGACTGGGTGGAATTAAGTCACGAAGATGAAGATTTTCGGCAATTTTTCCAGTAATATTAGTTTTTGAGCAACTAAATTATTGGTTTGTCTGTCTTTGTATTATCTGCTTCCAGTATACGGTCACATAAACTCTCTAAACCATATCTGTTGTGACGCAGATCACAATTTTAGGTAATTAAAATCACCAGTATTTACTGCTTTATATCAATTAGGCGGGAACAAAAATGTTTCACACTAGATATAAGAAAACTCTCACCATACCCTAATCAAGATGATTCGCACACTCGTTGAATCTGCTTTCCAAACTGGATATCTTAGTGTTGAATCTGAGGGTCTACTTCATCAGGTGTTGGCGACTAAGTGCTATCAATCGGAAGACTTAGCAGCCCTAACGGCACTATACGATGCAGTGAGTGTAGGTAAAATTAAACGAGAAGCGTCATCTCCACTGCCCATAAAATTTCTCGCACAGGACACAATTCGGTAAATTTGCCATCGCGTGGCATCAGATAACCGCCTTCAACTCAAAACTCTTTGCTGAATGTTGTTGAAAACCATTAAGGTCGGCAAGAGAATGAGTTAAGATCAAATACATTAGGGATAAATGTAAAGCTGAGTTCCCAGACTTCCCAGCAATGCCAATGATTACAAGTAGGCAAATCAAACAACCGCAATTAAAGCTTGATTCAGAGTATTTTTTATTACATACTTGTAGGAAGTACTCATCAGAAAATATTAACCTGGTTAGGAGAGTTACCCAATTGTGTGACTTCTACGAAGTAGACATTCGTTGAATGACCTAAAGGGGATTGAGTTCAACCGGTGCAGTAAGTTCAAGTCGATGATTCATCTAGATTCTTACGAAGACAACCGAGTCTGTCTATACCTATGATTCATCAGACGCACTGATTCTGAACCACGGAACCGACCTCTCATGGTGTTATCTAAATGGGGTAAAACCCAAATTTCACAGGTTTAACTACGTTGTTTAAAAAGGCAGAAGCAGTACATGCTACACCGCAAGATTTATCAACTGTGTTGCGACGGGCGGGAGGTATGTGTATTTTTGCGGGACCAGCAACGCTGGATCGAAAAAGCCCGCATCCTCGATATAGAGGGGGATTTAGTCACTCTACGCTATGAAACAGAAGAGGAAGACGAAGTTTGTGCTTGGGAGGAGATGGTTCGTCTCGAAAGCATTGGCTCTGTGACCCAAAAATTAGCCTCAGTGCCACGCGGTAATGTAGAACCTCTGTTGACAGAAGATTGTCCAGAAGCGGAGCGGATTCGTAACCATTATCCTGAATCCAATCCTGAATAACTAAATGTTAAGTCCTGAGTCCTGAGTATTACATCTTGCTCAGGACTCACTATTTTAGCTGCTGTACATTTCTGGATAAGTCCAATGATAAAAGTAAGCGATCGCTTTTATGTTTTTCCTCTGAGAATTCAGATAAGCGATCGCCTGCTTGACTTTTCAATGCCTGATTCAGTTCTTTAGTATTCAGAACTCCTTGAACAATTTCAGGATAGAAAAGTACTCATTTTAGTTGCATCCGGCATCTTGGACTTAAATTTGGCTATTTTTGATTGGGTAAGTATTTAGCTATATTACCCAGTATAAACGCCATCAGTTTTTTTAAATTTGGGTGCTTTTTAATGTAGCTTGCTGCTATCGGGCCAAAACGATAATAATGACTAATAAAGTTCCTGCCGAAAATGTTCTTAGTCAAATATTCATCCCTGAAGTAACGATATTTAATTACTTCTGGTGCATAGGGTGTGCCGTAGGTAGCTGTGACAACAAAGCAACTGTCTGAAGAATTGGTAGTAGGTTGATACTGCTGTTGATGCTGCTGTTGTCTAGAAATTTCCTTAGCTACCTTTTCTAGCCGAGCAAAAAATTCAGTATTCAACTGATATATAGCAGGATATGTAGACTTTATCCGCCGTGCAGATGCAAGAACTTCACTGTCTGTTGAGTTGCTAATTTCTTCGATGATACTCTTGAAATTTGTCTCTCTTTCATAGTCAGATTCGTGTGTTCCTAACGCATTCATAATACTGAATGCTGCTAATCTTTTAAATCCGTTGATAATTTGATAATCCTCTTTGAGAATATCAAATTGATTGAAAGCACTAACAACTTCTGAAATATCCTTATGTACTTTTGCAATTTCAGCATTACCAGGACTAAACCGTTTTGCGGCTTCCATGAAAGTTAGTGCAGCTGTTAATATGTTAGGATTTATGTATTTTGTACCAAGTTCAAGCAGTTCAAAGCCAATTACAGCAAATTTAGCTGCGACATAATTGCGTACATCTTCATCTGCTGGTAGACAAGAAATAATTCGTTCTGCTGTGGACTTAACTTGTTCTAGTTGATTATTACGTAAATGAATAATACAAATTAAGAACAGCGCATCAAAGTCTTGGAAATCAACTTTACCATCTGCACCTATAGCTTTTTCAGCCCAATTCAAAGCTTCTGCGTAATTTTCTTCAGCTAAATAAGTTTGGGCGATCACTATGAAAGGTTGTGAATTGAAAGACTCTAAATAAATCGACTTCTGAAAGCAACTTCTAGCTTCTTGATAAATTTTATAACGTCTGGAGTCGCTGTCTGAAAGAGATTCTGCTTTTTCTTTGTAAGCATAACCAAAATTCGACCAGTATAAAGCTACATCAGGATTTGATTGAGTTAAAATCTGATATATTTTGATGCCTTCATCCCATTCTTGATTATGGACATAACATAATCCCAGACGATTACGAATTGCTTCAGCACCAGGAGAAAGCACTAGAATATGTTTGAGGAGACGAATTGCTTCAGTCCAATTTTCCTCCTGCATTCTATCTTCCGCTTGACTTAGCAATTCAATGATTTGTCCACCATGCTGCTGTAGTGAATCATAGTTTTGCTTGGCTTTAGAATCAGATAGAGTTTCGTATGCTTCACGAATAAGCTTGAACCGTTCAGGATCTTTCTCAGGTGAGTGCTTGCGTACTAGTCGATAGTATGAACGTCGAATTTCTTCGCTAGATGCTTGTGTGGGAATATTTAGTGTTTGGTATAGTTCGTAAGCCATCTTAATTACACCCCTAATTGATTTTCCCATTCAAACATCATGTCTATTAGGCGATCGCCCGCTTCATCAATCGACCTGGAATTGTCAGTTATCAAGGCCTCTTTCAAATCCATGACCGCGCGAGAAAGAGGCGATCGTTCCTGAGGTGGGATACCAGCCATAAAGCGTTCAGCTTTATTTATCAAGCTTTCATATTGCTTTGCCCGTTCATTCTGTTTCCACAATTCCTGACTACGCTCAATAGCAACTCGTTTCTCCTCATCGCTCATGCGTTTGTCTGAATGTCCGTAGGCAATTTCAACGCTCTTACCAATATCAGGAATGCTGGCTGTAAGTTTAGCAATCCCATTAATATCGTAAGAAAATTCAATCTCAATTGGATAAGGATTGCCATTTAGTGCGGGTGGTATATCAGTAATTTGCCCAGCAATCTCCGTATCAATAGCATCTACAGGAAGTTTAGCCTTACCTGTGTGATCTTGATATAGACGAACTTCAACTTGCTGTTGTTCAGCATGAAGTAAGGTATATGTTTTTTTAACTGAATAAGGAATGGTAGTGTTGGGTTGAATCAACGGTTCATAAGTCAACATGAGTTGTCCACCAATCATACTGACGACATCAATCCCTAAACCAAATGGAGCTACATCTGTTAGGATAATGCCACTTTCCTCATTAATTAATCCCTGAGCCAGAGCAGCTTGTATACAAGCACCAACACCAACTGCCAAGTCTGGATTAACATATAATTTTGGCTCTTGTCCGAACATTTCTGCTACCATATTCCGCACTGCTGGAATATAGGTTGTCCCACCCACTAACAGGACTCGATCAATTGCACTAGGACGGATTTTTTTAGCATTTAACGCTTGTCGGATACAAATTCTTGCTTTTTCTAAAAGTGGAGCGATCGCTTGTTCAAATTCTATGCGCGTTATTTCAATATCTAAATCAATTCCTTTGCCATCTTTAGTTGCAAAAGAGGGAATGCGGATATCACAATATTGCTCTACAGAAAGTGTCTTTTTTGCTTGTTCTGCCTTTTCTTTCAATTCCGCCTCACGGTTATGAATTGAAATTTCTGGATACTGTGCTGCAAATTTTTTGAGCAACAGAGAAATCATCATTTCATCAAAATCTTTACCACCCAAATGAGGATCACCAAAACTACACTTGACATCTAACACTCCTTCCAGGGTAAGCTCATCTAATTTGGTATAGAGTGAGCTTGACAAATTAGCCAAGAC
>NZ_CAWUDE010000030.1:0-36412 GCF_963920895.1 Anabaena sp. CCY 9613
GATGTGGGAATGCTTTGTGCTTATACTTTGGTGAGTTTGGGGCGATATCCTTATACTGACTGGTGGGGAAATTTAACGCCTGAAGATGAAGCGATCGTACTTTGGGCGATAAAATCTGTAGGTGCAGAGCATCTGGCTTCACGTCAAGTTAGTGAGTTGAGTGATGGTGAACGTCAAAAAATTATGATTGCGCGTGCTTTAGCGCAGTCACCTATTGTGATGTTACTTGATGAACCAACGGCATTTTTGGATTTACCGCGACGGGTGGAAATTATGCAGTTATTACGTCAGTTAGCGCAGGAAACTCATCAAGCGATTCTGCTTTCTACTCATGATTTGGATTTGGCTTTGCGTTTGGCTGACCAAGTTTGGCTATTAACGTCTGATGGTATTCTAAATGTTGGCGCTCCGGAAGATTTAGTTTTATCTGGTGCTTTTGCTGATACTTTCCGGAGTGAGGGGGTGGAGTTTGATGTTGCTTCTGGGGAGTTTCAGCTGAATATACCCTCTAAAGAAGAAGTAATAGTTATAGGTGAGGGTCTTGCGGCTTTGTGGACTACTCGTGCTTTACAAAGGGTGGGGTTTAGTGTGAGACAATTTGAGAATTCGTCTTTTCTCGCAGATGCTACGTCAATACAAATCCTAGTGGAGGTTATGTCAAGTTCCCAGAATATATTGTGGCGACTTATACAACCTGAAATTGTGCGTAGTTATGACTCATTATATAAACTGATTAAATTTTTAGATTTTTCACCTCATTAAGAAAGTTAGACATAACAAGGTTTTGGTGATGGGTATCTGTCGCATTCTTTTTTCATGGTATTAGCTAGTGAAGTGGGGTATGAAAAGAAAATCATTGGATGTTACTAAGGAGCTAATGACAACGATTCTAGCCCATCCACTGCACCCAATCGGGAGCAGCTGCAATCAATTGAGCAAAACCCTCTGGCCAAACTTCTTCAAATTCCAGTATTACCCCCCAACGCTGATCACTGGTTAGAGTACTGAGTATTTCTTTAACTACTTTTACACAATTATTTAGAACTGCTTTGGGTCGCAGCCTTTTACTCTAGCTCGTATCTGATATCTCTGCAAGTTCCTAATGCTAGTTTTTATAAACGTAAAAATATTGCTAGATTAGTTGCTCAAGAACTCCCTAACTTTGTATTAGAGTTTTGACCTGCATCTATTCTAAACAGTAACATCATCGCATTAGTCTGATATTTATATTTATGCAAAAAATAGGTTACTCCAAAGCTTATTCCGATCAGTAGATGAATTGAAATCTTTACTAGAACTTAAACAAATTCAAAGCGATCGCTATAGCTACGAAAACTCTCACAGTGCGGAAATTATTGGAGTGGCTTTACTCATAATTGGCTTAGTGAGTTTTATTGGTTTAGTCATTAAATCCTTGAATTTTTAGGCTTTGTATATTTTCAGGAGTTTAGATTTATGTCTCTGCGTGAATACAAACCCGGTAATGCTTTTCCTGGTGTCATAGGACGGACAGTTGATAAGTCTAGTCCGGCTTGGCCAGAACCTTTACGAGCCAAAGAAGACACACCAAACGTGCTATTTATCGTTTTTGATGATACAGGATTCGGACAATTTGGGTGCTACGGAAGTCCCATCAAAACACCTAACTTGGACGCATTAGCCGCCAATGGCTTGCGCTACAACAATCTACACACGACGGCGTTGTGTTCACCCACCCGTTCTTGCCTTTTAACTGGGCGCAATCACCATTCCAACGCCATGTCCTGTATTACAGAATGTTCTATCGGTTTTCCAGGTAGTAATGGCAATATTCCCTTTGAGAATGGGTTTCTTTCAGAGATATTACTACAGAAGGGGTATAACACCTATGCGATCGGGAAATGGCATCTAACCCCTTCAGATCAACTTTCTGCTGCTGGCCCTTATGATCGCTGGCCTCTCGGTCGCGGTTTTGAACGTTTTTATGGTTTTCTAGGAGGAGAAACCCACCAGTATTATCCAGATTTAGTTTATGATAACCACACCGTTAAGCCAGAAAATACCCCCGCTGAAGGCTACCATTTGACCGAAGATTTGGCAGACAAGGCAATTAGCTTTATCGCTGATGCTAAACAAGTTGCCCCAAATAAACCCTTTTTCATGTATTTCTGTCCTGGTGCGATGCACGCCCCTCATCATGTGCCAAAACAATGGGCTGATGCCTACGCCGGACAGTTTGATGATGGTTGGGAAGCTTACAGAAAAAAGGTTTTTGCGCGTCAGCAGGAAATGGGGATTGTCCCCGCAGATGCCGAACTCTCACGTCACGATCCCGATGTTCCGCACTGGGATACTCTCTCAGCCGCGGAAAAACGGCTTTATGCCCGGATGATGGAAGTCTTTGCCGGCTTTTTAACCCATACGGACTACCATATCGGTCGTTTACTCGACTTCCTCAAATCTATCGACGAGTTCGATAATACTTTGATTATGGTCATCTCGGACAATGGGGCAAGTTCTGAAGGTGGACCCACTGGTTCAGTGAATGAGAACCTGTTTTTTAACAATGTGCCAGAATCCCTAGAGGAAAATCTCAAGGCACTGGATAAGCTAGGCAGCCCAGAAACCTTCAATCATTATGCTTGGGGCTGGACTTGGGCAGGGAATACGCCTTTCCGTCGTTGGAAACGGGAAACCTATCGCGGTGGAATCAGCGACCCCTTGATTGTCCATTGGACTCAAGGCATGGAGGCAAAAGGCGAAATTCGTACTCAGTATGCCCATGCTATTGACTTAGTGCCAACGGTACTTGACTTACTAGAAATTGAACCACCGACAACGATTAAAGGTGTCACTCAATCACCCCTTGAAGGTGTCAGTTTCGCCCATACTTTTAATCATGCTGACGCACCCACCAAGCATCTTACCCAATATTTCGAGATGATGGGACATCGCTCTCTTTACTATGATGGCTGGCGGGCGGTTTGTCCTTGGCCTGGTACTTCATTTACAGAAGCAGGTAAGTTTTTTGGTGAGCCAATTTCGGCCCAAACGTTGACAGATTTGGATACTCATCATTGGGAACTGTATCATGTGGCTGAGGATTTTGCGGAAAATTATGATATCGCTGCTGATAACCGCCCTAAGCTGATTGAGATGATTGCCGCTTGGTATGTAGAGGCGGGAAAATACAATGTGTTGCCTGTGGATGGCAGGGGCGTGCAACGATTGGCAGAAGAACGTCCTCAAATTGCTGTTAATCGTAGCCGCTATGTCTACTATCCCGACACTCAGGCAATCCCCGCTAATAGTGCCGTCAAAGTGCTAAATCGTTCCCACAGTATTACTGCTGATGTGGAAGTTCCTACAGGTGGTGCAGAAGGAGTATTACTTGCACATGGGGGTAATGATAGTGGGTACTCCTTCTATGTTAAAGATGGCAAACTGCACTGGGTTCATAACTATGTAGCGCGATCGCTATATCATGTCGAGTCTAGGTTGTCAGTCCCGGAAGGTCGTCACCAATTGCGTTTTGAGTTTAAAGTCACGGGTCAGCCAGATTTAGCAAAGGGGAAAGGAACGCCCGGTCGCGCCCAACTTTATATTGATGAGAAATTGGTCGGGCAAATTGATGTGCCAGTGACTACTCCCTTAGCACTAGGTCTGAGCAGTGGTGTCACCTGTGGGATTGCTCCTGGTGCGCCCATAACACCCGATTATGAACCGCCTTTCAAGTTTACGGGCAAGATTCATAGTGTGATAGTGGATGTTAGTGGAGATTTGATTCAAGACACAGAAGCCGAGATGCGTACCATTATGGCACGACAGTAGATGTTTAAGCCAGGAAGTAATTCTCCTCAAAAGGCTACACCCCCATCAACCAATTGCACACCACAGACTTACATCACCCGTTTACCATCCTCAAGCGATCGGCGTGACTCAGTGTAACAGTGATAAGATATCGGGCATGGGCGCAAGAGTAGTTTTTGAGTTTTCGTTGTGAGAGACAATAACTCTACTACGAAACGCCCAACCTCTTCATCCTCTTATTGCGGTGTAATTCCATTGCGGTAAGAATTTATCAAATAAATGAGTTTTTCCTGAGATCAGCATAACCCCCAAATGCTTACATACTCAGCTTGTTTGGGGGTAGAACAATTAGCTTAACCTGGGGATTAAGAATCCCTGACCAAAGTGTAGCGGATTTAGAGATAATTCACTCACGTAAGACATAGCCGACACCACGCACAGTTTGAATTAGGCGCTTTTCGTTATTGGTTTCGAGTTTCAGGCGCAAGTAGCGGACGTAAACTTCGATAATGTTGGAATCACCCATGAAGTCATAACCCCAGACTTCCTCTAAAATGCGATCGCGTGTAATGACTTGTCGCGGATGGGTGAGTAAATATTCTAGTAAGTCAAATTCTTTAGCCGTTAACTCAATTAACCTCTGGGCCCGAAAGACTTCTCGTGTGCGCCGATGTAAACTCAAGTCTTCAAATACTAAAATATCTGCGGCGTCGGCTTCTTTCGTTCTTCGCAGGTGGGCGCGGACTCTGGCTAATAATTCTTCAATACTGAAGGGTTTAACTACATAATCATCAGCACCAGCGTCTAAACCAGCGACGCGATCGCTTACTTCATCTTTAGCCGTTAATAAAATTACAGGTACTTTATCGCCAGTACTTCGCAGACGGCGGCAAATCTCTAAGCCTGATAAACCAGGCAGCATCCAATCTAAAATGACTAAATCTAGATGTAACTCTCTGGCTGCGGTGAGTGCAGTTAGTCCATCGTAGGCGACACTGACTTGATAGCCTTCATAACTCAATTCTAATTCTATCAATCGCGCCAGTTTGACTTCATCTTCAACCAGCAAGATGTGCGTCATAGATGATGTTAAGGATTTCAGCAGGGTAAGTTAAGCAACAACACAGACTGATAACACTTTAGAGATGTACTGAGGCTAATAAATAGTCAGACATCTAATTAGGTTGACTTAGCTTAGTATAGATTGGCGTAAGTAACAACCGTAAGTCTGTAATTACCGATGGCTGCTGATTAAATCACCATCCAACTTTAGCAATAGGCTGTGACATCTTCACCGCATTCATCAGCGAGATAACAAAGCGCACGAAAACGCAGACTTACCAATTGCTCATAGAGGGGATTTAATTTACACATGGCTGGAATGTGAAATAACTGATGACCAAACATTGTCACGTCTCGTTCAAAGGGACATTGGGCAGGTATCGCTCTGCATAATAAATGCGCTAGTTTGGCGTTATGAATTTCCATGTTGTCCAAATACTCACGAACTGGGTATAGGAGGTCATTATGTAACCAGATACGAGTTAAGCTTGTCATGATTTTTCCCCTTCATTGTTGAATTGATTAAGTTTATTCACTGGAACCTTTACAAATACATACACTTGGTAATTTGATTTTATGCAGTGTTGTTTTGTTCCTTGATTCTCCACATACATATTCAGGAACACATTTAACTACAAATGTCAGCCTTGACATTCCAGACGTTAATGGTAAGCCAGAGAACAGGCTTGAAGGTCTTAGATATCCAGGTTTTATGATCAAGTTATGGCTTAAGCTACCCAGCAACTACTACATCACCTAGATCACAAGGTAGGTATATTCATGACTCATAACTTTATCAGTGGCAAAAAGCTACTTTTTGACTATTGGGCACCCAGCTACGATTGGCTGTTTCCTTCAGTGATTTATCGGGCTATTCACAAGCGGTTGCTAGAATACGTCGATTTACCAGAGCAAGCCAATGTACTTGATATGGGCTGTGGTACTGGCCGCCTGCTTGAGCGATTGGCAACTGAATTTCCCGATTTGCAGGGGACTGGATTGGATTTATCTTCTAATATGTTGCAGATGGCAAGACTGAATAATCGCCATCATCCACGTTTTATTTATATCGAGGGCAAAGCTGAGTCTCTACCGTTTAGTGCAGGCCAGTTTGATGCTGTCTTTAGTACTATTAGTTTTTTACACTATTTAGAACCGCAACAGGTGTTAGGTGAAGTAGCGCGGGTTCTTGCTCCTGGTGGACGCTTTTATTTAGTTGACATTACCACTAAAAAAGAAACAACACCCCAAGTATTACCCATTTCTCCACGTGGTATTAGACTCTACAGCCCTAAGCAACGTGAACTTTTCGGCTCTGCGGCTGGATTATCGTGTTTAAGCCACCACTATTTACTAGGGTCTGTATTGCTAACAATTTTCGTTAATCCATCCTGAGACTGATGATAAACTTGAGTTTATAAGGTAAGCGAGAAGCCCAAAATCTCCCATGCTTCTCGCTGTCAGATGTATTAGCAGCAACTATTTTAACTATTATCACATAATTTTATTTTCAGGTTTTTGATTTTTCAATATGTGTTAATCAGCCTCTAAGAGTGATAATTATAATAGGAGCTTTTTGATATTTAATTTCAAAAATTCTTGCAGAAATAAAATACCATAAAATGGTATCTATTTTTTTGGTACATCATATTTACTTTTTTCCAGCAATTATAATTTCTGCCTTGATTGCCTGAAATAAATAACCAGTTAACTGTTCTTAACTAATTGTGTTCACTATCATCATGCCAATAGTGGATGAGTCCAAATAAATTAGTGATTTTCCATGCTTGCCGAAATTATTATGAGCCTTAAGTACCATCCAACTCTTGTGGTCAAGGCAATCTGCGGTTATATAAGCGCTGAAATCAGGCAAATATAATAAACATAAACAAACAATATATTTTGAAATCATGACAAGTTAGGCTGGAATAGTATCAGCACCTTACATCGTGTTTAAACTAATTAAAACTGGTTTTTATTTATTATTAAAATTTTCATTAAAATTAATGTTTCAAATGTTTTGTACCAGATAATTACCATAAAATTGCTTTTTTCTTGGGGAAAGTTTTTTAATATTTAGCTTTCAATAATAACTAAAAGTTAATTAAAACATTACCTAAACTTAATCTAAGTTACCTAGTCTTTATTTCAGTGTTTATCTGTGACTGAAACATTCGCATGACATTTTCCAGACGTAAGTTTTTTGCATTAGCAGGTACTACCGCTGCTGGTACTTTGATGGCATCTCCTTTGGAAGCTCTTCTGGCGAGAAAAGCTTTTGGGCAAAGAATTGGTAGAGGATATGGCCCACTTTTGCCCGATCCCAATGGCTTGTTAGAATTACCAGAAGGATTTAAGTATAGAATTTTAGCTCGTACAGGCGATTTAATGAGTGATGGCAATCCAGTGCCTGGCGCTCATGATGGTATGGGAGCTTTTCAAGGGCCTGGAAACACAACAATTGTGGTTTGTAACCACGAACTAAGTAATAATTCTGGTACACAAGTACAAGTGCCAAATCGCTACGATGCTATTTGTAGAGGTGGTACTACAACCTTAATTGTAGGGCCCAATCGTAAACTCATCAAACAGTTTGCCTCTATCGGTGGTACCATTCGTAACTGTGCAGGTGGTGAAACTCCTTGGGGTTCATGGATTACCTGTGAAGAGGATGTAACTATACCATCTGCAAGTAATGGAGTCACAAAGTTACACGGTTATAACTTTGAAGTTCCAGCTGATGCTACCGAGCCTGTAGATCCAGTTCCTCTAATTGATATGGGGCGGTTTAATCATGAAGCTGTAGCCGTAGACCCTGCAACGGGATATGTTTATCAAACTGAAGATAGAGGAGATAGCCTTTTCTATCGTTTTATTCCCAATGTGCCTGGTCAGTTAGCCGAAGGTGGCAAACTCCAAGCTATGGTGATCTTAGGGAAACCTTTTGCCGTCGAAACTTATAATCGGACTACAGGTGCAAGTAGTGGCCAGTTCGCAGTGGGACAAAAATGGTCTGTAGATTGGGTAGATATTCCTAACCCCAATCCAACAACTACAGATAATGTACGCGTGCAAGGTCGCAATTTGGGTGCAGCGCGGTTTGCCCGTGGAGAAGGCATCTGGTATGGCAACGGTGAATTTTACTTCTGTGCTACTAGCGGTGGACCTGTAAGCCGTGGTCAAGTCTGGCGATACATTCCTGGAGACGAGACAATTGATTTGTTTGTCGAATCTCAATCTATAAACGATCTCGACATGCCCGACAATATTTGTGTAGCACCTACTGGCGATCTCATTCTCTGTGAGGATGGTTCTGGTGAACAGTTCTTAAGAGGTGTGTCTTCCAACGGAGAACTTTATAATTTTGGACGTAATGCCCTAAATACTAGCGAACTCTGTGGAGCTTGCTTCTCACCTGATGGTCGGACTATGTTCGTCAATATCCAAAGCCCTGGTATTATTTTTGCAATTTGGGGCCCTTGGAATAGTAAAAGAGGCTAGAATCTTTCTCTAACTATTCTCACAATAAGACAAGCGATCGCCTTTTACTAGTTTCAAGCCAGGCGATCGCTATACGTTTAACACCGACTTAGTGGTGGTAGCATTTCTAAAACAATTATTTGCAAATCGGGAAACGCCAAAGGTGAAATAGTCGCATCTTCACCCAAAACTACTTTACTTTGATAGCTTTCCTGAGACGGTTCCCGAAAGACATACAATTGACGGCTAACTATAAAACTTGAATCGCATCCAGTTGATTAATCACCACATCCGCACCTTGGACGTGATCTAATTTACCCACCCATGTAATCCCAATACAACCTGCTGCTTGAGCATTACGGGCCATTTGCATATCACCAACAGCGTCTCCCACCATTAATGTAGCGCTCGGTTCTACTCCCAGAGCTTGACAAGCTTGTAAAAAGAGTATTGGGTCTGGTTTACTGGGGCCATCATCCACTCCCTTTTGGATCTGGATGTAATCGCTTAACTGGTATCGGGCGACAAATTCACGAACTTCGGCTGAACTGGCTGCGGAAATAATACCAAGTTTTAATCCTGCGGCTGACAAAGACTGTAACACCTCCAAGCTACCTGGAAATAATGGTGCTGTAGTTGTACCCAGATATTTTTCCGCTTCATCCAAAGATTGACGAGCGATTTTTAAAGACTCAAACCATCCTCTACCAGTTTCTGCAATATATGCGGCTGCGGCGATTTCGGTTTCACGGCGACTGGCTACGGATATTAAACCGGCAGGATCTAGGCGATCGCCATCGATACCAAAGGCCATTAATAGTGGTTCCCCAATTCCGGGTACTTGCGCGTCTATCATTCGTGCTGCTTTTTGTCCAAGCGATCGCAAATACACTTCTGAATTTTCTAAGGTTCCATTTTTATCAAAAAAAATTGCTTGGATATTGGGAAAGCTGATATCTTTACATTTAATATTTACCAAAAGTTTCCACCCCACATAACTTATTTGCCATAAAAAAAGAGGGGTTTTCCCTCTTTAATCAATACTTTAATGCTCTTATTCGTAAACCAGTAAAACTAACTTTGGATTACTCTTCAACAACAACAGGAATTTCTTCTTCAGTCTCAGCGACAGCCGATATTTCTTCTGTTGCTTCAGTTGTAGCTTCTTCAGTCTCAGCGACAGCCGATATTTCTTCTGTTGCTTCAGTTGTAGCTTCTTCAGTCTCAGCGACAGCCGATACCTCTTCTGTCGCTTCAGTTGTAGCTTCTTCTGTTGCTTCAGTTGTAGCTTCTTCTGTTGCAGCGACAGCTTCCTCAGCGCCTACAACTTCTTCAGCGTCCGCAGGCGCAACAGTCAGACCTTGCTGCTTGGCTAGCATTTGTTCACGATACTTAGCTGCCATTTCTTCAGCTTTATCGTAGACCAAATCCCGGTTCTTAATCATATCACCGGGTTCGGGTTCCAATTGCTTGGTAGATAAGGAAATCCGACCCCTTTCTGCATCCAAGTCAATGATCATGACTTTAACTTCATCATTGACATTGAACACACTGTGAGGTGTATCAATATGCTCGTGAGAAATTTCGGAAATGTGCAACAGTCCACTGACGCCGCCAATATCAATAAATGCACCGTATGGCTTGATACCGCGAACTGTACCAATTACTACTTCGCCTACTTCCAGACGGTTCATCTTCCGTTCAACCAACGCTCGACGGTGAGATAGAACTAAGCGGTTACGTTCTTCGTCTACTTCTAAGAATTTTAATGGCAGTTCTTCGCCTACCAATTCTTCCTTGGGTTTGCGAGTGCTGATGTGAGAACCGGGTATAAAGCCGCGTAGCCCTTCAATGCGTACCAATGCACCACCGCGGTTAGTAGCAAACACACCGGAACGAACAGTAGCATCTTCTGCTTGTAACTGCCTTACACGTTCCCAAGCGCGCATGTATTCAATGCGACGAATGGAAAGAGTCAGCTGACCATCCTCGTTTTCATCAGTGAGGATGAAAAATTCTCTAGTTTCGTTGGATTGTAAAACTTCTTCCGGGGCATCAACCCGGTTTATAGACATTTCTTGTATAGGTATGTAGGCTGCTGTTTTAGCACCTATGTCAATCAGAGCGCCGCGCGGCTCTATACTGAAAACTGTACCTGGTACAATGTCGCCAGGGCTGAAGTGATAATCGTACTTGTCAAGTAGAGCAGCGAAATCTTCGTGAGTGAATCCAATTTCTGTAGCGGTTAAGTTCTGATTGACCATGCTGATTTGTTCCTGGTTCTAGTCTCCGTAAAGGTTGTGGCATAGGCGTGATGTATATGCGAGGCACTAGGCGGCAGGCAGTTACACCTACATCTTTTTTATCCTAGCGCAGAAAAGCTAGCACTAACACATATTAACTTCCAGATAGAAAATTATATCATAAATCATTAGTCATTAGTCATTAGTCATTGAAACATTTTTTCCACCTTGTTTCCTGTTCTTTCATAAACATAGATATCCGCTACTACCACTATTGGTAACAGCGGATAAACCATGATATTTGCTCTTAAAACTTTAATAAGAGCAGCCTATTAATCATCTTTCTTTTCGATACGGGGGGGTTCGCGGAATGCGATCGCAAAGAAAAGAACTCCTATTGCCAAGGTCAAAATCAAGATGTATGCAACGCTTTCCATATTAAAAGCTCCTGCCTATCCAGCAAGTAATGATAGTTTATCAATTCTAAGAGATTGAGGATTAGGTATGGGGGATGAGGAAGACTCTTTCTCAATCCCCAGCACCTAGTCCCCAGTCCCCAAAAATTAGAGGGCTTCCTTCCGGCGGGTTGTTTTATCACCCACTTTCTGGAATAGACCCCACTCAACTTGCTCTTCTAGATCGGCATCAACACCAGCAAATACGTCTCGGTAGATTGTCCGAGAACCATGCCAGAGATGACCAAAGAAGAATAAGAGAGCAAATACAGCGTGTCCAAAGGTAAACCAACCTCTAGGACTGGTGCGGAATACACCATCAGAGTTTAAGGTTTCGCGGTCAAATTCAAAGATTTCACCACCTTGAGCTTTACGGGCATATTTCTTCACATCGGCTGGATCTGTAAAGGTTTGACCATTGAGATCACCACCATAGAAGCTGACGGTGACACCAGTTTGTTCAAAACTATACTTAGATTCTGCCCGACGGAAAGGAATGTCAGCACGGATAACTCCATCAGCATCGGTCAAGATAACTGGGAAGGTTTCAAAGAAGTTGGGAAGACGACGCACGGTCAATTCCCGGCCTTCAGCATCTTGGAATACTGCGTGACCTTGCCAAGATTGAGCAATACCATCGCCCTTGACCATTGGCCCTGTACGGAATAGACCACCTTTGGCGGGGCTATTACCGACATAATCGTAGAAAGCCAGTTTTTCAGGAATTTGTGCCCAGGCTTCTGAAAGGGTTGCACCTTCAGCAAGACTAGTTTGTACGCGACGCTCAATTTCCTGAGTGAAGTAGCCTTGATCCCACTGATAACGAGTAGGGCCAAACAATTCAATCGGGGTGGTAGCGTTACCGTACCACATAGTTCCAGCAACCACGAAAGCTGCAAAGAACACCGCAGCGATACTGCTAGAAAGTACGGTTTCAATGTTCCCCATCCGCAGAGCTTTGTATAGCCTTTCGGGGGGTCTAACTGTGAGGTGGAATAAACCAGCAATAATGCCTACAACGCCTGCGGCGATGTGGTGAGCGACAACGCCACCAGGGTTAAAGGGGTTAAATCCGGCTGGCCCCCATTCTGGTGCTACTGCTTGGATGCTACCAGTTACTCCATAGGCGTCAGAAACCCACATTCCCGGGCCAAATAGTCCGGTGAGGTGAAAAGCACCAAAGCCAAAACAAAGTAGACCAGATAAGAACAAGTGAATGCCAAACATTTTTGGCAAGTCTAAAGCAGGTTCGCCGGTGCGAGGATCTCTAAAGAGTTCCAAGTCCCAGTAAACCCAGTGCCAAACAGCAGCTAGGAACAATAGACCAGAAAGAACGATGTGAGCAGCAGCAACACCTTCAAATGACCAGAAACCAGGGTCGGTTGCTGGGCCACCAGTAACGCTCCAACCACCCCACGATTGGGTAACACCTAAACGTGACATGAAGGGTAGCACGAACATTCCTTGACGCCACATCGGATTAAGAACCGGATCACTGGGGTCATAAATAGCTAGTTCGTACAATGCCATCGAACCAGCCCAGCCTGCTACCAAGGCTGTGTGCATCAAGTGTACAGAAATCAACCGTCCTGGATCATTCAGAACGACTGTGTGTACTCGGTACCAGGGTAGTCCCATCGACTACGCTCCTCCTCGATGAGTATGTTTACAAAGCAATTTTCTTACCGAGGTTCTGATGGGCGTAAGTTGCCATTCAGTGAACTCTCTGAGTTTTTTTTATTGCCGGGATTTTCAGTTAAACCACAACTTAGTCTTGATGAATTAGACTGTGTGGCTAGTTTGACAATACCGTGGGACGCTGAGTAGCTTAGACCTACCGAGTAGCGATCGCCTAACTGTCTCTGGGTTCTTGGGGAACCTGGCAAACGCCTGTAAGACGTTTAGACGTTAGGGAATATCACCCTTGAGGAACAAACTGTTGGGCGTCTACGCAATTGCCAAGCAAAAATGAGAATGTTTTAAAAAGTGTAACTATTGATGGACTTGTTTGCAAGCGTGTAAATAGATGCGATCGCACTGTATGTCAGTATCATCTGACTCCAAATTGCTGTCACAATTTAATTTGCTTATCTCTCAGTTTACCTAAAAAGTGTCATGAGAATGGAGGAAACAAAAAGCAAAATTCGGGTGGTGATACTTGAATCCCCGCTTTGACTTGCTTGTTTATAACTTATTTATACTTAAATGCTATGTTTTTTATATGACACTGAGCCTGCGATGGTCTGTTCAACAATCATGAGGTAACAATCATGAGGTATGGCAATAAAGAATTAACAGTTTATAGACAGGACGTACCCAAAATCATGAAAAGACAAACCGCAAAGGACATAAATAAGAGGTTCAGAGAGTTATTGTGTAAGTTTTCAGAGAATAAAAGCAACGAAAAATTAGGTTTTCCGGGTTTATCGGGTCAAAATTTTCTAATTTTCAATAATATAGATGAACGCAGATAAATTTATATTGGGGCATACAGTTTAAATATAGTATCTATATCAACATCAACGCTCCCACTGTTTAAAATGGGAGCATCAATTTGACTTACTTAATTTGAGAAAAATCAGCTATCAATAAGTAAGTTTTCTGCAAAATGCCGTAGATATTTCCCTGATCTAGGATGCACTATTTTTGATGTCACGGACAGTTTCTTTGGCACCTTCTACATAGCCTGAACCAAATTCTTTTAGAGCTTCTCCTGACTCTTGTCCAATCTTCTGGAGTCTTTCAATAGGAGCATCTTCGGTCTGACGGGCTTCTTTCTCCCATTGTCCGAGAGTTTTTGGTCTTTGAGCATCATTTTGTTGGATCTGCTCGCGGACATTCTCTCTTAATGCTTGATTATTTTGTCTAGCATCGACACTTGTTGTTAGCACAAGAAAACCAACTAATACAACAGCAAATAAATTTTTTACTTGCAGTTTTTTCAGAAATGAACTGATTTGAGTAATTGTGCTGGAAATCGAATTTAACATGTTAATGCTCCATAGGTACATTATTTACGTTTTTGCCATTTCGGCATATATTTGACTTTATCCAAAATGGTAAAAGCCCAATAAATTAGATTATCCCTAAGGGATAAATTAGAAATGAAAGATAATTGATTATTTACCTACCTTTCAGCTAGTTAAATGAATTAACTACAAAACAATAATAATTAATAAAACAAAATCGTTCTTCTAACAAAAGGTATATATTGGCAAGAAAATTTATACGTCGTAAGTTAACTTAATAATTTTGGTATTTAATACAACTTATTGCAGCCAAGCAAAATTTTTTGGTGTTTTGACTTGATTACTGAGATATTTTGCAGCTTTATCTGGTAGTTCGCCTTAGCTCCCAACCTCTGTGCTCTTTCGAGCCATGAAGACGCGCTGTATATTACAAAAAGTTAAGTAGCCTGGCCGCATATTCTAGTATGAGTATCATTACTGACCGCTAATTTCAAAAATCTGAATGCTATGACCTGGATTTCCTTGACTGCGAGGCGATGGGGTAGGATAACACAATTCTTATCTTTATTTTGTCTGTGTTTACTTTTGGTTGTAAGTTGCGCGCCTCGTCAGCAAACAACTAATTCATCATCTGGTGCGGGTGATGGGCGAATTACTGTAGGTACAACACTGAAACCGAGAACCCTCGATCCGGCTGATACTTATGAGTTGGCATCGTTGAGTTTGGTGTTTAATATGAGCGATCGCCTGTACACTTATGAACCAGGTAACACGGAAATTCAACCCCAATTGGCCACAGCATTACCTCAGGTGAGTGCTGATGGTTTAACCTACACGATTCCTTTACGTCAGGGAGTGGTATTTCACGATGGAACTCCCTTCAACGCCAAAGCAATGGAGTTTAGCATCCAGCGATTTATTGAAAATAAAGGCAAACCCTCTTTCTTGCTGTCAGACACAATAGCATCCGTCAAAGCTACAGGTGAAAATGAGTTAATAATTCAATTAAAACAGCCATTTGCCGCATTTCCTGCATTATTGGCATTTTCTGGGGCTTGTGCAGTTTCGCCAACAGCTTACGAAATTGGTGCTGGTAAATTCCAGCCTAATACCTTTGTGGGAACTGGCCCTTACAAGTTAGCGCAATATGGTACAGATTCCCTACGATTAGATGTATTTGACAAATATTGGGGAGAAAAACCAGCTAATCAAGGCGTTAACGTCCAAATTCAGACGAGTCCAGTGAATTTGTTTAATGCTTTCCGCACAGGCGCAGTAGATGTAGCGTATCTGACTTTACAACCAGATCAAATTCGTAGCTTAGAACAAGGTGCTGCAAAAGGAGATTGGCAAACGATTACAGCTCAGGGTAGTGTAGTCAGTTATATGGTGTTGAATCGGAATCAAAAGCCTTTAGATCAACCAGAAGTTAGAGCTGCGATCGCAGCGATGATTGATCGGCCACTCTTAAATGAGCGAGTGATGCTTGGTCAAGCTGATCCACTCTACAGCATGATTCCCACGACATTTAAAGTTTCCCAGCCATTGTTTCAAGAAAAATATGGTGATGCTAACTTTGAGCAAGCCAAAAAATTATTAACTAGCGCTGGTTTCTCCAAAGAAAATCCTGCTAAAGTGCAAATTTGGTATCCTTCTAGTTCAGCTAATCGCAGCTTGGCCGCACAAACACTGAAATCTCTTGCCGATCAACAAATGGATGGCATATTGCAAATAGAAACCAGTACAGTCGAAAGTGCCACCTTCTTTAAAGATATTTCTAGGGGTATATATCCAGTAGCTTTAGTTGATTGGTATCCCGACTTTTTAGACCCTGATAATTATGTACAGCCATTTCTGTCTTGTCAAAAAGGTTCAACTGCTAATGGCTGTGAAGATGGCGGTAGTAGAACACAGGGTTCCTTTTACTATAGTGATGCTGTAAACAAACTAATTGTCCAACAGCGTCAAGAACAAAACCCCCAAGCACGTCAACAGATTTTTACAAAAATCCAAACACAAGTAGCTACCGATGTACCGTATATTCCCCTGTGGCAAACCAAAGACTATATTTTTGCTCAAACAGGTGTAAATAATGTCAAACTTGACCCCACTCAAAATCTAGTTTACAGACTGATTCAAAAATCATAAATTCATATCCCCCGAATAGACATCGGGGGTTTAATTACGAATTACTTAAAATATGTCTCGCTCTAAAGCTTTACAATATTACATTCTCTCTCGGTTGCTATTGGCTCCATTGCAACTTTTGACTATCATTACCATCGTATTTTTATTACTGAGAGCCACACCAGGAGATCCAGCAGATGCGATTCTCGGTGGACGTGCGCCAGAATCAGCGAAAGAGGAATTACGCCAACAACTAGGTTTAAATCTGCCTCTCTGGCTACAGTATTTGAATTACATGGGAAACTTACTGCGCTTTGATTTGGGTACTTCTTTAACCAGTCGGGGACAGCATGTATGGGACATAATTGGACAGTATTTCCCGGCGACAGTAGAGTTAGCAGTGTCGAGTATGGCCATTGCACTCATGGTTGGTATTGTAGCTGGCACTCTTTCGGCTTCTCGTCCGGGGACAATTTTTGATATTGGGGGGCGGTTGTTTGGTATCATTACATACGCACTTCCCATGTTTTGGGCAGGAATGCTTTTACAATTAATTTTCTCGGTACAACTAGGTTGGTTTCCCAATTCCAACCGTTTTCCGCCCAATTTACCTGCGCCTACTCCTATTACGGGATTATATATAATAGATAGCTTGCTTACGGGCAACTTCAGCCAGTTGTTGACATCATTGCACCATTTAGCCCTTCCTAGTCTGACTCTGGGAATTTTGCTTAGTGGGATTTTTGAGCGTATTGTCCGCGTCAATTTAAAGCAAACTCTCAAAGCCGATTATGTAGAAGCCGCTAGAGCCAGAGGTATTACTGAAAATAAAATTTTAGTCTCCCATGCCTTGAAAAATGCCCTAATTCCCGTAATTACGGTTTTAGGTTTAACGTTTGCGTCTCTGTTGGGTGGAGCAATTTTAACAGAGGTGACATTTTCTTGGCCTGGGTTAGCGAATCGACTTTATCAAGCAATTTCCGATCGCGATTATCCCACGGTACAGGGAGTACTCGTATTTTTTGGGGCGATAGTGGTCGCAGCAAGCATTTTAATTGATATTTTAAATGCTTATGTTGATCCGCGTATCCGTTATTAAAGCATGGGTAAATCCTTCTCTGCAAGACGCTACGCGGTAAGCGTAGCTATGCCCGTCAGAGCTTTACGGCGAAGTCAAAATTAAATGTAAAATAAGGTTTCGTTCGTAGTGAGCGATTTATCGCTCTGTTTCCAGGTTTTAAAGGGCTAGAGCCGCTGACTACAAACTTTCAATAAGTCTTGCTAATTATGTAATTTTTTATACATGTGTCGTTTACTCGCTTATATAGGTTTACCTGTTTCATTAGAAAAAATATTGTATAAACCTGAACATTCTTTAATAGTTCAGAGTTACCAACCACGCGAAATGACTTCTGGGGTTGTCAATGCCGATGGCTTTGGAGTGGGTTGGTATCATCATCAAAAAGAGGCTGAACCTTTTACATATAAAAACACGTTACCTATTTGGAATGATGTAAATTTACCTAGTCTGAGCCGTTATGTAGAATCTAAGTGTTTACTGGCTTATGTTCGCAGTGCTACAGAAGGACAAGCTTTAGATTTTGCTAATTGTCAGCCGTTTAGTTATCAACAACAGCTATTCATTCACAATGGATTTATTGAAAATTTTCGCAAAACATTACACCGCAAAATCCGGAGTATCTTAACTAACGATTTTTACGAAAAAATTAATGGTAATACTGATTCGGAACACATTTTCGCTTTGCTACTTTCCCAGGCTCAAATTAATAAACATCGACCTCCAGAATATGCTTTACGTAATACATTAGTAACTTTATTAGAAATGGCAAAACGCCATACAATCAAAGTTTCAGCCAACATTGTTTTTAGCGATGGAAATCGTTTGATTGCTTCTCGCTTTGCCTCTAATTCACCTGCGCCATCGCTTTATTGGCTCAGAGATGATTTAAATTTTCCTCAATCTGTAATTATTGCCTCTGAACCGTTATTTACTGGTAATTGGATTACTTTTCCAGAAAATAGCATTATCAGTGTGGGAGAAGACTGTGATATCCAAGTTAACCAAATTTAGTGTCAAAGAATCTATTACTTGTGCTTTACATGAGTGTCGCCATAAAACTCTGAAGTTGTTTGAGGGGATGGACGACTCGACATTTCGTAGTCAGCCTCATCCTGATTTTAGTCCCGTTGGCTGGCATTTAGGGCACATTGCTTATATTGAGTCTTTGTGGTTACTAGAACATAGTGCGGGTTTACCTTGTTTGTTTCCCCAATATCGTCAGCTATTGGCGGCTGATGGATTGCCGAAATCAGAACGTGTGCAATTACCTAATTTAGAGGAAATTCTCTATTATCTGGACACGGTAAGAAGCAAAGTTTTAGAACATTTGGAAGTAGTTGATATTGAGCGCGAAGAACGTTTGTGGCGCTTTTTGATTCAGCATGAAAGCCAACATAGTGAAATTATTAGCTTTGTGTGGGAACTGTTGAAAAGGGAAGAGGGGGCACTGGGGAGAGAAGTCAATAATGTCCCTTCTTACAGTAATATTACGGAAATGATTAAAATCCCGGCTGGGGAGTTTGAGCAGGGGCAAGATTCTATAGATGCTCTGGATAATGAGCGACCTGCACATAAAGTATATTTGAACACTTATTATCTTGACCGTTACCCAGTGACTTGTGGGCAGTATCGGTTATTTATGGCAGCGGGAGGCTATGAAAATGATCGCTGGTGGTCAGAGGCTGGGTGGCAATGGCGACAAACTGAGCAGATAATACAACCACTTTACTGGTGTGGCGATCGCACTGCGGATAATCACCCGGTTTATGGTGTGAGTTGGTATGAAGCCGAAGCATACTCGCGGTTTGTGGGAAAAAGACTACCAACAGAAGCCGAGTGGGAAAAAGCCGCTAGTTGGGATGCTCAAGCTAATTGTCGCCGCATCTATCCGTGGGGGAATGAATTACCTACATCGGAAAATTGTAACTGCGATCGCCTCATTGGTCAGACTACACCAGTAGATGCCTATCCAAAAGGACAAAGTGCCTATGGCCTATACGATACTCTCGGCAATGTCTGGGAATGGACGGCTTCTTGGTTTGATAATTACAAAGGTTTTCAGAGTTACCCTTACATCGGTTACTCACAAGTTTATTTTGATCAACAACATCGCGTTTTAAAAGGCGGTAGTTGGGCAACACGCCCTTGGGTACTGCGTTCTAGTTTTCGTAATTGGTATTATCCCCACATGCGCGAAATGTTCGCTGGGTTTCGCTGTGCAGCTGACTAACTAAACAATTTGCAGTTTGCAGTTCGCAATTGTGTCAACCTTTTGGTTGGGAATCAGAGAAAATATCTAATGTTAGCTTGAAAGCTTGATTAATCTGGCTCAAGCGTGATGTTATGAGCTATAGCTATGTGTTTCACTGGCTGGGGTAAAGGTTTGCCCACAAATGGAACCTATTACGCCAAACATACGGAGGTTGAATGTCAATATCTAAAATTGCTAGCCCCAAAGTTACACCGGAAAACAGCGTTGAACAGCGTTTGCAGGTACAGCATTTGGTAGCAGCAAATCGCGTAGTTGTCCCCAATACAGGCAATGATGTCATTAAGGGATTAACTCAAACACCTAAAACTATTCCTGCTTGTTACTTTTACGATGATCAGGGTTCTGAGCTATTTGAACAAATTTGTGAATTACCAGAATATTATCTGACACGCACAGAAACTGAGATTTTACAGCAGTATGCTGGTGAAATTGCCCAGATAACAGGTGCTTGTGAATTAGTCGAACTTGGTAGTGGTAGCTCGACAAAAACCCGAATCCTCTTGGATGCCTACCAGGACTTAGACTATCCCCTGCGCTATCTTCCTATTGATGTGAGTGCTGGGATATTAGAAAGTAGTGCTAGGCAGCTATTAGCTGATTATCCCTCTTTACAAGTTCATGCACTTGCAGGAACCTACGAATTAGCCTTAGCACAACTTGTACCCACCCAATTACCCAATCGGATGATTGCTTTTATTGGTAGCACTTTAGGTAATCTCCAGCCCCAAGAGTGTGATTTATTTTTGTCCCAAATTACCAATGCGCTGCAAGTGGGTGAATATTTTTTATTGGGGATAGATTTACAAAAGCCCAAAAATATCTTGGAACCAGCTTACAACGATCGCCAAGGTGTAACAGCAGCATTTAACTTGAATATGTTGGCGCATTTAAATCAACGGTTTGAGGGTAACTTTGATACCGCGCAGTTTGAACATTGGGCATTTTATAACGAAACAGCAAATCAAATCGAGATGCATTTACGCAGCTTGCGATCGCAAACTGTAGAATTAAAAGCTCTCAACGTCAATGTTAATTTTGCTCCAGGGGAAACTATCCTCACGGAAATTTCCCGCAAATTTGACCTGGAAACTATTCAACAGCAACTCACCGCACAAGGTTTAACACCGCTTCATGTGTGGACTGATCCGCAGCAGTGGTTTGGGTTATTGCTTTGTCAGTTACAAAATTAGGGAGTAGTGAGTGGTGAGTAGGAAGTAGGGAGTAGGCCCCTGCTCCCCTACCTCTTCTCTCTCCACTCCCTTTTTTCACAACTTTGCCAAACGATACAAAAAAATGGCCCACTTTTTGCCAAGATGATAGTATTATTTCCCAAAAATGCAACTGGCAAGAATCGGCATGAGTGAAAAAATAATAGACAATAACGGGAAAGCCTTTCTCGTTTTACTTTTGCCAATCTCGTTTTTGATTATTTTCCTGGTTGCCACCTGGAGAATTTTGCTGTCAATCATTGTGCTAATTATTGGTTTTAATATTTGGCAACAATATCAATGGCAACAGTGGTGTCAGCGAGTAAATCCGGTTTTCCATCAAATGATTCGGGAAACTCAAGGCAAGATTACGCCAATGGATTTGGCAATTAAGGGCAATTTTTCTGGGACAACGGCAAAACGTTATTTAGATACTAAGGCTACTGAATTTGGGGCGAGTATACAAAACTCTCAAGAGGGAGGTGAAGTTTATTACTTTATCACTTCTAGTATTCTAGGTAGCATCCTCGACAGTAGCGAACCTGTTAAAGAACTACCCGCTCAACCAGTTACTAAAACTGCGAGATCGCTTTTAGCAGCACCAGAAGCTCAGGTAGTGGAGTCGGAACCCGAAACTGAAGTTACACCACCAGAAAATCATCAACAAGTCACGCGATCGCTTGAACAGCAATTAGTTTTTGGTTCTCTGATTCAATCAGAATTGGCCAAGCGACTAAATGTTTATTCCAGCACAGTCTACAAACGCCGCAATGATCCAGAGTTTCCTGAGTGGAGTCGCAGCAAAGACCCCGATGGTATCGCCTGGACATACTCGGAAAAAACTAAGGAGTTTTTCCCACTAGAGGAAGATTGAAGCTGGGGAGTAGGGAGTACTGATATTTAACCAAAGTAACTTACCAGCTACTAGTTTTTAATTGTCAATTCTTTTCCTACGGCTTCGGTGATGGAATTTAACTGATGTTTTTCCATCTGTAACAGCAAACCTGCGAGAATTCGGCGTACCATCATCGGGCCTTCATAAACCCAGCCTGTATATACTTGGATTAAACTAGCACCAGCAGTGATTTTTTCCCAAGCGTCTTGGGGGGAAAATATGCCACCAACACCAATCACGGGGATTTTTCCTTGGGTTTGTTGCCAAATAAACTTAATTACTTCAGTAGAGCGATCGCGTAATGGCGCACCGCTAATTCCGCCGGCTTCTTCCTGGGGTGATTTGCCAGTTTGGGTAATTACTTGAGTTTTTAATTGATCACGGCTAATGGTGGTATTGGTGGCAATAATTCCTGCTAGTTGGTAGGTTTTGGCTAAAGCAATAATGTCAGATATGGCCTCCCATTCTAAATCAGGAGCTATCTTGACAAAAATAGGTTTTTGTGAGTTATTTTCTTGTTGTAAGACTTCTAAAATAGTACTAAGCATGGCAGCATCTTGAAGCGATCGCAACCCCGGAGTATTGGGAGAAGAGACATTAACGACAAAATAGTCGCCCAATTCTTTGAGTAAGCGAAAACTATGGAGATAATCTTCAGCTGCTGCTGCTAAGGGTGTCACCTTAGATTTACCTAAATTAATACCTATAGGAATTGACCAGCCTAGCTTTTGTTTATCTTCTGCCAAGCGTGCTGCCATTGCTGCGGCCCCACTATTATTAAAACCCATGCGGTTAAGAGCAGCTTGATCTAATGGCAAGCGAAATAAACGCGGACGGGGGTTTCCTGGTTGCGCGACAAAGGTGACGGTTCCCATTTCTGCAAAGCCGAAACCCAGACTTGACCAGATACCAGCAGCAACTCCATCTTTATCAAATCCTGCTGCTAATCCTAAAGGATTGGGGAAGTGAAGCCCAAACAAATTTTGCTCGAGGCGTGAATCATCTAGACACAAAGATTTCTGTAATCGTTGATTTACCCAACCACTAGAAGAGTTGCGGGTTTGTGATAGCCAGCTTAAACTATGAATCGTTTGCTGATGTAACCACTCTGGATCGGTTTTTACCAGATTGAACAATAGTGGACGAATTGCAGCTTGATAAATATCCATCTTTATTACCCAGAAATTTCCGCAAACACCCATAGCATTATTTAGTCATGGTGCTTTTCTGGGCATCTTATATATTACAAGTTATGTTGACAAATAATCAGATGGGGCAGCCACAAAAATCCATAGCCGCCGAACAACAGATCCTAGCCTTAGGTAGCGTCCTGCAAAGCCTCAGAGAAGAGGATGATGTTGACGTTCTGATTGAAAAGACTATTGCTTTCATCCAAGAGCAATTTGACTACAGTCTAATTTGGATTGCACTTTACGATCGCCTGAAGCATACCTTATTAGGTCAAGGCGGTGTAATACCTGATAAAGACACTAGTTTTTTACGCAAACGGGTGGTGCTAAATCCCGGTGATTTATTAGAACAAGTCGTAATTGAGCAAGGCCCTTTGGGTGTAGTGGATTTACGCAATGAAACTCGCGCCGCAGTCTGGCAAGAAGTTGGGCAAAAATTCAACATTCAAGGCACAATTTTTTGGCCAATTCGTTATAAAAACCGTTTTTTAGGGTTACTTTTACTCGGTTCTGAACGATGGGGTTATTTACTGCCAGGAGATGCCAAAGCCAGACTGACAATCGTTTTAGGCGAATTAGGGGCAGTACTTTATCAAAAACAGATAGATTTGCAGCACAAGCAAACCAAACGCCCTGATGAGCCTTTATTGCAATTACTAGAAAATGTCCGCACCCTCAATAACCTAGACCAAAGACTCAAAGCAGTAGTAGAAGCCACTCAAAAATTTGTTTCTCCCACCCGTACCAATATTTATTGGTTTGATCGACAAGGGCGCTACTTTTGGTGTCGCATGAGTAATCATCTGATCCACATGAGTCGTGATGCCAGCCATCAGCAACCAGCAGCTGGGATGACAGTGCAGGAATTGAGCGAATTTTATTATGCTTTGTCAGTCAATGAAATTGTCTGGATTGGTGATGCCCGCAGTTCCCTAAACAGTCATTTTACAGCTAAATTATTGCAACGCCTGCGGTTGCGATCGCTCTTGGCCGCTCCCATTATCTGGCAAAAAGATTTGCTGGGTTTTCTCGCAGTGGAAGGCAATGAACCCAGAATTTGGACAGAAGCAGATAAAAATTTTGTCCAAGGTGCAGCAGGGTTGATATCTTTAGTGGCTCCCATCGACAGCATGGAAAGCACCATCACACAAATTCAAAATGATAATCACCTGACTAGCCAAGTTGCCCAAGCTATTTATCATCAGCATGAATTTAACGAAACTTTACGCACCTGTGCCACAAGACTTTTAGCAAGATTGGCTGCTACCCGCTTTTTATTATTAAAATACAACCCTGATCACAATAATTATCAAATTATCTACCAAAGCCAGCCTCATAATCGCCGACCATTAACGTTGGCTCTTCATACTCTCACAGATGTAGATGGGCAGTTGCTGAAGTCTACTAAAGCTGTGATAGAGGTGGAAAAATTAGACGAAGATTTACGGTTTTTTAGCTGGCGGCCTCCTTTAGTAGAACATGGCGGGCGATCGCTTTTAGTTTGTAACTGCACTCAAGGTCATGCACCAAAGGTGCTTTTGCTCATCGTCCATGAAACTTATCGCACTTGGTCAACTCTGGAAAAAGAACTGTTGTGGGTTGTGAGTCAACAAATTGGTGTAATTGTCCGCCAATGGCAACTGCACACTGATAACGACCAGCAGCAAAAGATTTTTTCTAGTATGAAGCAATGCCTCGCAGCCACCGCACAAACCCAGAGTCAAACAACCGAGTATTTAGAACGTACTGTTATTGAAGAAATTGCCTCTGTCCTGGGCTGTCCCTTGGCGCTGATATTAACTTGGTCTGCTGGTGATAAATACGCAAAAATTATCCCTGGGGTAATTGCAGATAATCGATTTGATATTGTGATAGATGCAAAAGTTGCCATCAAGTCTGAAGCTTTGATTCAGTGGGCCCTTGCCAAAGCAGGTTACCTGATTCTCAACGTTGATGATTTACCGCCTGATACTAAAAAATGGTTGCATGGTTCAGGTATTGGTCAACTTTTAGTTATGGCATTACGTACCACTGCTGATTATCAACCTACGGCGGTTGTCGTCATCGCCGACCGTCGAGAACGTCAATGGTCACAGCAAACTATCAATCCTACAGAAATACTAATTAATCAATTAGCTTGGTCACGTCGTCAACAGCAAATCACCCAACTTTTAGAATCTACAAACCAAGAATTAAGACAACTCAATTGGTACAAACATAGTCGTTTAGAAGAAATTCAAAGAAGTACCACGCTTTTACTCAGTCAAATACAGGATTTAGGCATTCCGGCTAACGATTTAACTAAAACACGTTATCAGTTACTACTGCGGCAATTAGATCATACTACTGCTTCCATGACTGGATTGCTGAAATTAGAACAGTGGCAATTGCATAAAAGCTGGGAAGTCATGCCCATTGCCAGTTTACTCAAGCGATCGCTCGAACGTGTCGAAACTTTATTTCAGCAACACAAGCTATGGGTAGGTGTACATGGTTTAGGACAATCTACCAGTACAGATGAAGAACCAATTCATAGTTCTTCATTCCTCCAAGGCATCCAAACCTCTGGCTATCCATCCTCCATGGCCATCACTGGCGATATTGTGAAAATTGAATTAATTTTGCATGAATTGTTGGTGTTTGCCTGTCACCGTTCTCAAAGCGGAGGCCGAGTTGATATTTGGTGTCGCCGCTTAGATGAGAAATCATTAGAGTTATCAATTACAGATAATGGCGTTATTGAATCGCAACTCCTAGCAGAACTCGATCAAAATATACCCCAGGATGTTCTCGCCTTTTCTGTTTTAGACCAACCACCAGGCTTACATCTGCTGATCTGCCAAAACCTCATGCAAGAATTAGGCGGAGAATTACATATTTATCAATTACCAGATAATCGGGTAGTCAGTCGTTTACTTTTACCGTTAGCAAATGCCGACAAAAACCCCACTTCTCAAGTGAAGCCGTACGCGTAGTGTGCCGTAGGCAGGTGGGATCAAAAGAGCAATTATCTTTAATTTTTATAAAAAGATATAAAATATCTCTAAAGGAGGATGTCATAACTACTTAATTTTCTAATGAATAGCTCATGCTACTATTTGACTAACCTATGTAACTTAAAAACAAGTCAATGGCAGGATTATCAATCAATATGTTAATTCCAGGTATCCTTCCTGTGTAACGAACTCGTTATAATAATTTTCCATTACTCTCAAAAATCTAACTCAAATCTTTACGGTATTGCTATGGGACGCGTTCGCTCTAAATCTGACCTACCCACAAAAATCTGTCCGGTATGTCAACGTCCCTTCACTTGGCGTAAGAAATGGCAAGATTGCTGGGATGAAGTGAAATATTGCTCAGAACGTTGTCGTCGTCGGCGTTCTGATGCAAAAAGTTAAAAGGGATTAGGGACTGGGGAAGAGTTTTCTGAATAACCAATACTTAAATATCCAATCCTTCGTCAAACCAATGGCAACTGAGATGCAAGTAGTGCAGGGGTTATAAAATAAATGAAGTTACAGGTGCAACCTAAAGTAATTATTCATGGAGGAGCGGGTAGTTCTCTCCACGGCAAAGGAGGAGTAGAAATAGTACGCCGCTCACTCTATACAGTAGTAGAGGCAGTTTATTCTCTTTTATTGTCAGGAGCAACTGCTTCAGAGGCAGTGGTACAGGGTTGCCAAATGTTAGAAGATGACCCCCGCTTTAATGCTGGTACTGGTTCGGTATTGCAATCTGATGGTCAAATCCGCATGAGTGCTTCATTAATGGATGGCAAATCAGGGCGCTTTAGTGGTGTGATTAATATCTCACGGGTGAAGAATCCCATTGAATTGGTACATTTTTTGCAAAATTCGCCAGATCGGGTATTGTCAGATTACGGTGCGGCGGAACTGGCACGGGAGTTACAAGTTCCCAGCTACAATGCTTTAACTGATTTGAGATTGCACGAATGGATACAAGAACGTCAAGATAATTTTAAAAGCACAATGGCTGGTGTGGTCGCAGAACCTGAACTAGTAGAATCTAGTAATGCTGGACGTGGTACTATTGGTGTGGTAGTTTTAGATTCCTATGGTGGTTTATCTGTAGGTACTTCCACGGGTGGTAAGGGCTTTGAACGGATTGGCAGAGTCAGTGATTCGGCAATGCCCGCAGGTAATTATGCTAACAATCATGCAGCAGTCAGTTGCACTGGCATTGGGGAAGATATTATTGATGAGTGTTTAGCAGCCAAGATTGTGGTGCGGGTGACAGATGGCACTTCCTTGAAGGATGCAATGCAACGATCTTTTAACGAAGCACATGAGAATAAGCGAGATTTAGGAGCGATCGCCCTTGATGCCAATGGGATAATTTCATGGGGTAAAACTAGTGAAGTTTTACTTGCGGCCTACCATGATGGCACTTGTATTGGTGATACTTTGGAATGGAATGATGGCCAATTAGTTGGCTGTTGTTAAGTTGCTGGTTGGGTTATAGTTACGCTGAGGTTTTTTGAATTAGTTGCAATGCTTGAGTTAATATTTCTGTTTCGTTCAGCATTGCGGCTAGTTCTTCGGCTTCGTAACGTCCTTCAAATGCTTCTAAGGATGCTCTTTTGAGTGCTATGAGATATCCTTGTTGGAGAATATCTCTGAGTTCTGTTGAATTTAAATAGTAACCACCAGATTTACGGCGCTGATTAGTTTTGTTGATTTCCCGTACTGCATTTTCTAGGGAAATCTCCCATGAGCGAGTCGAACGTTTTTCAGCTTGTTGTTTAATTAAATGGATGAGCAGAATTACGCCATAACTGTCAATTTTGTTAATTTTGTCACTTAGGCTCATTTCTTCTAACTCATCCACCAATAACAAAGCCTCTGGAATTTTGCCTTGTTCTAGAAGTTGCCTTAGTTCTAGTAGTTCTTCCATATTGCAAGGGGGAATTTTGGCTTTACTACTCAATTTATTGACACTCTCACCGCTAATTGCTTTCCTTCGGAACGCTCCGCGAACGCAATGTAGCGGGAGATTCTTGCTTCTCAGAAACACGCTTTTTGGCACAAGTACCAACGAGTCTTACTGATTCTCCACAAGCTTGAATTTCTGTGTGTCCCACAGTATTTGATAGATTAAACATTTTGTAAAAATCCCAGATAATTCATTTGTGTTCATTTGTGGTTTTATTTTCCCCACTTTTCTTTTGCCAATCTGGTTTCACCACCTGACGACTACGAGCAATTACTAAAGAATTATCAGGAACATCTTCTGTCACAGTTGAACCTGCGGCCACGTAGACATCATCCCCTAAGGTGAGTGGTGCTACTAAAACGCTATTGGAACCAGTTTTAGTGCGATCGCCTATTTTAGTATGATGTTTTTTCACGCCGTCATAATTGGCAGTAATTGTACCGGCACCGATATTCACTTGCTTACCGACAGTACTATCACCTAAGTATGATAAATGAGCGGCGTTAGTGCGATCGCCTAACTGAGTATTTTTCAATTCGACAAAATTACCCACACGGCAATTAGCACCTACTTGTGCATGACCCCGTAAATGAGCATAAGGCCCAATCTTCGTCCCTGTCTGGACAATGCTATCTGCAACTACTGAATATAGAACTGTGACGTTTTCACACAATTGACTATTTTCTATTAAACTCCCAGGCCCGATGCGGCTTCCTGTCTGAATCGTGGTATTTCCCCGCAGGTGGGTTTGAGGTTCAATAATTACATCTGGTTGCAATTCTACAGTGTCATCAATGGTAATGCTGCTAGGATCGATGAGGGTAACACCAGCAGCCATCCATTTGTCTTTGACGCGTCTTTGTAAAATTTCATCAGCCGTGGCTAATTGTAGGCGATCATTGATGCCGAGAATTTCTTGAGAATCTTCTACATCCACAGCCATCACTTTGCCTACTTGGGTGACAGCATCGGTGAGGTAATATTCCTTTTGAGCATTGTTAGCCTGTAAATGCGGCAAAACCTGGGCTAAATCCTGCCACCGAAAACAATAAACTCCGGCATTAATCCGCCGATTTTGTCTTTGAGCAGCAGTACAATCTTTTTCTTCCACAATTTGCTGCACCAGATGTTCATCGTTGCAAAAAACCCGCCCATAGCCCTTGGGTTCAGGGAGGTGGGAGGTGAGAATAGTGGCGGCGTTTTGATTTTCTTGGTGAGTTTGTAATAGCTGTTTTAGGGTTTGGGTGCGTAACAAAGGCACATCACCATTTAGCACCAATAAATCCCCAGAGTAGCCCTCTAAGTGGGGTAATAATTGCTGGATGGCGTGACCTGTACCCAGCTGTACAGTCTGTTCAACAAACTCCAATTTTGGAGACTGCATGGCTGTTTTGACTTCTTCAGCCTGATATCCGACAATCACCATCCGCCGTGAAGGCGCAAGCGGTTCTACACTGTCGAGAACTCTCTCAACTAGCGATCGCCCACCCAAAGAATGTAAAACCTTGGGTAGATGTGATTTCATCCTTGTGCCGCGTCCCGCCGCTAGAATTGCTACAACTACCATAATTTAGCTATCAGTGAATTCCGCTTTCGCGCTTGATCATTTGAGATAGATTTAGGCCCAAATCATACCAGCTAATCAGCGCCAACACCAAAATTTAGTGCTTACCAAAGCGATTGATTATTTTTTTATTTGTCAGTCCCTCATCCATAAATTTGGGTTGGAGACAGCATCAGAGAGTGAATAAAAGCTGCAAATTCTTTTACTAGTTGAGGATTACGCCAACCTAAATCGGTTTCTTCTTGCATGACAACTAGTGCTTCGTCGCAATTGAAGGCTTTTTTATAAGGTCGTTCGCTAGTTAAAGCATCGTAAATATCGATAATTTGAAATATTTGCGCTATGTAAGGAATGTCATCGCCTTTGAGTCCATCGGGGTAGCCTGAGCCATCCCAGCGCTCGTGGTGATGGCGAATAATGGGAATTACACCTTGCATACTGCGTAGTGGCTGGCAGATTTGTTCCCCAATCAAAACATGCTGCTTCATAATTACCCAATCTTCGGGAGTGAGTGTACCTTTTTTCAGTAGCACTGCGTCAGGAATACCCACCTTGCCAATATCGTGAAGATAACCGCCCCACATCAAATCCCGAATTTGGTAACGTGAAAGACTGAGATATTCACCAAACGCTTGTCCTAGTTTGACTAGCCGTTCACAATGGTCGCCTGTGTTGGGGTCACGACTTTCTATGGCTCTAGCAATAGAAAATAGTACTTTTTCAGCATGGTCTAAGTCTTCATTCAAACGCTTCTGCTGTACTAAGGACTTGACCCGTGCTGATAGTTCTACACTGTCAAAGGGTTTGCTGAGAAAATCATCCGCCCCGACTTCAATTCCTCGAATCCGCGATCGCCTATCATTTAATGCTGTAATAAATATTACGGGTATTAATCTAGTATGTTCGTTCTGCTTTAGCCTTTGGCAAACTTCAAATCCATCCATTCCCGGCATCATCACATCCAGCAAAATTAAATCTGGTTGTTTTTGTTGCACCAGCACCAAAGCCGCAGCACCACTATCCGCCTCAATAATTTCGTACCCTTCCATCGACAACAGAGCAGCCGCAGTCATCCGACTAGCAGTATGATCGTCAACTACTAAGACTTTTGGCGATTCTGAATCAACACCGTTCACTACTTCAGAAGCTTTAGTTTGTGGAGTTCTAGAGATTAATGAATCATAACCATAATGAATATCAGGTTTCATCCAAGCCGGTGCTACTCGTGTCTGTTCAACTAAAAGTTCTTGGGGAGCCAAGCCTAAGGGACAAGCATCTAAATTTTGTAATTCCAATACGTGATTAGAATCTATACGATTTACTTTGTTTAAGGGGTTTGACCCACCAAATTGTTCTTCAGTAGAGTCTGTAAAGTTGGAACTCCATGAAATCACAAAAACACCCCAATTTTTTGAATAAGTTAACAGTGTTTGACTGCAAAAACAAATATAGTCTTTGACTATATTACACTCTATATTCACCAAGTTTTAGGCACTGTCTGAGTCTGCTTGTCTGAATATATGTAGCGTATTCCTATATCGGTTGCGAGAACACTATAAATATTAATAGGAGAATTTTGTTCTCTTATTTTTTTGTCTCTCATTCCAGTATGATAAATTCGTGCAAATGTTCAATCAGGTTTTTTACGGAGATTTATTAACATAGAAGCGCCAAAAAATGTTGTCATCGTTCAATTTAGATCAAACTAGTGTAGTGAGAATTTAAAGTTTTGATTTGATTCAGATAAAGGTACGTATTTTCTGTCAGCAATTTTAGGACTTACCCCAATATAAAAAAAATACTGTAAGTTCTGTAACTTAAAATACAAAATTTATATATAGTAATTGGAATTACCAAAACTTATCTTAACTTGACACAATCTGCCGACTTGAGGACTGAGGGAGATGAGAAAAATAACCTTTGGCTGATTATGAAGACGAACGGTTATGACCCTTTGCGAATAACCATCGTTTGCGCCAACGAGATGTAGGTTCTAGCGAACAGGCTTGTTGTTCTTGCTGTCGCCGCATGACTATGACATGTGCAGGATCGTTTAATTGGGGATCTCGATAGGGAATAGCTGCACGAGTTAACAAATGTTCTTGTTCTTCTTGAGAGAGGGGAGGGAAAAGATGATATTTTTGGTAACCTGCAACTGTACCAGGCGAGCGCTTACCGACAACAGGGGGAGTGGAAGCTATTTCTAATCCAGCAGCTAAAAGGGCTGTACGTACAGCAACAGCACAAGAATAAGTTGCTAGTAAGCCCTCAACGTGTAAACACTGAGAAACTTTTTGGATGAACTCAGTAGTCCATAAGTGAGGACACTGAGGTGGTGAAAAGGGATCTAAAAAAATTGCATCAGCTTGAAAGCCTGATTGATGTACCTGTGCAATGGAACTTCTCGCATCACCAATTAATAGTTTCGCCTGGAGGTGATCTGTTTGCACATGAGACTGAAACGCCAACTCGCTCAAAATGTCTGTGTATTCGTAGTTCCAGTTGTCTAATAAATGATGGGCGATCGCCGCTTGGGGTACAGATGGATTGAGTTCCAAACCAATTAATTCCACATCACAATGAGGATTAACTGCCCAAATTGTCTCCAAAGCAGCGGCTGTGTTGTATCCTAGACCATAACAAATATCTAAGAGCCGCAAAACAGGTCTGGTGGCAGATTGAGCTAGTTGAGTAGGAACTACAAATTTGCAAAAACTTTCCTGTTTAGCCCCAAAATGGCTGTGAAAGGATTCACCAAACTCTTGAGAGACAAAGGTGAATGAACCATCTGCTGTTAGCTGTGGTACAAAGTTTTCAAACTGTGTCATGGCAATTTTTCCACGAATAACTAGCTAATAAAGATATTTTGAGTAAGGGACATCTAAAAATTAAATTACTCAATTTTCACATCCCATACGACTATCAAATTTATTCTCCCCTTGCTCACTAAACCGATTGATATTTATGGCTGACACCCAATTTGTTGTTTCTCCCACCTGGCTGTTTGAACATCTTCATGATTCACAAGTCGTCATTGTGGATTGTCGCTTTTCTCTTGCTGATCCACAACTAGGACAACAACAGTACCAAGCAAGTCATATAGAAGGTGCCTATTATCTAGATTTGAATCAGGATCTTTCTAGTCCTGTAGGTAAGCATGGAGGGAGACATCCTTTACCTAACCTGATTGATCTAGCCAATAAATTATCAGCCATTGGAATAGATTCTCAAAACAGTTTCGTTGTGGCTTATGATGATTCTCGCCTAGCCTTTGCATCTCGTCTTTGGTGGTTATTGCGCTATCTAGGACATGAACAAGTAGCCGTCTTAGATGGCGGATTTGCGGGTTGGCAAAAAGCTGGTTATGTTGTCACAAATGTTATTCCCCAACCGCAAAAAGGTACTTTTAACCCCCAAATCATCACAGAACTAGTAGTAGATATTGAGACTGTGAAAAAATGCCAAGATTCACCAGATGTAGTTTTGGTAGATTCTAGAGAAGGCGATCGCTACCGAGGTGAACGAGAACCAATAGATAAAATTGCTGGTCATATTCCTGGTGCAGTCAACTATCCTTGGCAAGAAGTTACAAATGCTTCAGGTTACTTACTTACCCCAGCCCAACAACGCCAACGGTGGGAAAAGCTAGAGTCAGCAAAAGAAGTTTTAGTTTATTGCGGTTCTGGTGTGACGGCTTGTGTGAATTTACTTTCTTTGGAACTAGCCAATATTCACACAGGTAAACTTTATGCTGGTAGTTGGAGTGATTGGATTAGTTATATGTAGGTATGAGGAAATTTCTTAAAATTCAAATAATAGCAAATTGTAGTTAATGCTCAAAAACCAACCATCAAAGTTAATATTACTATCCGTAGAACTACCAAATGTCCAGCCACTTTGTAGATTAAGACTACTAGAGTTAGATATTTTATAAGATACTTGACCAAATAACCGATGATAATAATCGTTGCGTGCTTGTTGAGTAAATTGTAATAAATTTAACTGGTAGTTAAAACCAACTTGCAGAGATTGTTGCAAATTATAGTTGAAAGCAATTAATCCAGAATTAATAATTCTACTGCGACTATCAGGGTTAGAAAAATTAGCTTTAAATTCATAAAAGCTATTTAATGTCAATGCTGGAGTTAAAACATCTCGGCGGAACAAAAACAATCTTAGAGAATTTTCATCTAAAAAACGGTCGCCTGCTTGGAAGCGATCGCTATTTCTAGCGTAGAAAAATTGTTGATTACTCCAGCCAATTGCTCCATAGAGTCTTGGTGACAATTGATGATAAAGGCTAACATCAAATCTGACTTGATTATAATTAAATGTAGATTGATTTATATATCGAATAAAATTACCATCAATTAATCCATTTATATAAGTCTGAGAACCAACAGGAATATATACAGATGCTAGTCTCAATCCAGAAAATATCAATCCATCATCAATGAGATCAATATTAGATGAAAAAATATTACTTGTTTGATAGAAACCTAAACGAGCTTGTAAATTACCTGTAGGTTTCAATACAGGTTGAGGTAATTCTGGTACAGAGGGTAATTCTGGTACGGGAGGTAATTCTAGTGGTAAGGGTTGAGGACGTACCCGCAGTCCCAGTTCTGGAAATTGATTTGACTCATTCTCTGTGGCTTCTCTAGTCTCACGTAATCTCTGTCTTAACCTATCTAGTCTTTCATTTCTAGTGTTCTGCGTTTGATTTAATTTTTCTGTCGGTATTGAGGGGGATTCAAGAAAATCCTCCCGCTGTACTTCTAACTGTGGTGATTCAAATTGTAACTGACTATTTGGAGTATCTTCTTGAACTAAAATATTAGATTTGACTGATGGTTGAATTTGCAATGCTTGTTCTATTAATACCAACTCCGATACATTGAAGTGTTGCCATTTATATTTAGTTAGCTCTAGTTTGTTTATTTGGCAAATTTGAACACTATTTTGAGAATTTTTTGAATCTTCACTTATTGATTTTAGCTCATTTTGACAACTATATTGCTCTAAATCTACAGCCCAAACAGTATCTATTGCAACATAGCAAAAATTGCCAATACTGGAAATAAACCAAATACTCACCAACAAATTTTTCCAGCCATGAGATTGCATCAGATATGAAAATGTATTAAAAGCTACTAATAAAAATCAACGAAGAATATCGACCTCAGTTCTAAATTATTCCTAACTCTGACTACTTTTATGAATGATAGTCAAGATATAACCTAATTAGGAATTATACTTTTTATTGTCAAAACTTAAACATTATGTTTTGTAAAACTTTAAATCATTATTGTTCAGTTAATTGTCAAAATTTATATAGAATTAAGTGAAATAACGTAATTCAAATTTGGCGTTTAAATGTATAATTATTAACACGAGTTGTCTCTCCCCTCAAATGCACAAGTCAAAAAATAACACAATTATTGCTGAAATTAACTTAAAATAGTTGTTAAATCTATCTTTCGATAATTAATAATTATAGTCCAAATTGATGAAAACTTGCGTAGTACATAAAATGAAGTACCTTTTGGGGGATTCCAGTAAAATAAAACCCCCCTGTACATTCGACTGCGTTGGTATTGATGAAAATTACCAAGAGTTGTAACTATGCTGAAAAAATTGTTCCCACTTTTAATAATTAGTTTATGGGGCATAACGATTATTTTGCCAAATCGTGCAAATGCCACGACTCCTTTAACTCGCGCTGAGATTCAATACCTCCGCAACTTAGTGCAGTTTATTCCAGGAAATAATATGAAAACGCGTCCAGCGCGCAAAGCTGATCCTATGGTTCCTGGTGATGGTTTATCCACCGGTAAAGCTTCCCTTGCAGACTTACGCTTTAATGATGGTTCATTAGCAAGGATTGGGGAACAAGCTGTATTTCAATTTTTACCAAAAACTCGCAACTTTAGATTATCAAATGGTACAGTCCTGTTACTGATTCCTCCAGGTAGAGGAAGAACACAAATACAAACACCAAATGCAGCCGCAGCAATTCGGGGTTCTGCATTATTTGTCCGTTATGATCAACAAACAGACACAACAGTTGTTGGTGCATTAACAGATAGCGGTATTGAAGTTTCTAACCAAGAAGCTTCCCAAAATCAAGTGTTAGAAGCAGGACAGTTATTAGTCGTAGTAAGAGGTGAATTTCAGGGCTTATATGATTTTGATTTAAGAACTTTTTATGAAACCAGTGATATGGTGCAGGGATTAGATTTAAATAATCCAGATATTGAAAATATACCAGATGAAGATATTGCCAGTGTGCAAGAAGAAATTACTACAGCTGTAAAAAAACAAGTGCCTGTAAGTGGTGAAAAAGTAATTGATAATCCTTCTTTTTTACAACTCGCTCCTAATTCATCAAATTCAACAAAACAAGAAGTTATCAAAAATAATCAGTCATCACAAACTGATGATTCATCAACAGATACAGAAGAAACCAGTTCAGATAATGTTCCCAAATCTGAAAATGTTAACAATACTGACTCTCGTGATGTAGAAGATAAGAAAACTCCAGTTGTCGAAGATAAGAAAGTTCCAGTTGTCGAAGATAAGAAAGTTCCAGTTGTCGAAGATAAAAAAACTCCAGTTGTCGAAGATAAGAAAACTCCAGTTGTCGAAGATAAAAAAACTCCAGTTGTCGAAGATAAGAAAACTCCAGTTGTAGAAGAGAAGAAAACTCCAGGGTTGGGAAATAACAATCCAACCGGATTAGGGGATAAAAAACCACCAGGGTTAGAAAATAACAGTTCTCCAAGATTAGATAACAGTAATCTGCCAGGATTAGGGGATAAAAAACCACCAGGGTTAGAAAATAAAAATCCAGCGTCAGAAACCAACAATCCGCCAGGTTTGGAAACTAATCCGCCAGGTTTGGAAACTAATACGCCAGATGTGGAAACCAACAATCCACTCGAATTGGAAACTAATAATCCGCCAGGATTAGAGAACAATAATCCACCAGGTTTGGAAACTAACAATCCGCCAGATGTGGAAACCAACAATCCACCCGAATTGGAGAACAATAATCCGCCAGATGTGGAAACCAACAATCCACCCGAATTGGAGAACAATAATCCGCCAGATGTGGAAAC
>NZ_CAWUDE010000031.1:0-27166 GCF_963920895.1 Anabaena sp. CCY 9613
GTGAATTTGAGATGCTCCCGCTATATTGCTTGCAATTAGCGGTGAGAGTTGTCACTTTAAATCAACGTCAGTTCGACGGAATCTAACCCCAACCCCCTCCCTACAAGCCTACGGTGTACACACAAATCATCTGAACATCTTTAAAGTAAACAATCAATCAAGTTCAAAAGTTCTGGCAATTTATTTTCAACAACATCCTATATCACATCAAAATCAAGCTGATCGTATTCATGGACTATCACATCTCGCATTCCTGCCATTTGTCGCCAGGGAATTTTTTGATGTTGCTGACGGAACGACGGGGAAAGCCTTTTGGTGGCTTCGCCAATAATTGTAATTTGGTAGAGGATTGCAGACAACTTCTCGTCATTGGTTTCCAGTTCTGATTTGCTAACCCCATTTGCATAGCGTAAGCTGCGCCTAATGGCATTAGTGATGTCGATCACAAATTCTTGGTCACGCGGCATAAATAACTTGTGCAGATGCCAAAATATTTTTACGTCTGAGCCAGTTTTCACTGCGCTCGATCGCAGCTTTTACAATCAAATCTACAGGTCGGTTAAAAATAGCTTGCAGTTCATCGCGCATTTGCAGAGTTTCGGTTAACCCCCGTTTCGCAGTTGGAGAAAAAGCGATCAACACATCAATATCGCTTTCGGGGCGAAAATCATCGCGTAAGACAGAGCCGAACAGGGCAAATTCGGTAACTTGCCACTTGTGACAAAACTCACGAATCCGATCCATTGGTATATCTATTGCAGTAATCGTCATGACAGTTCTATCTCCAAGGCTTCAAGTCATTGGTTTATCCAAGTTATTGCTGCTGCTTCATCAGTCTCAATCACCCGTTCTACCCCTGTTTTAGCAATTCCACTCAAACGTTGGAAAAATCGATATTTTCGTAAAGTTCTGCAATTTGGATTTGCATCTCAAAGGTACTCAAACAAAGGGTGACATTTGGGTCATCATATTCTGAAAATAACCACTGATGAGGAGCTGTTTTGATATGATGCTCAACGTGTATGCGATATTGATCAATCAGCAGATATTCTTGGAAGTTAGGAATAGTACGATAAGCCACAAATTTCTCACCGCGGTCATAGTTTTGGGTGGATTTAGACAACACTTCAGCCATAAAGCAGGGATTAATCACAGTATCTTTACGTCCCGTTTGAAGTTCTAAGGGTTTGGGCAGAACCATCACATCAGGGTAAGTATAGAGATTTGTATCGGGAATCCAAAGCCGTTGATCGACATAGAAAGTCCGGTAGTTTTTGCTTTTTAGGGCAGATTTCAGCAAAATATACAAATTTCCAGCAATATCATTATGGTTGGGTGTACCACCAGTCATGGGAATGATTTCTCCATCGCAATATTCGCTGCGTGTATCTGAGGCTATTTCCAGTTCTAAATACTCATCAATGGTGTACCGTTTGGTCTGAGGTTGAGCAATCATGACAGATTTACCTCCAAGGCTTTTAGTTGCTGGTTAATCCAAGTTATGACTGTTGCTTCATCAGTTTCTATCGCCTGTTCTACTCCTGTTTTAGCAATTTCTACTATGACTCAAATTCAACACTTTCATAGATATCTGCTAAACGAATTTCAAAGGGAATCGATGAGAGTGAAATATACGATTCTGGATCGTCATATTCAGTAAATATCCATTTGTGAGAGTCTGTTTTAGAGTATTGCTCAACATGAGCAGTATATTGATCAATTAATAAATATTCTTGAAATGTGGAAATGGTACGATACGCTGAAAATTTTTCATCCCTATCGTAGCTTTTGGTTGATTTTGAAAGCACTTCGGCGATCATTACTGGGTTAGTAATCGTATCAGTTCGTCCCTGTTGACGTTCAAGTGGACGGGGAACAACCATAACATCCGGGTAGGTATAAAGCTTGCGTTCAGGAATCCAAAGCCGTTGATCCGCTACAAAAATACTGTAGGGTTTACCTTTCAAACTGACTCTTAAGGCGGCATTAAGAATACTGGCAATTTCATTATGTTCGGGAGTGCCGCCAGTCATAGGGATTATTTCTCCATTGATATACTCATGCCGAGTATCTGAATTTACCTCAAAATCGAGATACTCTTCGGGTGTATAGGTTTTCTTGACTTCAGCCTGTATAATCATGTCAGTTTTACCCCCAAGGCTTCAAGTTGCTGGTTTATCCAAGTCGTTGCTGTTGCTTCATCAGTTTCTATCGCCCGTTCTACTCCTGTTTTAGCAATTTCTAGCAGTTGTTTGGATTTGTCCTCAGCATCATAAGATTGATTAACTTTATCAACGAACTTCTGCTGTATATCCAAAGGAGGAAAAGCTATCAATAAAGATTCAAGTACAGGGATTGTCAGATTTGTTTGAATACCGCCCGTATTCGCTTGCTCAGTTTGCAATTTGCCAACCAGAGAATTTATATATAGAGCAAGATAGGTTGGCAGAATAGATATTTTGTCGGGTCTAGTGAGAATAAAGTAACTTCCATAAACAGCATTATTTAAATATTCAGGAATTACAACAGCTAGTCCTAAAGTTCCACTTCGAGAAATTAGAACATCATCAGTTTTGACATTTGCTTGTTGCTGATTAGCAGATTCTTTGGAAATAAATTTTAAGTCCTTCTCATTAAATCGGTACTTTTGCAAATCAGCAATTCTGAGAAAAGGCACTCCTTGCTCAAGATATTCAAATGGCTCAGACGTTCCATACTTAAAGAGAGATGATAAGCTTCCCAGTTTTCTTAGCTCCCATCCCTTCTCTAAACAAGTAACTTCTAGGGTTTCATAAAGCTCATCATATTTTGGCTGGTAATATTCAGCGTCTAAGCGACCAGAGGATAGGAATGACTCAGCAAAACTCTTGACAGCAACTGTTTCTTCTGTGGGTTGCCAGTCCTGCAAGCCAAGCTCCGACAACAGCAAATCCTCAGCTTGTTTATATATCAAATCCGCTTGATCTAAGAGCTGCTCGTTTCACCTCTCGCCCAAAGTTTACCCCATACTCAACCTGAATACGACTGAGGGGATAGTGCAAGCGATCGCGCAAAACTCGTAAATATAATTGCCGAATTGCCTCTTCTGGCGTGAGCTTAATCGCCTTTTGGCGTACTAAACAAATTGTATAAGGAACCTCACCGTTTTTGGTTGTCTTGAGGGTAATCGTCTGCTCTAACTGCTCAATTTCAGCGATCATAAACTGTGACAGCTTGTAATTTGAGTCTTTGAGGATATCGGCTAATTTCATCAGGGTCTATTAAGTTGACTCTAGGGGCTGCTTCGTCATAAGAGTTTAACGCCATTGTGGTCATTGCCTGATAATTTTCTTAATTCTTTGAATGGTGATCGCTGGCTAATGCACCTTCGTGAAATGAACTCCTGATCCGCCTTGCGGTACTAGCCTCTTATAACCAATTTCCAATTAATACATAGGTAGACCAAAAACTTGGTGCTTTGTAATTGGGATGTTGCAATAATTCTAATTGAGCGTGGCGTAGGGCTGCGGCTTTGGTGATGTTGCCTTTGTGGAGTTCTTGATAAAATTTACCGACGAAGAAGGCTGTGGATTCATCATCAATTTGCCATAAGGAAGCTAAGGTACTTTGTGCCCCTGCACGTACTGCGGCTCCTGCTAGTCCTAAGGCTGCATGGTCGTCTCCGCTTGCTGTTTGGCAGGCACTCAATACTAATAGTTCTACGTCTTGTGCTTGGGTTTCATGGCGGTTACGCAGGATACTATCAAATTGTCTGACGTTGATGGGGCCGTCGGCTGCCAAAATAAAGGTGTCTTTGGCACTAGAGCTAAATTGCCCATGAGTTGCCAGATGTACCACGTTGTAGGGAGTGGTATTTACTTGCTTTTCTAGTGCCTTGCTGGTGAACTGCTGATCTAATAGACTCGTTGTTGATACTCCAGCGCTGGCAATGAGATTGACTTCAGATTTAATGGCGGGCAATGGTGACCAGTGGGAGTAATCTGGGGGAGGCTGAGTTAGCCCAGCAGTTAATGCTCTGAGATTTTGTCTTAATAAGGGTTTGGGGTTTTGCAGTTGCAGACCAATGCTGAGAGCGATCGCATATTTTTCTACTAAGAATTGCTGACCGTCGTAAAGTGCAGCCATTGGTAAATTACGTAACGCTCCATCCAGTACAAATACTAAGGTATTCACTTTACTAGCTGACAATTCTGACTCAACAGGTTGAATTAGCCATTTATAAACTTGTTGCGATTGCTTTTTGATGGCATTGGTAGCCGAGGGATTAACCAGCTGATATCGCAATTTGTTTAAAGCTTGCTCTACTTCTGTTTGGCTAATATTGGTACTGTAATGCCTTAAGGATTGATGGGGAATTTTGGCAATTACGTGAATTTGTTCGGGGAGAATAATCGGATAAAAAATGGCAGCATTTACATTATCTTGGTCTACCACTTGATCTAGGGATACTACATTACCTTGTAAACAAGCTTCCCGAAAGAAGTTGTCTAATTCTGCTAACTGCAATGTCTCAATTCGTTGTCGGACTTTATTTAAAGTGCTGTCATTGAGGGTTCCGTCTGGGGATTGCAGTAATAAATCTACTGATTGGCGATAAACAGGTTCTACACTATCCCGAAAGTTAAATTGCACATCTTGATTGATGGCTACTAAGTCATTGCGAAGAGAATTGAGGATATCTACAGCCGTATCATAAGCTGCGATCGCTCCGGGAATATCTTTTTGTGCCCTGAGTAATCTACCTAATTGCCACTGCAAGCGATAGGCAATTTCTGGGGCATGACTCGTCTGAGCTAAAATTAATCCTTGCTGTGTGAGGTCTTGGGCGTCTGACAACTGGTTCATCTGCTCGTACAAACTACCCAAACTCAAAAGCGCGTAAGCTTCGGCTCGTTGATCGCCCAAATTACGCGATTGTTGCACAGTTGTGGCGAGTAATTTGGCTAGGTGATGGGGATTGGGTACTGGGGGGGATATTGCCGATTCCTGTTCTCCATTTCTAATACTTAATTTCATTAAACTTTGCGCTAAGTGAATTTGGGCGTATATGCTAGCGCGACTGGGAGGGAGTTGGGTGAGTTGAGATTGAATTGATGGGATTAATCCTTGCGCTTGTGTTAGTTGTTGGTCTTCAATTAGCAGGCTGAGGTGATTAATTTGTGCTTGGACTTTTGTCAGGGGTAAGGGAGATATTTGAAATGTTTGTTGATAATAGTTAATTGCTTTTTGTTTTTTCTGTCCTGTCCTGGCGTTATTTGCCAGACTCAAAAGACTTGCGCCTATGTCAGCATCAGATTTTAAGCGTTGAGCAATCTTTAAACTTTGTTGTAAAGCATTTTCGGATATTTCTAGATCCCCTGATACCAAAAGAGCATCACCGAGCGATCGCCATCCTAATGCTTTCTCTCTGGAGTCTGGTTGAGATGCTAACTGTTTGGTTGCTGCTTCTAGAATATCTACAGCCCGACGGTAAAATCCTTGGGTTCGCCATGCTTGTGCTTGATTGATTTGCGATCGCACTACGCCGTTATAATTATTTGTCTGTTTGTAAATTGCTGCTGTCTGTTGCCATGTGGCTAAAGCTGCCTCTGTTTGCCCCATTGCCAGTTGCAGGCGACCTTGAATATCCAAGGATTGAGCAAATACTGGCAAATTCTGGCTGTGAGTCTGCCCCCTAAGTAAATTTAAGCTGTCTGTAATTGCCTGTTGTGCTTCAGTCCAGGCACCAAGTTGTTGGTAAGCCAGAGATAAATTACTCAAGGTGGTAGCTAATTTGAGGTTATCTCCTTGTTGCCGATATTCTGCTGCTGCTTGCTGTAATATTTGCACTGCTGCGGCAAAGTTACCAGTATCGTATAATACTTTGCCTTGTTGAAAAAGAGAAATAGAAGTAGAGGCGATCGCTTGCGGCGGAGCGTAGGCGATCATTAATTGAGATAAAGCTTTGTTAGTACTAGAAACTTGTGCCAGCACAGGTGAACCGATAATGCATAGCACAGTGATGAAAAAGTATAAAAATAAATGTAATAATTTATTTGTTTTGCGCCTGACAACTCCAAAATTTGCCCAAAAGCCCCTATTTTTAGACATGAATAATTAAAGAATAAAAAATTATAGCAACCCTTCTTGCGCCGCAAAATTACGTAAACGCGGTAGGCACTGACGCTGATAAAAACTACTTAAAGTAGGAATTGGCAGCCCAAATTCTATAGATAATTCTTTCCAGCTAACTTCTGGGGGTAAACGTTTGAGAATTAGCACCTGGCAATTTACATCTGGATGACCTTTAATGTGAGTACTCCGTAATTCTCCATCCAAATCTGTTTTTACCCATATTTCCAAGTTGTCCAGAATAGGAGGTGCTTGGGGGCTAGCTGGCAAATTATCTACAGGGTCAATCATTTCACCCCCATGAGACTTATGAGGCTTTACAGAAACTGTTGTGGCTTTTACTCGGTTTTGATCTAAGTAAAAGTCTTGTAGTCTGCGTTTAAGATAAGCATTCAACCAGGTAATTACACTGCCATAGCTGGGGTCATAAGTTTGGCCTGTCAAACCATCACAAACGTTGCGGCAGAAATACAACCAAGTTTGTTGTAGTGCATCTTGATAGTAAGGAGTACCTTCTCGCCAAAGTCTCCTGGCAGTTAGACGAATAATTTGTGTCAGCAACTTCTGACGCTGAGGGCTTCCAGGTGGGTGTCCACAGGCTTGGGTAACTAAGTTACGTAGCTTGGCATCGAATTCAACCATGACGATTTGGGAGTGGGCAAACAAAGCAAGGATATCTTCAGTATTTTGGATGAAATCAAGGGCGAGAAAATCACCTTGTGCCGTGATATTGTCTCATGTTTAACTTCCCTAACCAAAGATTCTTATAAAACCTTAGAAGAAACAGAAAACCTAGTACACACCTGCTGTCCGGTGCAGGCAAGATGCCCGCACTACAAGAGTTATATTTATCACACCATTTTAGGCTTGTCAGTCCACTACCAGATTCAAGCCTAGCGCTGTCAATAGGCTATAACTTCAACCACAATAAGAAATTTTGCCACCAAGAATTAGTCAAATTACCCACACTTAACTTCATTTTTTGGCGAATGTCTTGAATATTCCAGTTGGTGAGCTTGGCTAGCGTCTGCGCTTCTTGTTCAAAACGCTTGGGTAAAGACCGTTGGTATTCTCTGCCAGATTGACAATTCATTTCACCTGTAAACGGATGTTGGAGGACATAACGCCCTTGAAACGATTGGCGGTTAGAAGTTTCTTGAAAAATTGGATCTTCTGGGAATTTATCACGGGTGTAGCGGATATGCAGACGAGTGATAAAAACATTACTGGTGGGAAATGGACGACGGAAGTTAGGAGAATTTGGTATATTTGCTGAATTATCATCAAGCCAAAATACACCTGCCTGCTTCAGTTCTTCTGGGTTCAAGGGGTCGGCAGAACAAGGGTCACAATTACTCATATCCCAGGCATATTCGAGAAAGGCGACTTTCTTATCTTCTTTTGTATAAGAAGTTTGAAACATGGACTTATAAAAGTCACTAAATTCATTTTTTACAAATATAGGAATGTTGGCATTAGTAGGAATTTTCACTGTTCGATAATTAGTGATTTCTGCCTCACCTTTGGGCGAAAGAATATAGACAATCAAATCCTGTTCGGTAGTGGCATTAATCATCCCCAAACGAATTGGCAAAATGAATTTTGGTGACTGATAATAAATTTGCAGAGGACGGAGAAATTGATAACCAGATTGTTCAAATTTATCTAGGTTGACTTTAGCAACAAAGAATTTCATGGAGGAGCGAATATAAGGATTAAGTAATTGTTTTGCCCCTCGCGGAATTTTATAGCCGTTACGGTTGAGCCAAGTTTCTAGTCCACCAGATTCTTTAGCACTCAAAATTACAATGTCGTATTCACCAACATTAAAACGCGCCTCAACTGTGACACCCAAGCTAGCATCACTGTTTCTCCTACTCCCTTGTTTTGCTATTGGGCTAGGTGCTGCTTGAGGCATGACAGATTCGTAAACTGCTGGGGTACAAGGATCTGTATCGAAATACTCTACCAATCGCGGCGCACTAAAAGCATCCAAGCGCTCAACTATTTGAGGTTGGGCAACACGAACTTGCTCTTTTTGCAACACTGTGGGGACAGGTACTACCATAGCAAAATCTTTAACTTCGCCTTGGAAGTCGTTGGCCATTGTCAACACAGTGCGATCGCCATCCCGTGCAATGATTACCTGAGATGCTTTGTTATATAATTTGGCATCAGCTTTGGCAACATAAAATCCACAGAATGCCCAAGCTGTCGGCGCAAAGCACAACACAGATATAACTACTACCAGTAAAGGAATTATCAATTGAAATCGCTTCATTTTATGCCTCATTATTAAATACTGATTGCCGAATTATTGTCTGGCTTTCCTAACCAAGTAAATCTTGGGGCTGACCAGAGAACATCAAACAGGATGCTCAATGGGGCTAGGGCGAACAATGCCCAGAAAACTGCTGTGGAAACAAAGAAATAATTCCGCAAAATAAATGTCAAAATGGCGATACATGCTGACCAAACTACACGCCCAACTTGGCTATTGGGAATTGACCGGGGATCGGTAACCATAAACAAAGCAAATAACAGCAAAGATCCACTCATCAAGCGATGTCCATAAACATCCCAAGTCCAACCCAAGTAAAGGTTACGAATTGCTTCTAGTAAGGAGTAGGTACTTAAAAAAGCGGCTGTAGTATCCCAGCGACCAATTTTTTGTAAAATCATGCCGCCAGTCCCCACAAATAACAACCCATACCACCATTGCTCGCCCCACTGTCCTGGTGAAACCCAAGCATCGGGGGTCAAAACTAAGGCGGTAATTATCCCAAAATTGGCGGGATTGAAAAAATGCTTATGATTAACTTGCAACAGAAATTTGCTAGCGATCGCACTAGCAGCTGCAAAGGCCATTGTTGTCCAATGGTCAGACCGCAAAAGTAGGCTGAGTCCCAATGAGGTAATCAAAGCACTGCGGAGATTCAGGGGAATTACTATCTCTGGGTCTTGCCATTTGATGATCTTGGTCTTGACGAGGGACAATAGCCACTGAGTAAATAAACAAGTGGCGATCGCTACCCCGATTAATTCTGGACGCAGTGTCCAATCTCTGGTACCAATTCCCAAGACAAGGAACAAGCTCAGAAATAGAATTTGATAGTCACGTATATCTTTGAACAAAATTACCCCTTCATTCAGGGATTACCCGGAGATTTTTCACCAATTTAGACGAATGCTAGTTCAAATCGCAGTGCTGTTACAGAATTTGTTACAAACTCAGTATGAAATTTCTGTGTATCAATAACTCTGCCATTAGATAGAAGGGTAGATCGGTTATGTCGCCTCGTTAGTCAGAGGACAGAGAATGTATAACTTTCTATGATCAGTTGAGATGAGAATAAATCAATCCCTATATTTGCATTAGGAAGTCAAGGACGAAATGTGTGTGAATACCTAAAAGCTCTTTTCTGAGCCAAAATCAGGAGCATGACACCATGTTATTTAAAAACCGAACAACCGCAGGTCAAACTTTGGCCAGGGAGTTAGCAGATTACGCTAATCGCTCAGATGTAATCGTATTAGGACTACCCAGAGGTGGTGTACCTGTGGCCTTTGAAGTTGCCAAAGCATTAAAAGCGCCCTTGGATGTGGTTGTAGTCCGCAAACTGGGTGTACCGGAACAAGAAGAACTGGCAATGGGGGCGATCGCTTCTGGTGGCGTGCGGATAATTAATGAACATATCGTCAACCAGATGAATATCTCCGATGACATGATTGCCAGAGTTGCCGTGCAAGAAGAACGAGAGTTAGAGCGCCGGGAACTACTTTATCGAGGCGATCGCCCCTTCTCTGATTTAAGAGAACGTACCGTGATTTTGGTAGATGATGGTTTAGCAACGGGTGCAACCATGTGGGCCGCCGTGGCATCTGTGCGCCGACAACACCCTGCTCAGATAGTGATTGCTGTGCCTGTGGCTACAACTGAAACCTGCCAAGAGTTAGCAACGGCTGTAGACAAAATTGTCTGCGCTGCCACACCCAGTCCTTTTTATAGTGTGGGTATGTGGTACACAGACTTTCCCCAAACTACAGATGATCAAGTCCGCCACCTACTAGCAAAGTCTGAAACTAACCATCAACCATTATCCCTTGGTACATAGACAAGCTTTTGTCTTAGGGAATATCAAGATTGATTTTTTTTAGTAGTCTGTTGAAATTTTGACAAAAATATGAAAATCTCACCAGAAATTACCTATCGTAATGTCGAGAAAACAAATGCGATTGATAGCTTAATTCAAGAAAAAATTGCCAAATTAGAGCTTGTTTGTAATTACATCAATAGCTGTCATATAGCCATTGAAAAGACACATGATCGCCCACGTAGCGGTTCACCCTACCGAGTCAGAATTGATATGACCGTCCCACCGGGTCACGAAATTGTCGCAGAAAGTAATCCCGGAGAGAGTAATCAATATGATCCTTTAGATGCAGTAATTCGGGATGCTTTTAATGCTGCACGTCAGCAGTTAATCAAATTGAGTGAGCGTCAGCAGGAAAGCCATCGCGCCCAGAATCAAGAGGTAGAACAGGAAACAACGGCACTGGTCACCAAGCTATTTCACGACAGGGGCTATGGTTTCTTGAAAACTTTGGATGGTCGAGAAATCTACTTTCACCGTAATAGTGTGCTGCATGACGATTTTGAACGGTTAGGAATTGGTACGGGTGTACATTTTTCCCTAGAAATGGGAGAGGAAGGCCCCCAAGCCAGCACCGTCAAAATTGTAGATAAGCCAGGTGTTCGCGCTGGCAAGTCTAATCAGACTTTAATTGAACCACCATTAGACTGGAGGGAATAAGCGTGTGAACTCACAAGTTAACGAACTCAAACAAACTGCATCCCAACTGCTGGCGGCGATGCTATCCAATCCCCACATTTACCCAAAGGTTAGTGATGAGGGAGGCTACGGAACAATGGAACAGCAATTGATTATTGTGGCTGTTGAAATGGCTGAAAGCTTAAACCAACATCTAGAAAATCCTCTTCCCCAAGGTGAACCACAAAAAAAGTGCTGAGTGAAGAAATTCAAACTTACGAAATGAATTGGTAATTGCGTATGGAACTACAAAGCTTGGCTTTTTTCATCGGTGGGACGATTCCCTTTAAATACACCTGCGATGATACTAATATTTCCCCTCCTCTGAGTTGGGATAGTCCACCTGAGGGTACAGTGAGTTTTGTTTTGCTGATGGAAGACCCGGATGCTCCCAAGCAGACTTTTACTCACTGGGTGGTCTATGACTTACCAGCTAATCTGCGTCACCTACCAGAAGGCATAACACAAGAATCTCATTTACCTGGTGGCGGTGTTCAAGGGGTAAATGATTTTGGTCAGTTGGGTTTTGGTGGCCCTTGTCCACCTAGCGGCACCCATCGTTACTTTTTCAAACTTTATGCCCTTGATAAATTGCTAGGATTGCCACCAGGAGCTAGTAAAGCTGAAGTCCTGGCAGCTATGAAAGGTCATGTTTTAGATGCAGTAGAATTGATGGGACGCTATGCCAGACAAAGCTCTGTACAATCTCCCTAATATCATCACATTTAGGGGCGATTTCTATTTGTGCTATTGCTATTCTTAGCAGAAGTAAATAACCTAAGAACTCTGAAATTTTAAGTAATAATCTTGAGTTTTACCTTTGGATTTGAGAGTTCTCAGGATAGCTCCATTACTACTACTGCTACTAAGCAAAATAACTATTAATATTTTGTCAGACTTCTAACTTAAGATGGAACTTATTTTTTACAAGGATGATTTAATCAAGGCTCAAGTGTAGCAAACTACTGTGAGAGCAGAATCTCAGCAGTAGTTCACATTTAGTCTGGTTTTTTATGCCAATGCCCGTCATCATCTTTTTCGTAATCACGTTTTACCGCACTCCAAGCCACACGAAAAGCCCGTTCTTCTTCTGCGTATTGTTCTTCAGCACTATTAAATGCAGCCCGAAAAATTTCTTGACCGTGTTTAGGTAAGTTATCTTTGACTGTATCTGGTAAGTCTTCAATCTTTTGGTAAGGCATAAACTATACTTCTAGAGTGAGACTGATGTGAAAAAACTAGGGAAGCAGGAAAGATATTTGTCTATCTTTACAGTTTAATTTTTTGTGGCTGAATGCTGGAAGCACTATCCCAGTAATCAGCTTGATGAACATTCACTTTGAGCAAAATAATATCGGGTTCGTCTAGTCCCTTGGGGAGCCAAGTATGAAGTTCTGGCTGCCATTTTTCTTGCATTTTATTGCGGTCTTCTACTAGTTGTGCAGTACCTGACACAGAAATATATCGCTGCTGATCAGGTGATGTAAAACTCACATTAACCTGTTGATTATGTTGAATATCGTTCACTTTCTGGGAATGTGCATAGCTAAAAAACCACAGTGCGCCATCAGAGCTAATTTCACCACTTTTACACATAGGACAACTGTGTAATTGAGCATTTTGGTCAACTGTAGTTAACATACCACAGTTAATATCTGCCATTATTTCCCGCAGTTGTTGAACTTGTTGATCACGGTTTGTAGAAGTTGTCATTTTATTTACTCTTTGATGTATGTTCGTTTTCTATCAAGTTCGTAGTTAGGACTTTAGTCCTGATTGTTCAATTTGACCAACTACTAGTCATAATCTATCAGAGCTAGTAAAGCCCTTTTTCACTATTACGGATATTTGTGATAAATTACGTGACTCTAGAGGTGGAACTTTGCGAAATGTCTTTCTTCCACGTCTACCCATAGAGAGACTAGGGTCTAGAAAATGAGAAAGATGAGGGATTTTTGCATCTGCGATCGCTCTATCATCACCTTGAGTTTTTATACTGATGAAACGTATAGGATCTAAATTTTGCGACTTTAGGCTGATGTAAATCAAGAAAAATTTCATCAATCTTGTATATTAATGCCCTACTCCCGGAGAAGATTTGCAGATGTCATCTACCCTAGACTCGCAAGATGCTAATATACCTGAAATTGTTGATAATCTGGCAACAATAATTTTTTCACCTCTAATTGTTCCTGTTGCAGAAGCTGTAAAACAACCTGTAATCCGAACCACCATTCAAGAAGGTATGGCTTTATCGGCGAGGATGGGTCAAGTAGTGACAGAAGCTAGCGAGGCTTTAGAACGAATAGCCGCAGAAGTAAATCCCGATTTGACTACCAACGGTCGGGAAAAATTTAGTTCTAGAACTAGCCAACAGACTTTCACAGATGGTAAATCTGTAATAGCCCAAGATTTAGAAAATTTGATGTCAGACATCAACGCCGATGTCAACCGCATGACAAACGGTGTTGCTGATTTGCGGTTGCTAGCGCCTCTAGCTTTGGGTTTATTTGCTATCGGACAATTGATCAAACAGGGACTAAAATTTGAAGAAATTCCCTGGTATATATTGGCTTGGTTTGCCTTTGATGCTTTTATAAAACTTAACAATAACGACAAAATATAGCGCTTATATATACCTGAATACTAGCTAATTGCTTTGAGTATTTGTAAGTCTTAACAGTAAAAATATTCAGAGCTTATTTTTAGTCTCTATAATTAAAATTGGGTAGATAAATTACAAAATGTCTATATTTTGAGGGCATTATTAGGAGCAAACTTGGCTGTGATTCAAGCAATACACACCGCTGTCAAAGGCAGAGCTAGATATAAAGTAAAAGAATTATATCAGTCACCATCTTTGCAAAAATATCTGGAGCGATCGCTTGCAAGTAACCCGGAAATAATTTCAGTTTCTGCTAATCCCTTAACCAGCAATATTTTGGTGTTTTTTACAGATAAAATCAGGTTTAATGCCATAACATTAATAATTAACAATATTGTTATAGATTTTAAAACAAAAATTAATTCAACTCCAAAAAAACAATTAAATAAATCTTTAAGACCACCAAAAAAACCTGTTATTAAATCCCTCGGACAACCAAAAAACGATTGGCATTTAATGGCAGCAGATATCGTTATCCATAAATTAAATACTTCCAAGATATCAGGATTATCTAGTGAGTCTGCCACAATAAATCTGACGAAATATGGCCCTAATATTTTATCTATAATATCAAAACGTTCTTATTGGCATATCTTAATTGAACAGTTTAAATCTCTGCCAGTGGCTTTACTGGGGTCGGCTGCGGGTATTTCTTTACTAACTGGCAGCGTAATTGATGCTGTAGTGATTATGGGCGTTGTGGGTCTGAATGCCATAATTGGTTACACCACAGAAACTAATTCTGAAAAAATTATTCATTCTCTCAACAGTCGAGAGCAAAAATTAACTTGGGTAATTAGAGATAGTCAGCAGATAGAAATCCCTACAGAAAATGTGGCTTTAGGAGATATTTTATTGCTCAAATCAGGTATTTATGTAGCAGCAGATGCCCGACTTATAGAAGCAGATAACTTAACTATTGATGAATCTACCCTAACTGGCGAAAGTATCCCTATGACAAAAAATACGGCATCTCTCCTGGGTGAAGATGTGTCGTTAGCTGATCGTCTAAATATGGCTTATAAGGGTACTTTAGTCACTGGCGGACAAGGGCTAGCTGTGGTTGTGTCTACTGGCCAATTTACAGAAATGGGCCAAATCCAGGAATTAATTAGTGAGGCTATTGCTACAGACACACCTCTAGAAAAACAACTTGATAAAGTGGGAGGTCAACTAGTTTTAATTGGTATGGGAATGTGCAGTCTGGTTTTTGGTTTGGGAGTACTGCGGGGATATGGTGTACTCACCATGATGCAATCATGTATATCCCTTGCAGTGGCTGCGGTTCCGGAAGGTTTACCCACAATTGCCACCATGACTCTAGCTTTAGGTATCCAAGATATGAGGCAGAATAATGTCCTTGTTCGTACTCTCAGCGCTGTGGAAGCCTTGGGTTCTGTACAGACAATTTGCTTGGATAAAACTGGGACAATTACAGAAAACAAAATGTCGGTGGTAGAAATACACACCAACACCCGACAAATTACAGTACAAGAAGAAAATATCAATCCCCATAGCAGCGATGACTTGTTAAAGCTAATTCATGTAGCAGTACTGTGTAATGAAAGTGAAGTCAGTCAAGAGAATGATGGTGAGTATGTGGTTACAGGTTCGGCCACAGAAAATGCCTTAATCCACATGGCCATTAGCGCCGGGGTGAATGTTATGGACCTGAGACAAAAATATCAACTGCGGGGAAGCAACCTGCGATCGGAAAATCGCAACCTCATGAGTACAATTCATGAAACAGGCGATTGCGCTTCGCGCAGTGCCAAAGGCGATCGCCCCAAGTTGATAGCCGTTAAAGGTAGCCCCAGCGAACTGATACAAATATGTCAATGGGGACTAGAAAATGGGCAATTAGTACCTTTAACACCAGAAAACAGGCAGGCCATTGAACTTGCCAATGATCGCATGGCCCGAAAAGCATTGCGGGTGTTGGGGTTAGCCTACAACCATGTTGATGATTTAAATAATGGCAATAATCATGAATCAGACCTGATTTGGTTGGGTTTGGTGGGAATGGCAGACCCCATTAGAAAAGGTGCAAAACAATTAATTGGAGACTTTCATCAAGCAGGTATTGATACAGTCATGATTACCGGCGATCAAAGCCCCACAGCTTATGCGATCGCTAAAGAGTTAAATTTAAGTCAAGATCACCAAATAGAAATTCTCGATTCCACTAACTTCAACAATCTCACCCCCGAAGCACTAACAGTACTCTGTGACAAAGTGAACGTTTTTGCCCGCATTAGCCCTAGTAATAAACTGCAAATTGTCCAGGCGTTGCAAGCAGCAGGTAAAGTAGTCGCCATGACCGGCGATGGAATTAACGATGCACCAGCACTCAAAGCCGCACAAGTAGGTGTAGCGATGGGTAAAGGAGGAACCGATGTCGCGCGTGAAGTTGCAGATATTGTCTTGGAAGATGACCGACTAGAAACCATGATGATTGCTGTCAGTCGGGGACGAACAATTTACCACAACATCAGAAAATCTGTACATTTCCTCTTATCTACTAACCTCAGCGAAATCATGGTCATGACCGCCGCCACCGCCGCAGGTTTAGGCGAACCCATGAATGCTATGCAACTGTTATGGCTGAATTTAGTCACTGATGTTTTCCCTGGTTTGTCCTTAGCAATGGAAGCACCAGAACCGGACGTATTGAGTCAGCCACCCCGCAATCCCCATGAACCAATCATCAAAAATTCTGACTTTGGCAGAATTATCTTTGAATCAACAATACTATCTACAAGTACCCTAGCCGCCTACGGTTACGCCATCCTAAGATATGGCATTGGTGCCAGGGCAAGTACTGTTGCCTGTATGACCCTCACAACTGGGCAACTGTTACATACTATTAGTTGCCGTTCGGAAAAACATAGCATATTTAGTCAAGAGAAAATCCCAAATAATCCCTACTTAAATGCGGCTATCACAGGTTCTTTTGCGATCCAACTCCTAGCTATAGCTATCCCAACCTTGAGACAGATTTTAAAAATTACCCCTATGAGTATTGTGGATAGTGCTGTAATTAGCGGTGGCGCTTTACTGCCTTTATTAATCAATGAAAGTACAAAGAATCAAGTTCGTAGTCAAGGCTTCAATCATGAAAATACTCCTGGTTTGGTATCTTCATAAATTTGATATTTATTAAGCTTAAATTATATAAAATTAATTATTATCTCTTAAATTGAAATGCCTTTCTAGGTTTTCAATTCTTTGTCTTTGTTGATTGATTATTTCTAAATGCCTATTCGATTCTGCCTCTATATCTGCAATTTTTACCTTATATTTAGCAATCTTCAGATTTCGTTTAATTACATTAGGGATTGATACTAATAATCCTACTATAATTCCCATAGCTAGAGTGAGGATGAGTACGATGGCTAGTGAAGCTTCAAAATTCCACACAAATAGGGCAACGCTAATGGTAACAGCATTTTGAAATGCAAACACTACTGCTAATAATGCTACTAAGATGGCAAGAATTAAAAATATTTGCATTGTAGTTGGGAAAATAAACGAATCGCTAAGAAAATTAATAGAAGATTGCCCTAATGATTTATCAATGCTGGATAATCAGACCTATATGGTAAATCATCAGTATAATATTATCATCAATCGTTGGTAGGGGCTTTAAGGATGTCTACGCTATCTAAAGCTTTAAAGCAAAGTGAGTTGCTAAATCGCCTGGTGCTGGATCGGCAAACGGCAGAGGAAGTTGGTCGTGTTTCTAGGCTTTTACTAGATAGTCAGGCCCAATCAGTTGTGGGACTAACCTGTAAGTCTGGTTGGCTGGGTGGTAAACACAAAACCTTTACCTGGAAACAAATTGAAGCCATTGGCGAAGATAGCGTTTTAGTTAGGGATGAGGATGATCACACCTCGACAATCCCGGAATCCGTGAAATTTGTGATTGGGAGTGAGGTGTGGACAGATGCTGGTAAAAAAGTCGGACAAATCCAGGATTTTCTCTTGAATGTGGAAACGGGAAGTGTCGTTAAATATATGTTTTCTCCTAGTGGTTTGCAAGGCCTAATGGAAGGGATCTATTTACTTGAACCAATTATGATTTCTAGCGTCGGCGATAAGCGCGTTATTGTCTTGGAAAAAGCAGTGCAAAATCCTCAAAAATATGCCGAAGGATTGAGTGGAAAAATTAATCAAGCCACTGAATTTATTCAAAATGACTATGAACAAACAAAACAAGATTTTGAAGTTTCTCTAAAAGCCCGCTCCCAAAAGGCTGTTGATCAAGTTAAAAATTTGGCTCAAACAACTACGGAAAAAGCAGAGGAAACTATCTCGGAAGTCAAGACTAAATTCCAGAAAAACAAAGAAACATCTAGTCTTGAAGAAGATACTTTTAAAGATGAAATATGAGCCTGGTTTTGGGAAATACATTGATTCATCACACTGGTTGTGTTTCCTTTTCCGCAGCCAAGCGATCGCAATATATAGCCCACGTAGCAGCAAATATACCAGTAATTGAACTAGCGATCGCCGCTTTCACGCCCCATCCCATAAACCCTAACCAATCAGCTATTTCACTGACAATGGCTGTAGTTGCTTTGCTAACAATATAAGCTGTACCTGTAGCAGCTAAGGTGACTAAACCCAACTCCGATAACATTTCTACAATTCCTTTCCTGGACAAATCTTCATGAAAGTAAATTTTCCAGATGGTCGTGTACATGGCAACATCTGATGCAGTTAAGACAATTTGTTTGGGTATTTCCACACCAGGGGTTGGCGCAGCCGTAGCAGTCCCACTACCAATAGCATAAGTAGCGATGGCCAAAGCAGCTTCTAATCTTTTTTTTCCCAGATTACTCATGGTATTTAATCCCTTTATTCTTACTCCCCCCTAGGGTAGATCATCAACTCACCAGATTGTCTGGAGGTTTGATCAACTCCATATTTTTCATCTCCAATATTCAAATTATTACGCCCAAAAACTCTGCGTTACTATGTATTACTAAACCTTACTGATTTATTTTTCCTTCTATAGGTATAAAGACTTGCCCGTGATTTGATGTCATGGTGTTAGATGAGTGTTACATTTTTCTTAGCTTTCTTCAACAGCACAGAATGCCAGACGCGGAAAATTACCCAAATCAGCAACAATTCGCCGAACAAGCAGAAGGCATGATACTGCAACTAGCTGACGGTAGTATCCAAGCTTGTAATGCGTCTGCTGAGAAGATTTTGGGATTTACTACCCCCCAGCTAATCGGGCGTAATTTGTTTGATTTACCTTGGCAACTCATTTCCGAAGATGCCCTACACCCAGCTATGGTGGCCCTGAAAACAGGTAAACCGTGTTTGCAGGTAGACTGTGGTTTTTATCAGCCCAATGCGCTACAAATTCGGCTGTTAATCAACTCACAACCACTATTTCAAGCACCAGAAAGCGCACCTTATGCGGTGATCACGACTTTTAGGGAAATTGTGGCAAATCACAGCCAGACATCTCCAGATGTGGCTGATGTGGAAATACTTAAGGATAGTCAACATCTCATTCAACAAATTGCCCACATTATTCCCGGACTGTTATACATTTATGACCTAGAACAACAGCGCAATTTTTACGTTAATCACGAAATTGATCAGCTTTGGGGATATAAGCCAGAACAAATCCAGACAATGGGGCGGGATTTATTTGACAAAATTATGCACCCTGAGGATCTATCTCTTCTGCCTGCCCATTTTGCTAAATTTAAATCTGCTAGTAATGGCGAAGTTTTAATTTTTGAGTATCGTATTCTACACGCCAATGGTGAATGGCGGTGGTTTTGTAGCTATGAGACTGTATTTCGCCGCCTGGTTGATGAATCACCACAACAGATTTTGGGTATCGCTTTTGATATTACAGAACGCCGAAGTACAGAAGTCGCCTTACAGCAGAGTAACGAAAGGTTTAGGCTAGCGGCTGCGGCAGTTAATGACTTAATCTACGATTGGGATGTCCAAAAAAATACTGTAGAAAGAACTTTAGGACTCACTGAGATTTTTGGCTATACCCCAGAAGAAGCGGAACCGACTCTTCAATGGTGGCAAGGAATAATTCATGCCGATGACTTAGAAATGTTTAATCACAAGTTAACATCTAGTCTGTCCACGGGAAATCGTTTTAGCATTGAGTATCGGATACGCCATAAAAATGGCCACTATCGGTGGGTAGATGAGCGGGGGTTTGCCGTCCGAGATGCCGATAATGTGATAGTCAGAGTAGTTGGGGCAACTCAAGATATTACCCAGCGCAAACAAGCCGAAATAGATGTACTGCAACGAGAAATTCAATTAAGATGTTTATTTGATTCCAATATTATTGGCATTATTTTTGCCAATACCGAGCAAATTATTGACGCCAACGACGCGTTTTTGGAAATTGTCGGTTATACACGCGAGGAATTATTAGCGGGTAAGTTACGCAGACAAAATATCACCCCACCTGAATATCATGATCTCGATCAGCAAGGATTAGAAGACCTATTGCGTGTGGGGATATGTACTCCCTTTGAAAAAGAATACATACGCAAAGATAATTCCCGCATTCCCGTATTGATTGGTGGTGCTTTGGTACATCGAGAACCAATATCTTGGGTCTGTTTTATTCTGGATTTAAGTCAAAGGAAACAATTAGAACAGGCACTCAGACAAAAAGCAGAAGAACTGCAACAAGCCAACAAAATTAAAGACGAGTTCTTGGCCATTCTCTCACATGAACTGCGATCGCCTCTTAATCCCATTTTAGGGTGGTCAACGTTGCTCAAAAGCCACAAGCTAGATGCCGCAACCACAACTAGGGCTTTGGATACCATTGAACGCAATACTAAATTGCAAATGAAACTGATCGATGATCTGTTAGATGTTTCCCGGATTATTCAAGGTAAGCTGAGTTTGCATTTTGCTACTGTAAATCTGGCATATGTCATTGATGGGGCATTAGAAACAGTAAGATTAGCAGCAGCAGAAAAATCTATCAAAATTCACAAGCAGATGAATTTGACTGATGGATCAGTTTGGGGCGATTTTCACCGTTTACAACAAGTTTTGGGTAATTTGCTGGGCAATGCCATTAAGTTTAGTGCCTCTGGTCAACAGATAGAAGTTGCCCTGTCAGTGATTCCCCCAGACCATCAGCACCAGGGAACTGCCAATTATGCCCAAATTACGGTTAAAGACACAGGTAAAGGCATTACCGCCGAGTTTCTCCCCCACATATTTGAATATTTCCAGCAAGCAGATATCTCCACAACCAGGAAATTTGGCGGATTGGGGCTAGGATTAGCAATAGTGCGTCACCTAGTAGAGTTACATGGTGGCACGGTGGCAGCGGATAGTCCAGGAGAAGGCCAGGGCGCAACCTTCACGGTGAAACTTCCCTTGATGAGAGAAAGTCACAAAGCCGAAAATAAAAAGTTAAAACAAGAGGAGAAAAAATTAAACTCCTCACTTTTAGGCGGACTGAAAATTTTGATTGTTGATGATAAAGCTGATACCAGGCAATTTATTAGCTTTTTACTACAACAGTATGGCGCGATCGCTTCAATGGCAGCAACCGCAAACGAGGCCCTAACGATGATTTCCCAGTCACCACCTGATTTATTAATTAGTGATTTAGGAATGCCAGAAGTAGATGGCTACAAGCTAATTCGTTTAATCAGAAACAGTCCACCCGAAAAAGGCGGAAATATCCCCGCGATCGCTCTGACATCTTATGCTAATGAACGCGATAAAAAACAGGTATTGGCGGCTGGATTTCAGAAACACGTTGCTAAACCAGTAGTACCCAATGAATTACTCACCTTGATTGCAGATTTAATGCAACAACGGTGTAACTGGAATATTTAAGCTGAATTTTTTTAGCAACTTGTGTGGGGAATTTTAACGGTAAATGTTGTGCCCACACCTACTTGACTTTCTACAGTAATTTCTCCTTGATGTCGTTCTACACATTTCTTAACTACTGCCAATCCTAGCCCAGTACCAACGATATTTTCTACATTTTGACATCGATATAAAGGCTCATAAATTTTTTCTTGTTCTGCTAGGGGAATGCCTATTCCTTGATCTATTACTTGAAAAACTATATTTTCTGCTTCTGAATTTAAAATTAAGGAGATATTTCCACCTACAAATGAATATTTAATTGCATTTAATAGTAAATTACAGAGGATAGAATATAGGAGTTTTTCATCTAAATTAGCACGAAAAAGTTGACCCAAATTCATAAATTCTATCAAATGTCTTGTAGTGCTAAAAAGCTGTAAATCTTCTACCAAATTCAAACAAAAATTTTCTACGTTGATTAATTGAGGCTTGTAATCTAGTTGCCCTACTTCTGCTCTAGTTAAAGTCAATATATCTGTTAACAAATGATTGATTAGTTTTGCTGAAGATTGAATACGATAGAGATTTTTGAGTTGCTTTTCATCTACTAAATCTTCGAGGATTTCTTTGAGTAATTGAGACGAAAGCAAAATTATACTTAGAGGGGTTCTAAATTCATGAGAAATCATAGAAAACAAACGAAGTTTTAATTCTCCGAACTCTTTTTCTTGAGCTAAAGAAACTTCTAGAGATTCTATTTTTTCACGTTTCACCCATTGACCTTCCAGGACAATACATAAGCTGGCAATCACTACGAGGCTTAAAATTGTGCCGATAATTTCTATTAATATTCGGAGACGAATACTGTTGTCAGATTCCTCTAGTGAATTGTTTAAGTAACTTTGTTCTTCAGCTTTAATCTCCGCCATGACCTGCAAAATTTGTTCTCGCAATTTAACGCTGCGATCGGTAATATTATTTTGGAAAGAAATTGCTGTTGTATCTTGTTGATAAAGTTCGATAGATTCTTTTAAAAGCGCTAATCTTTGCTTAACTAATGATTCCAACCGCTGCAACCGCTGTTGCTGATTCAAACTAGGATGTATCTGCTCCTCTAACACCCTCAGTTCAGAATGCATATTTATTAGTTCATTTTGATGACGTTGTAAATCTTGTGTATTCCCTAAGAAAATATATCCGCGCCGCGCTGATTCTGCCGCTGTCATTGCCGCATAAAAATTGGTTAAAGTATTAAGTGTTTGATAAGTTTGCTGTACCCTATCAGCACCTCTTTGAATTTCACTGGTGTTTTTAAAGGAAGCAAATGTAACTAGTCCCATCAATAATAAAGTTAAACTAAATGCTCCAATAATCCATCTTCCCGGAAAAGACCATTTCATAAATTTATGATGCATCAAAAATGACTGACTTTTATTGCTCAACAAATCCGAGTTTCAGTAAAATTTCATTCTAAACAAAGGATATATTATGCGAATTTTGGTAGTTGAAGATGATATTCAACTGGCGGAGGTATTAACAGAAGCCTTAAGCAGACGCCAGTATGTAGTCGATGTTGCTAAAGATGGAGAAGCGGCTTGGAACTCAGCAGAGTCGATGAAGTATGACTTGGTGGTATTAGACGTGACATTACCAAAGCTAGATGGAATTAAGTTTTGCCAACGCTTACGGACTACTGGCGCTAGCCACCCAGCTTATCGTAACGCTGGTTCACCAGTGCTGATGTTAACCGCCCGTGATACTGTAGCTGATAAGATTGCCGGGTTAGATGCAGGTGCAGATGATTATGTGGCCAAGCCATTTGATTTAGAAGAATTAATGGCGCGGATTCGGGCTTTACTCCGACGGGGTAGTTCGGCGACTACAGTCAGTTTATCTTGGGAAAAACTACATCTAAATCCTAGTACTTATGAGGCTACTTATGATAGTTATCCTATATCATTAACTCCTAAGGAATATGCCATTTTGGAATTGCTGGTTGCTAATGGTAGAAGGGTATTGAGCCGTTCTAGCATCATTGAACAGGTGTGGTCGGTAGATGACTCTCCGGTAGAGGAAACTGTCAGGTCACATATTAAATGTCTTCGGCAAAAACTGAGGGTTTTAGGTGCGCCAGAAAATTTTATTGAAACGGTACATGGGCTAGGATATCGTCTCAAATATGAATAGTCTGGCTAAAGTATGCCTTGATTTTTATGAAAATTTGTATTATCGGTGCAGGTGCTATCGGTAGTTATTTGGGGGTAATTTAGCTTTTAATCCTATTAGTGCCTTGACTGGCGCCACTTTAGAGCAAATTTGTCAGTATCCCTGAACCCGCAACCTGGCAAAGCAGATGATGACTGAAGCCCAAATGATTGCTGAGAAACTGGGCATTGAATTTGGGATCACTCTAGAACAGCGCATCAATGGTGCAGAAAAAGTTGGCGCTCACAAAACTTCTATGCTCCAAGATATCGAAGCCGGTCGTCCCACAGAAGTTGCGGCTATTCTAGGGGCAATAATTGAACTAGGCAGATTAACTCAAATTCCTACGCCTTACATGGATACAGTCTATGCTAATGTCAAATTATTAGAAAATATAGTAGTAAAAGCATAGAGCCAACACTTATCATGATTTAAAAAATTTAGCAAGTAAAAACTTTATTTCCATTTCCCATTACCCCTTATCCCCACAGGGGCCCCGAGTTCCCCACTCCCTACTTTTACCAAAAGGGTGGCACAAATAATCACTTGTTTTCAGATATCAGGAGGCAGCGCCAGACCATCTCTGCAATCGACACTTTGATACCATCATCATGAAAGGTGAGTGAGGACGAGGTTGATATTCAAACAAATACTTTTTGCTGAATTGCCACAGATAAGGACTAAACTAAAAGGTCTTGTGCAGCAAAACCTGTAAATTAAAAAAAAATGAAGTAATCATGTCTAAGGTTCTCGTCTCCGATCCTATTGACCAAGCTGGAATTGACATTCTCTCCCAAGTTGCTACTGTAGATGTCAAAACAGGTCTAAAACCAGCAGAACTAATCGAAATTATCGGTGATTATGACGCGCTCATGATTCGCTCTGGTACGCGTGTTACACAAGAAATTATTGATGCTGGCACTCAGTTAAAAATTATTGGTCGTGCCGGTGTTGGTGTGGATAACGTGGATGTTCCCGCAGCCACCCGCCGAGGAATTGTTGTTGTTAATTCTCCAGAAGGTAACACCATCGCCGCCGCAGAACACGCTCTAGCCATGATGTTGTCCTTATCTCGTCATATTCCTGATGCTAATGCTTCAGTGAAAAGCGGTGAGTGGGATCGCAAAACTTTTGTGGGTGCGGAAGTTTATAAAAAAACTCTCGGAGTTGTTGGCTTGGGTAAAATTGGTTCCCATGTCGCCGCTGTGGCCAAAGCAATGGGAATGAAATTATTAGCTTATGACCCATTTATCTCTACAGAACGGGCTGAACAGATTGGCTGTCAGTTAGTGGATATGGATTTACTCATGCAGCAAGCAGATTATATTACGCTGCACATCCCCAAAACCCCAGAAACCACCCATTTAATCAATGCCACCACCTTGGCAAAAATGAAACCCACAGCCAGAATTATCAACTGCGCTCGTGGTGGGATCATTGATGAGGCAGCTTTAGCAGCAGCCATTAAAGAAGGTAAAATTGCAGGTGCAGCTTTAGATGTGTTCGAGTCAGAACCACTAGGTGAATCTGATTTGCGATCGCTCGGTAAAGAAATCATCCTCACCCCTCATTTGGGAGCCTCGACGACAGAAGCTCAGGTGAATGTAGCCATTGACGTGGCTGAACAAATCCGTGATGTTATCTTAGGATTACCAGCACGTTCGGCCGTCAACATCCCTGGATTCGGCCCCGACGTGCTAGAAGAACTCAAACCCTACATGCAGTTAGCCGAAACATTGGGTAAATTGGTGGGACAACTAGCTGGGGGACGAGTAGAATTACTCACTGTCAGACTTCAAGGTGATTTGGCCACCAACAAAAGTCAACCTTTAGTGGTAGCATCTCTCAAAGGACTACTTTACCAAGCCTTACGGGAAAGAGTAAATTACGTCAATGCCAGCATAGAAGCCAAAGAACGAGGAATCAGGGTAATTGAAACCCGCGATGCTTCAGCCCGTGACTACGCCGGTTCACTGCACTTAGAGGCTACAGGTACTTTAGGTACTCACTCCGTTACAGGTGCATTATTAGGCGATAAAGAAATTCACCTCACCGACGTTGACGGTTTCCCCATTAACGTCCCCCCCAGCAAATATATGCTGTTCACCCTGCACCGAGATATGCCAGGAATTATCGGCAAACTCGGTTCCTTACTCGGCAGTTTTAATGTGAATATTGCCAGTATGCAGGTAGGCCGCAAAATTGTGCGTGGTGATGCAGTCATGGCTTTGAGTATCGATGACCCTTTACCCGATGGCATTTTGGCTGAAATTACCAAAGTCCCAGGGATTCGTGATGCATACACAGTAACCCTGTAAGGGACAAGGGGATAAGGGGAGTAGGGGACAAGGGGACAAGGGGCAAAACTGGGGAATAGTCACAAAAACTTACTCCTTCATCTCCTCATCCCCCCATCTCCCCACTCCCTACTCCCCACTCCCTACTCCCCACTCCCTACATTTAAAAAATGGCAAACACTTGGTGGGAACTACAGATTTTATGTGAACCCGCGCTAGAAGATTCAGTCTTTTGGCGACTGGAGGATTTTGGCAGCCGTGGTACAGCGATGGAAACTAAAGGTAATTCCTGTGTCGTCAAAGCGTACCTACCAAGCTTTCAAGCACAGCTACTAGATTTGGCGGCGCTGTCGCTGTGGTTGCGTCAAGATGCTTTGTGTATCGGATCGTCTGTTCCTACCCTGCACTGGGGATTAATAGACGAGGAAGATTGGTCTACTAGTTGGAAACAACATTGGCAACCTGAAGAAATAGGCGATCGCTTCTTGATCAACCCTGCATGGCTACCCTTACCAGAATCATTAGAGCGGTTGGTAATTCGTCTTGATCCTGGTGTAGCATTTGGCACAGGTAATCATGCTACAACTCAATTGTGTTTGGAATCTTTAGAAATGCGGCTGAGTGAGCTACCTCAGTCTTTTGTCGATACAACTAACAAACAAGAACCTGTAGTAATTGCGGATATTGGTTGTGGTTCCGGTATCCTTTCCATTGGCGCAGTGCTGCTGGGAGCCGAGAAAGTTTATGCTGTGGATACTGACCCCTTAGCAGTACAATCCACCTTTAGCAATCGCGCCCTCAACGAAATTAGCCCAGAACGTTTAATCCCCGCAGAAGGGAGTGTAGACATGGTGACCAGACTGGTAGAAAAACCAGTAGATGGTATCGTTTGTAACATTTTAGCTGATGTCATTATTCAATTAATTCCCGAAATGAGTGCGATCGCTAAACCCAGCACTTGGGCAATTTTTAGCGGGATCTTACTGGAACAATCCAAAGCTGTTGCTGATGCTTTAGAGCAAAATGGTTGGGTGGTGGCTACCTTGTGGAAACGTAAAGAATGGTGTTGCTTGAATGCACGGCGTTCTTGAACTTAATCAAAAACTTTGTCACAATTTCGTTTCTCCATTCCCTACTCCTAGCCTAAGCTGGTATAAAGTGAAGTACTCCGGCTTGCTTCGCTGAAACCGGAGCTTCAGTAAAACAACCAT
>NZ_CAWUDE010000032.1:0-19677 GCF_963920895.1 Anabaena sp. CCY 9613
ATGCACCCTGATAACTAACTCCCCTGGCTGGCTAACACCCGTTGGGGGATTTTTTGTTTAACGAACAGTCATCATGATTATAGTAATTTTCCGGAAAATGGTAGTTGCGATTAGAAGATTAAATTAGTAGATGCACCCTGATAATAATTCCCCTGGCTGGCTAACACCCGTTGGGGGATTTTTTTGTTCTATAAACAGCAATCATCATAACACTAATGAAAATTTTGTCCAGAACAAACTCTATGAAATTTTAAAACAGACTGTTGATAAATTCGCCCTGATAACTAACTCCTCTAGCAGACTGCCACCAATGGGAGATTTTTTTATGGTGAATCCCACCAATATCCCTATTTGTGACGATTTTATCCGGAACATGTTGTTTATTCCTAGAAAGGTTTATTGGTAGATACACCCTGATAACTAACTCCCCTGGCTGGCTGCCACCGCTGGGGGATTTTTTTATTTCAGAAAAATAACAGACGACCAAAGGACAAATTCATCCGGAGGACTTTATTTAATCTGAGAACATTTAATTAGTAGATACACCCTGATAACTAACTCCCCCACTTGACAAAGACTTTGCGGGGTTTTAGAAAAAATCTTTGACTTATAGCCTTGGCTCATTTGTAGTTGCTTAGGGCAACATTCTAACGCAAGATTGTCAAAACATTCTACTATAATTTAGTTTTTTATTGCTTTTCGTGTCATAATTTGTTGACCAAACCTAGCTTCAAACTCTAGTTAGTATTCTCTCCACCAAATGAGGCTTCATAAAATACTTTTAGTGTCTATGCTATTTTCTAGATTGATTCACCATAACACTATTACAAAAATAGTGAATTGGTATTGCCTATTTGCAATTTTTATTAAAGATGCATAAATTTAGCTACTTTATCCCTGACAAACTACATGTAGCTGTTGTGTATTGTAGTTTAATCTATCCTACCATAATTTTTGGTTAGTTATCTAGATTATTTACTGATTGGCTGGAAAGTTTTCCACTGTTAAAAGCTAGGGGATCATCTCATAGCAAGCTTTTTGATGAATTTGGCTAGCCTACTATACCGCTTTGCTCATACAGATATTGTCATTACCTGATGAACTACAAAGTATCTAAAGGGTATATCTGCCAATCTTGTAGCAAAGCTATTAATTTTTTCTATAATTTTATTGTTGGGTTGCTAGCAATATGCTACGCTCCCTTAGAGTTTTTGCTAAAGTACACTGCCTAAGTCAAGAAAAGCGCAGAGCCAAATGAGTTTAGCTGTTATTAAGTTTTCTTCAGAAGAGTGCGGTATCTGCCACAAAATGTCTTTTTATGACAAAAAAGTGGCTGAAGAGCTGGGGTTGCAATTTATTGATGTGAAAATGCAAGACACAGCTAGTTACCGCAAGTATCGAAAGATATTGCTGTCTCAGTATCCAGATAAATCAGAGATGGGATGGCCCACTTATATTATCTGTGAATCTCCCGAAGGGGAATTTCAGATTATGGGTGAAGTAAAAGGGGGTCATCCCAAAGGTGAGTTTAGAACTCGTCTACAAGAAGTTCTCAATTCGATGGCTGGTCAAAACTAGATGACTTCATAGGCTTTCACTTCTAGGACGGGGCCAATCATGGCTGTGGTCATAATATCTTCCCGTATTTGTCCTGTGACTTTTGCGGCTTGTCCGGCTTTGAGTAAGTTTTTGTCAGCACCTCTGAGGATTTCGTAAGTAACACCATCGTCTGTGACTAACGCCCAAGCGCCAGTACCAATGTCTCGGCGTTGAATTTTTCCTGTAACTGTAATGCTCATAGTTGAGGAGTGGGGAGTAAGGAGTAGGGAGTGGGAAATGATGAGGGGGATGGGGAGGTGAGACTAGTGCCGCTTGTGAAGTCAAGTTGGCTGTGTTGGGTGGCGCTACGCTTAACCCAACCTACTTTTCGACTACTTTTCGACCCTAGCCCCTATTCCCTCTTCGTCGTTTTTCAATGCTAAACGAGCTAATCCATAACAAAGTAGGGCATTGATTATGAGGAAGCTGCGAGCTAGGTAACTGCTTCCTAAGCCCCAAACAGCTGGGTCATAAATGGCGCTGACTGTTAAAAAGGCTGCTATGCCTAGGGTGGAACCAATGGCAAACCATTTCCAACTGGGATGTCCTAATAGTAATGCTATTAATACAAGAGGAATTAATACGCTGGCAAATAGTGGATTTAAGGCGTTGGCTCCTTGCAGGGTATTGCCTAGTTCGGGAATGGAACTGCCTAGAACCCGGAAAGGCCATTGGGGTAGGTCAAAAATATATAATCCTCTGAGGAAGAATAAACCAGAACTACCAGCAATTAAGCCGCTGGATAATGACCAACTCCAGGTGAAGGGGAAGTAAACTCGCAAAAACCATGCTAGTAGATAGGAACCTAATACCATCAGGAGTTTGGGTACAAGTGCTACAGCACCGCCATCAATCCAAAAGCGGGGGTTGAGATAGCCGTTATCGCGCAACCAGCGGAAGAAGTCTTGGAAACTGATTTGTCCTTCAGTGGCTAGTTTGACTGCGGCTTCAGCGTTCAGTTGTCCAGCACCATAGTAGTTTAAGCTATCATCCTGGATAACTCTTGCTGACTGCTTGAGGACTTTTAAAATTTCTTCTGGTTCGTTAATGCCACTAGCTTTAATTAATGCTGCGACACCTGCAACGTGGGGAGAAGCCATGCTTGTACCCTGGAGTTCCAAAAATACTCCTTCGCCGTTGTTTTCGGGGTCTATGGTTTCTTGCAGAATTTTACCGGCATCACTACCACCGGGGGCGGAGATATCTACCCCAGCACCAAAGTTGGAATAAGGGGCTTTTTCTCCGTTGGGGCCAAAGGCGGAAACGCCAATTACATAGGGGTAACGGGCTGGATAACTGGCACCATTATCATTTTCATTGCCGGCCGCAGCTACTATGGTTACGCCTTTTTTGTAGGCATATTCGATGGCTTGTTTCATTAATTGACTTTCGCCACTGCCACCAAGGCTCATATTAATTACATCTGCTCCATTGTCAGCAGCAAATTTAATGGCTTCGGCAATATCAGCAACGGTACCACCGCCATAGGCACTGAGTACTTTCAAAGGCATGAGGTTAGCTTCGTAAGCGATGCCAGCTACGCCATAATTATTATTGGTAGCTTCGGCTATGGTGCCGGCAACGTGGGTTCCATGCCCGTTATCATCGGTGGCTTCTTCTCGGTCGTTAACGAAATCATAGCCTTTGACAAATTTCGTTTCTTGCAGGTCACGCACCTTAGTGATGCCAGTGTCAATCACTGCTACTGTGACACCAGAGCCTTTGGTTTGTCCCCAGGCGCCTTCCATGCCGATATTGTGCAGGTTCCACTGTTTACTGTAATATTGGTCGTTGGGGCCTTTCAATGAAGGCTGGGCTGTATTATTTTGAGATGGTGAAGTTGCTCTTGAACCAGTTACCGCGGCTGGTTGAGGAATCTTTCTATAGATGTAATTCGGCTCGATTATTTGTGTAAATTCGGCGAATCGAGATTTTTTCAGTTCTTTGAGTCTCTGGCGATCGCCTTCAATAATATACACATGATCTCGCGCTGAAAACTGATTGTCTAATCTGGGTGTGACGTTGTATTCTTGAGCGATCGCTTGTAATTTCTGCTGTACCAATTCTGTAGGCACATCTTCGCTAAAATCCAGCAAAATCGTCTCAAATTCGCCTTTAGCTGCCAATCCCTGAAAATTCAGGAACCCAAAAACCGCAGCCCCCAGCCCAATGACAAACAAGCACAATAATATAAGTCTTTTCATATTAACTGATCACCGCTTTTTGCCAGTTTGTTCACTACCATAACTTATCTATGTCCCTGGTTGGTGTAGTTTGCACTTTAGTTACAACATTCACACAAGATTTAGGACTTGTTTAAACAATGGAACGTGGTCTTTTATGGTTGCCTTTGTTAGTAGCTTTTTTTTGGTTGGCTTGGCAGGGCGCTAAGGAATATCAAAAAGTTGAAGCATATCGCGTGTGGGCGGAAAATTTTGACAGAGCTAAGTATGATATTTATGCTGTCATGGGTCAAAAAGAGCAAAAGATAACTTGGGGAAAGCCCACACCGCAAGGCCCAATTAATTTAGCAACCTTTTCTTTGCTGGATGTCAAAGAAATACGACTTTTGGTAGATGACAAAGTAGTAGCTACTGAATCACCACCAGAAAAAGGTCGTACTATTGAGTTGGAATTTTTATTTTCCACATCTACTGAGTCAGTGCGCGTTCCGTTTACGGAAATTCCTTTAGCAGCAAAATGGGGTAAGTATTTGCAGGGAGTCTTGCCTAGCCTAAAGTTACCACACCATGAGTAGTGATGAATTAATTATAGTGATCGCTAGATATAGTAGTCCGCTTTGATTTTTGATAACTGGCGTGGTGTAGGTATGCAATAGGCAATAGAAATCTAGGCTTTGGTGGGCAAGTCTCACCTGACATGCCTGAAATTTTTCACAATCAGCATTACTGTAGCTATTTCAAAAAATTGAAAAACTTGCCAAAATGGCAACCAGGATGAGTTGAACTGAGTTAGATTATAGAACATAAAGAAAAGCAAGAGTTTTGTTATCAGGTATAACCAAATAGCTAAATTACTTTGGTTACTATTATCTAGAATTGTTTTTCATGGACTAAAAAATCTATCTATTATTAGTTAATTTTTCAAAGATGGTTTTTTAAGCAAACAAACATTAATTGTCAGACTTGGCATTTGTCACACCAGGAATAATAGATGTGTATAGGCGTTGTCAATAACGTATAAAATAGCCCCCTAAATACAGGGCAGCGTCTGTATATGTTCCTGAACACTACAGTGAGAAATGCCTGAGTGAGAGATTCGAGGCGATTGGTATGCCTCCTCTCACTCTTTTTTTATGTAATAACTTTAAAAGAAATTTGTATCTTGTAAAAACTCAATAATAGCCGCATTTAAAACTTCAGCAGAACCAGATGAGGCATCGTGACAGCAGTTATCTAAAATTTTTAGCTGGGAGTTGGGAATACTTTGATGTAACTTCTGCCCATGATTAGCAGGAAACCAACTATCTTTGTCTCCCCATAGAATGAGTGTAGGACATCTAATATCACCCAACTTATTTTGAATTTGACTGAGCATATTCGGTTTATTTACTTGCCAATGCTCAATTTCTCGCGCAGCTATTTGTAATTCTTCACCGACTTTTAAAATAGTGCCAGGAAGCTCAATAAATGGATAAGTTATCCAATACACATCTTCTTGTGTTAAAAGTGATGGGTCGAAAAGCACTGCACGCCTTTCCATTGCCATAATTTCTCTAAACAGAGGTGCAAATAAATACGTTAAACGCAAAGAATCTATTGTTTGTAATATTTCTAGCGGTGTTTGGGCAAGTAACCACATTGCCCAATGGGGTAAGCGTTCAGTAAAAATAGGCACATTGACAACTATTAACCGTGCTATTAATTGGGGATTATGTTGAGCAAGGGCCAGACCAACTAATCCTCCTAAAGATTCGGCGACAATTACGGCGGGTTCATCACATAATTCTTGCAAAATTCGCTCTAGTTCAATAATTTGATGCCCGTTTTTTTCTCGGCGAGACTGAGGTTTTTCCGAAAACCCATATCCTTTAGCATCAAAGCAAATTACCCGAAAATATTGAGATAAAGGAGCAATGTTGTGACGCCAATTGTAGCTCCAAGCACCCATACCATGTAATAAAACTAACGGCTTACCTGTGCCTATTTCACCGTAAGCAATTTGCACAGGATATCCATGTGCATCAGTAATAGTTAGATTTTGCCTTCCTTGTGGAAATGTAACTTGCCACCAATCTTTCATTCTTTTGTTAACAATTTGTTAAAATGCCAATTAAAGCTGGCTACAGCATTCTAATTAGTATCACGTGAATGCTATTCAGACAATGGCAACTAATAATAATTCTGCTAAATCTATTTTTTTGATGGGGGAAAATTTAAGTGTTCTTCTAACAGTTTCATATTATACACATTAGCTGTCCAAACAAAATCAAATAAGTCTCCCATGCCTGGGATGCTGCCTACAAAACCGTCGATCAATATATTAAACAACATTCTCATCAAAGTACCTTTAGGTACACCTAACCGAGCAGCTTCTATGACAATGTAACTAGCAAGGATGAATCCTAACAAATCACCACCAACAGGTATAAATCCTACCAGCGGATCTAGACCAATATGAATTGGTGTTCCGGGAATAGTCACAACTTTATCTAAGAAGCGGCTTAGGTGACGCAGCCGATTTAGTGTCAGTGCTTGAGCATCAGAATTAAGATGAGAAACCGGTCGATAAGAATCAGGCATTCAGGCGATCGCTTGTCTGCGGTTAAATAGTTAGATATTATACTATAGTATTTACTATTTTATGGCTTGTCTAATAAATTTTTATTTGCTTTTGACCGCATCTGTTCACCCACAGTCACGTTTAATTGATCGCCTACTAGCATAACAGCAGCACTCATCCACAGCCACAACATTAAAACTATGACAGTGCCTACAGCACCATAGACTTTGTTGTAGTTGCCGAAATTGGCTACATAAGCCCGAAATAAGCCTGACAAAATTGCCCAGAAAATAGCTGCTAATATTGCTCCTGGCATCATTGGCGTACCGGAATTCCAGACGCTAGGGCCATAGCGATAAACTAAGCCAAAGGCGCTAGCCACAATACCCAAAGCTAAAGGCCATCTCAACAATTGCCAAAGATGCAACAAGAAAATCAAATAACCATTTTCACGCACCACCATTCCTAGGAGTAAATCGCTAATAAACACTAAGAAGGAAGCCAACACCAACAGTAAGATAGTACCGACTGTTAATCCTAGAGAAACAAGCTTGGCTTTCCAAAAAGGGCGTGTCTTTTGGGCGGGAATTTGATGAATTTGATCAAAGGCAGTCATAGCAGTACTTATGGCCCCAGAAGCAGTCCAAATAGCAATTACAAAGCTGAGAGAAAACAAACCACCATTTCTAGAATTAGTGATTTCTCTGGCCGCAAAATCACGAATTAAAACTAGCACTTCTTCTGGTGCAACTTGACTGATTTGAGCCGCCAACTGTTTAAAAGTTGCTTGTAAGGATTCTTCAAATAAACCGATGGCTGTCAGTAGGGCAATAATCGCCGGAAACAACGATAACATTGCATTGAAAGCGATTTCTGAGCCAAGTCCTAAAAGTCGCCTTTCGGTTGTTCTGGTAAAAGTTTGTTTGAGTACGCGCCAATTAAGGTGGCGAAAGAAGCTGACAAAAAGAGTCTTTGGCATAACTAAGGTTGCAGCTTGTTAATCAATTAACAAGAGAAAAACCGATTATTTCTTCGTATTGGATTTAAGAGGATGCGGGTATCTTTGCAACTGGTGACTTTCTCAGTGATTTTACCGTAAGTTGGAGTATGGCGCTACGTTGAGACTCTGTTCCTATTTGCCAGTTTATTCTGTCCTCACTGATTTGCCAATTTGACTGGAGGTATGTTGTAATAGCTTGCGATCGCAATTGGACAATTTCAGCTAGCTCATTTTCTTCTTGGTTAACTACCATTTCCAGCCTTAATTTTGGCTGTTGCTGCAAAATTTGACCAATTCTGTCTAATAATTCCCTGTTATCTGTCGTCAACGTTGATTTCTCATCCTCAAACAAAATTTCTCCCACAGAACTATCTATTCTCTGCATAGTCACCTGGGCAGACTGGTAATTCAACCTAGTTCTGATGTTATCGGCAATGAGTATTTGAGCATCTCCATCAATATCACGCTCACTCAGATACAGTAATCGAATACTTAAGGGTGAAATAGGACTAGTGATTAACTCGTAATTTATTAGTTCCGCTGGCTGGGGTAGCCTCAAATCACTCAAAGCAGATTGGACTTCTTGCACAAAACTTGATTGTAATTGAGCAATAGTAATTATTGGTTCAGGAATCCTTTCTTCGCGGACTGGGCGTAAAAGTTCGTTTGAGGCGGTAGGAATTTCAATCAGTTTGAGTGATAACGAATCGGCAGATCTGCCCAAACGCGAGGCTAGTTGTTGCACATAAATATCTTGTTCATCTGGGGTGTATTGTTGACTAGTAAACACCTGAAGTTGCACTGTCAGCCTATTGTTGCGTTCTGCGGCCACCATACTACTGATATAAGAACGTGATTCACCATTAGGAAAAGTGGCAAAGTTTTTCTGCCACAAATCTGTAGCTGTACGACGAATCAGATTCTCTTGTTGCTGCAACGAAATTTCTTGTCTGAGTTGACTAAGAGATCGATTGAGTGGGAAGATAATCACCACAATTGTAAAAAAAATCAACAAGAATCTACCCGGCAAAGAACCAATTTTTTTTAGCTTGCCATAAATAGGTAATTGCTCCAAAATGCTCTGTATCCAGATACTTTCTTGATGTGCTGCCCGCCATTCTCTAACTTTTGCGCGCACCTGATTATTATCTATATGCAAACCTAAAAAAACTAGCATGGCGGTAAATGTAATTGCTACCAAGTTGGTGAAAAAGAGTAAGCCACCACCACTAGCAATTCGGAAACCGTTAGTAAAATTCACATTTAGAGCTATCCCCATGCCATAACCTACAACACATAATGGGGGCATTAAAGCAACCGCAATAGCTACACCAGGAATAGAAGTTGCTACTCCTTTGGGTTCTTTACAAATAGCAACTGAACCCACCGCACCAGAAAAGAGCGCCACTACCAAATCTAAAATATTAGGTCGAGTTCTAGCCAAAATTTCACTAGTTACTTCCTTAAATGGCAGCAATGATACCAAAATCATGGCAAAGGAAATAGCAACAAAACAACTCAAAATTAGATTGATTAATGCCCGCATAGCCAAAATTACATCACCCGCAGCGAGGGCCAGTCCATTGGCGAGGATACCTCCCATCAATGGAGAAATCAGCATCGCGCCAATGATGACAGCGGGACTGTTCAAGACTAGTCCGAGGGTAGCAATACCAGCGGATAACAAAACTTGAATCCAATAGCTCAGATCATCAAGACTCAGTGAACTGCATATCTCCAGATATACTTGTTCTTTACGAGCCTGACCAACTCCCAAGTTCTGGGAAAACCAGTCTCTAAACATATTTAACTCTACTTTTTAAGTTGATGTCTGCCGATTGAGAATAATCATCTCATTACCCACAACTGGGTTACGCGCTATTAGCTTATCTTGGGAATCGACAATTTCTAGATGGGTAAAATCAAGTTCTTGAGAGCGTTGTAATATTTCCGCAGCTAGTTTGTTTTGTTGCGATTCTGCGAGTGTGTACCAATTATCGTTAATTTTGACAGTGAGATTGCTAGTGCGGAAGTTAGCTTGTATTGACTCTATCAAACCAGAGGCAAAGCGATCGCTTATTTCGGCTACTTGATTTTCAATAGCTGCAATCAGGGTTTGCTCTGGTGTCAAGTTGATAATTGGCTTTGGAGTCAGTGTCGGCGTTGGTGTTGGTGTTGGTGTTGGCTCCGGTGTTGGTTCTGGTGTAATTTCCTCTAGTGGCTGTGGTTCTGGTGTGGTTAATTCTGGTGGAACAGTAATCGTAGGAGTTGGCGTTGGTACAGGAACCTCCTCAACTGGTGGGACTGTTGCTATTTCAGTCGGATTTTTAGTCAACAAAGTTGCAGTTGTCCAAAATATAGCTACAGTCATTACTGTCAAAATTCCTGTCAATACCGTATCTGACAAGTTATTAGATACATTTGATGGTAAAAACAAACGGACTTGTCTTAAAAATCGATTCCATTGTGTTTCCAGACGTTGCCAAACACTGGGTGTTGCTTCAGTACCTACTGGGGGTGCAGTCTCCAGTTTGACTACCGCAGTTTCTAAAATACCAATCGTCCCACGAAGAACTTGGATGATTTTGACTTTCCAAAAAGGTGGTTGGCGGGAATCAGGGGGTTGTGAATTGAGATTGTCTTGTGACATGGAACTTTCACCAAAAGCAGCGAATCAAAGACAAATGACCAGCATTCTTACTGCTGCCTCTTTTGCCTTAATGTATCACTTCAATGCTCTTGCTACTTGGGCTAAACTGACTAGTTAATAAGTTTTGGTGAGTTTATGAGCCTGAAACGCCGTCAATTTTTATTTTTAAGTAGCCTCGGCACTCTAGGTACAGGACTTCTCGGTTGGACGTTAACTCGTCAAAATAATCAAGTTGCGAATATTGCTGACTCAACAGTTATAGCCGCCACCCCACCCCAAAATGACTTGCTATTACGTTTTGCCTCCGTTGCGGATACCGGAACTGGCGCTAAAGGTCAATATGCTGTAGCTGACGCCATGAATTTTTATCACCAACGAAATCCTTATGATTTGGTAGTTTTAGCTGGAGACAACATTTATAACGATGGCGAAATTGAAAAAATAGGTGCAGTTTTTGAGCGTCCCTACAAAAATTTACTGTCTCAGGATGTCAAATTTCACGCTTGTTTAGGCAATCATGATATTCGTACTGAGAACGGTAACCCACAAATTAAATATCCCGGCTTTAATATGCAAGGGCGTTATTACACATTTCGCCGTGACGCAGTGCAATTTTTTGCTTTAGATACTAACCGCAATGCTGATTGGAAAAACCAAGTAGTTTGGTTAGAACAAGAATTAAGGCGCAGTGACGCACCGTGGAAGGTAGTATTTGGGCATGACCCATTTTATTCATCGGGACACTATGGTGTAAGTCAATCACTGATTAAACGCTTTGTACCTTTATTTAAAAAGTACAATGTGCAACTTTACATCAATGGACACGACCATCATTATGAGCGCACGCGTGCTATTGAAGGCACAACTTATTTAACTACTGGTAGTGGTGCCGGTGTTCGTCCTACAGGACGTTCTAAGTGGACAGAACATTCTGCTGAAAGGTTGGCTTTTGCTGCTTATGATGTGTATCCAGATAGAATTGAAATAAATACAATGGGTACTGATAAAAAGATTTTTGACAAAGGTGTCATTAAGTTTAAATCTGCTTAAGTTAATTAAAAATTGTTGGGTGGGTACTTGCCCACCCAATACGTTCTATTCAGTTAATTTAAAACTATGAAAGTCAAGCGCCTAAAAATGCAATCATTCCGGGGAATCGGCGATTTGACATTGGATTTTAATGAAAATGAACCGACTGTATTGATTGGTATTAATGGAGTAGGAAAATCTAGTATTTTAGATGCACTATCTCTTTTACTCTCTCGTTTTCTGGAATGGATTGGAGGTGTTTCTCCAACAGAAAAAATAAGAGCATTCAGTGAACAAGATATTTCTAATAAAGATTCATTCACAAAACTGAAGATTACGGCTTTATTAAGAGGTGTAGAAGAAGATTGGGAGATATCCCGAATTTATAAAAATCATGGAGTATCTCAAGATTCAGGTCATAAAAAGATTAAAGCGGCTGCTAATGCAATTTGGCGACATTGGCAAAATGAGCCTGAATATAATCTACCATTAGTAGTATATTATTCTGTAAATCGTGCCGTTCTTGATATTAGTCTAGAAATTCCTAAAAAAACTCAATTTAAACAAATAGATGCTTACGAGAAAGCACTCATAGGTAACAGAAATGATTTTTCTAGCTTTTTTCAATGGTTTAGAAATCGAGAAGATTTAGAAAGTGAGTTGCTAAGAGATAACCGTGATTATCAAGATATACAATTAGAAGCAGTCAGACAAGCTATATCTTTATTGATACCCAGTTTTTCTAACTTACGTGTACGGCGTTCTCCCTTAAGAATGACTGTAATTAAGCAAGGTGAAGAACTCATAGTTAATCAATTATCTGATGGTGAAAAATGCTTGCTAGCAATGGTAGGAGATTTAGCAAGACGTTTGGCAATTGCTAACCCAGGTTTAGAAGATCCATTACAAGGTAATGGAGTGGTGTTAATTGACGAAATTGAACTACACTTACACCCAAAATGGCAACGAGAAATTATTCCAGCTTTGACACGAACATTTCCTAATTGTCAATTTATTGTAACTACACATTCACCTCAGGTAATTAGCCATGTTAAACCTGAAGGAATTTATATTTTAGAAAAAACAGATAATGGTGTTATTGCCAAACGGCCGGAAAGTTCGTTTGGTAAAGATAGTAATAGTATCTTAGAAGACCTGATGGATGTTCCTGAACGTCCACAAGACATTAAAGAAAGGCTTTTAGAACTGTTTAGATTAATTGATTCTGGCAATTTAGAAGGTGCTAGACAATTACGTCAAGAGTTAGTTAATGATATTGGTTCAGATGAACCAGAATTTGTCAAAGCAGATGTACTCATCCGGCGCAAGGAAATTCTTAATCGATGAAGTACATTAGCAAAAGCCACGAGCCAACAGAGTTTTCTAGTTGGAAAGCTTTAGAAAATGATCATTGGAAACCACGTTGGGATAATTTTCAAGCACCAGAAAAACCTATTGTGCATGATGCTTTGCTACAAGAACAGGGTTATATCTGTTGCTATTGTGGAATGCGTATCACTAGAACAACTAGCCACATAGAACACCTCCAACCTCGCACTAACTATCGAGATTTGGCACTAAAGTACACAAATCTCATTGCTTCATGTCATGGGGAAAGTGAAGAACCTCCTCTAGTTCCAGTACATTGTGGTCATAAGAAAAAAGATTGGTATGATGAGCTTTTAATGGTTTCGCCTCTGGGAATAAATTGTGCAGATTTTTTTCAATACCCTGCTTCTGGTGAAATTTTGCCAACAGATAATCCCGATCAAACCGTTGCGGCTGAAACAACAATTGATAAGCTTGCACTTAATATTAACAAGCTGCAAAAAATGCGAAAGGCGGCAATTGATGGTGTATTACTAGATATTGATAGTTTAACCGATGTAGAAATACAGCAGCTAGCTCAAGGTTACGACAAACCTGATGGCAATGAAAAATATACGCCGTTTTCTGCTGCAATTATCTATTTACTCAAGAATTATTTTTAATTTGTTAAGAGGTTAAAGAACGCATTATAGTAAATCACATCAATTGGATTCAGGAAAAAGTTAATGATTTTAGAAGCAGTAATGCTGAATATCAAACCCGGACTTGAAGATGATTTTGAATCGGCTTTCAAAAAGGCTTCTAGTATTATCTCGTCAATGAAAGGATACTTATCTCATGAACTTCATAAATGTATAGAAGTTCAAGGTAAATATTTGTTACTTGTCAAATGGGATAATTTAGCAGCTCATACTGTAGAATTTAGAGGCTCTGCTGAATATCAAGAGTGGAAAAAATTGCTGCATCATTTCTATGAGCCATTTCCCACTGTTGAACACTTTGAAGAAATAGAATTAGCTTAAATTTTTTTTAGCATGATATTAATTCCTCACTTGTTTTTTGAGAGGACAAAAATCAATAAATATTACTCCACTCTTTGTAACTGCGCTATCCTGGGGTCAACAATTTTTTGCCCCAGACTGGCAAATTTAATTGCCACAGATACTTTATTTGCTTCACCGAAGACGTGCGTAATTTCACCAAGACCAAAAGTTTTATGTAAGACGCGATCGCCTACTTGCCAATTAGAGGGTGTATAAGGCTTACCACCAGCTTTAGCAGCCGTTTTAGTCTGTGTATGACGGACTTGATTGCGAGTAGCTAATAGTTCTGCGGGTAATTCATCCAGAAACTGCGATCGCATGGCGGGTTCTCGAGAACCATACAAGCGACGTTCACGGGCATGTGATAAATATAACCGTTCTTGGGCGCGAGTAATGCCGACATAACACAATCGACGTTCTTCTTCTAAAGATGCTGGGTCGTTCATAGAACGGTAATTGGGAAATAGTCCCTGTTCTAACCCCACCAAAAATACCACGGGAAATTCTAACCCTTTGGAAGAATGCAATGTCATCAAAGATACGGCTGTTTGTCCTTCTTTGAGGTTATCTAAATCAGAACTGAGGGCGGTACTTTGCAAAAAGGCGGGAAGCGAGACATCTTCATTTTCGTTCTCTTCTTGGAATTGTAGTGTGGCGTTGTAAAGTTCTTGGACGTTTTGAATGCGGTCTTCGGCTTCATCCGTGCCTTGGTTTTGCAAGTCTTTAATGTAACCAGACTCGTCTAAAAGTCCCGTCAGCAACTCGGAAACTGGAACCGTTGCTACTTGTTCTTGACAGTTGCGAATCATGGCTGCAAAGTTATTTACAGCTTTAGCAGAACGTCCAGCTAATGTATTGACTGAGGTTTCATCGCTAATAATTTCCCACAAATTTGTACCTAATTGCTGGGAGGCGTTCACTAAGTTGTCAATGGTGGCTTTCCCAATTCCTCGCCGGGGAGTGTTAATCACTCGTAATATACTGACTGTATCCGAAGGATTAGCGATCGCTCTTAAATAAGCTATAACATCTTTAATTTCTTTGCGATCGTAAAATTTCATTCCTCCCACCACTGTATAAGGAATTTGATTCCTCACCAACAGTTCTTCAAAGGGACGTGATTGAGCGTTGGTACGATAGAGAATGGCAAAACTTCCCCAATCTAACTCTGGGTTTTGGTGTTCTAAGGTCTTAATTTGCCGAATGACAAAATCGGCTTCGTCTAATTCATCATCGGCTTTGTGACAATAAATCTGCTCACCCTCTCCCCGTGTGGCTTTGAGGACTTTATCAATTCTTTGGGTGTTATTTTCAATTAGTTCATTCGCTGCTTGGAGAATATTTTCACAAGAGCGATAATTTTCTTCTAACTTCACCATTGACCGGGTATCTTCATCTGGTAAACCATCACCAAAGTCTTGCTGAAATTCCAGCAAAATGGTGAAATCTGCCATTCTAAAGCTGTAAATAGACTGGTCAGCGTCACCCACAACAAAAACCGAGCGATTGCGCCATTCCCAAGCACTCTTTTCGTTTTCACCATTCGTCACCAATAGGCGAATCAAGTCATACTGAGTGCGGTTGGTATCTTGATATTCATCTACAAGAATATGTCCAAATTTACGATGCCAGTAACCTAATACTTGCTCGTTTTGCTGAAATAATCTTGTAGGAACTAAAATCAAATCATCAAAATCGAGAGCATTATTTTCAGCTAACCTTGCTTGATAAGTATCATAGACATTAGCTATCACCCGTCCCCGATAATTGGGTTGTTCGCGCTCGAAGTCTTGGGGCGATAAGCCTTGGTTTTTGGCGTTACTGATAGCGTAGCGGACAGAACGAGCATCAAATTTTTTATCGTCTAAATTTAACTGTTTGGTGACGATATCTTTCATCAGACTGATCACATCAGATTCATCAAAGATAGAAAAATTGCGATTCCAACGCCGCCCTTTTTCATCTTGATATTTTTCAATATCAAACCTGAGTATCCGAGAAAATAAACTATGAAAAGTGCCACACCACAAATCTTTGATAGTGTTTTTATAGACCTGCGATCGCAACTGTGTTTGTTGATATTGTGTTAATAAATCAAACCGTTGACCATGTTGTTTCATGGCCAATTGTTCCGCAAATATTTTTTGAATCCGTTCTTTCATTTCCCGTGCGGCTTTATTCGTGAAGGTTACCGCCAGGATATTTTCTGGATGGACACGATGTTGGAGAATCAGATTAGCAATGCGATAAGTCAGCGCGCGTGTTTTACCGGAACCTGCACCAGCAACAACTAACAATGGGCCGCAGTAATGTTCGACGGCTTGACGTTGGCTGGGGTTAAGGTGGCTGAGGAAATCAATGGTGGTTGTCATGGGTAATCAGGGCGACTGAGCAAAGAACCGCTTCTTCTGAGAGTATCGTAATAACCAACTACAATTCTAGATTAATCAAAAACTTCTAGGTATTAGTTATTAGTCATTTCCCCAATTTCTAGTACCCAGTCCCGAGGACACCATTAATCTTGCACAGTCAATGGTAGGTGAACAGTGAAAGTAGACCCAACCCCAAGCTGACTTCTAACCATAATTTCACCACCCATCATATGACAAAAGTGGCGACTAATTGCTAACCCCAATCCAGTACCACCATATCTTTTTGTCGTTGATGTATCCCCTTGTGTAAATGGTTTAAATAACTGTTTCTGTTGACTAATAGACATGCCAATACCAGTGTCAGCCACGGTGAAGCTAATTACACCTAAAGGAGCATTTGGGAGTATGTCTGTTTTTTCACTCTGGACTATTAAGCTTACCTTACCATTGGTGGTAAACTTGGCGGCATTGCTGAGTAAGTTGAATAACACTTGCCGCATCCGAGTTTGATCTGCGTACATTGTGCCCAAATGCTCATCGCAATAAACTTCCAGAATATTGTTATTTTTGTCTATAGCGGATTTGACTGTATGTACAACGTTATTAATTAAGGTGCTGATCTGAAACGTCTCTGGGTAGAGAGTCATTTTTCCCGCTTCAATTTTTGACAAATCAAGGATGTCGTTAATCAGTTCTAGCAGATGTCTACCGGCAGAGTTGATTGTTTCCAGGTCAGCAATGAAGTCTCCTGATAAGTTTAAATCAGTAGCGTCATCTTGAAGCAGTTGACTCAAGCCAATAACTGCATTTAATGGTGTGCGTAATTCGTGACTAACATTTGCTAGAAATATACTTTTTGCCTTGCTAGCAGCTTCTGCTAATTCTTTAGCTTGTTCTAGTTCTTTAGTCCGTTCAGAAACTCTTTCAATCAGACGGTTGAGCGATTTGGCTAATAAGCCAATTTCATCTTCAGTAGTTACGGGAGCGCGTAAATCAAAATTAGATTTTCTGGCTACTTGTTCAGCTACTTGGGTGACAGTGATTACTGGTTCGGCGATCGCTCGACTAGTACGCCAGGCGACAATGGCTGCAATGGCCACTGACACCAGCATACTCATCATGACAATAAGTCTTTCAACTTGCTTGGCCTGTTCTACATCTTGTTGTCTTTTTTCTTCTTCCCGTTCAGCAGTTTGCAGAATATTGTTCAATCTAGACCTTAAATTATCTAGCTGCATGGCAGTTCCACCACGCATAATTTCCAGCAACTCATCTCGGGCGATCGCTACCTGCTCTTCTTCAGGGTCATTTTCTTGTAAAATATCCTCTATTTGCCTAACGTAAGATTCTAAGCTTGTTTTATATTCTCGTAATAAAGCCTGTAAATTATCACCAGGTACTGCTAATCCGTGAGGATTCCTGGCGACAAATTTAGCCATATCTTGCTCCAATTGTTTCGCTGTTTCCACATTCTGGAGAAATTGAGCTTTTTTATTTAGCAGTTGTTGTGAATTTTCCAAAACTGCAACTAAATTGGAGCTATGCAATTGTGCCCCTAATACTGCATCTTTATAATTTGTAAGGAGTTGTCTTTGCTCTTGGGCTTGATTGAATTGCCTAATTTCTCTTCCTCGGTAGTAATTGGCGATTACTAACCCAGTTAATGAACCGAAAAAGCCAATTCCAATTGCCACAAAATATCCGTAGCCAATTTTCTGATGTATGCGCCAGGAACTGGCTTTGAGTTTCCCTCGCGTGGGAAATTCAATAGTCGGGAGTTCGTCTATCGAAGGCTCTTCGGCTGGCACTTTTTTACTTTCTAAACTGCTGTCAAAAGGGATTGGCTTTTGAGTTTGCATACCCCAAACCTCCTTACCCTCCTGCAAATATGACCGCATCATTTTTGTTGGTACGATCAAATTGATTAATGATTAACATTATCTTCTTTTATAAAAATCTCACAAATTTGCTGACTAGATAATTTTTCTGAGTACATTAATCTTTAATAAATTTTGATATGAATGTTTACACAGATACCTAGTGAAAGCAAAAAATCCCTGGTTAGTAAATATTTTTACTTGGCGGCAATGGCTTGTCCATGTTCACCACTGTTCTTGACGCTCGGTGAATTGTGATGAGATCCTGACCGTTGATTAACAAGCTACCCTATCTTAACTCTATCCTGGGGAATCTATACATAGTTCTGATACAAAAATTTCTCTTTATTCTTTTCGTCCAGGAGCTTCAAATCAACTATATCCTGATAGAAGCAGTAAATCATAGAGTATTTTACCATGAAGTAAACAGATACTCAAATAATTTTCATTGAGTATCTGTCCTGGTTGAGAAATAGTTAACGTGGGTACTGCTAAAAAAAAAGGAAGAAAGATTGTGGTACTAGCCCAAAGTCTTTCTCCCTACACCCTAACTTTTTATTAGGCGATCGCTGCCGATAACTGTTGAGTTACAAGTTGCTGCAACAATTCCGCCTTATCGGTACGTTCCCAAGGCAAATCTAAATCGTTCCGTCCCAAATGACCGTAAGCCGCGATGTCCTGATAAAAACGTCCGCCTCGTTCACTTGGTAAGTTACGTAAATTGAAGACATGAATAATCCCCGCCGGTCGTAGTTCAAAGTTTTGTTTGACTAATCCCAGCAAGATTTCATCATCCACTTTGCCCGTACCAAAAGTATCCAGAAAAATGCTCACCGGTCGCGCTACACCAATGGCATAACTTAACTGCACTTCGCATTTTTCTGCTAGGCCAGCGGCCACAATATTCTTGGCCACATAACGAGCAGCATAAGCCGCAGAACGGTCTACCTTTGTGGGGTCTTTACCCGAAAAAGCGCCACCACCATGTCGGGAATAACCACCATAGGTATCCACAATAATTTTCCGTCCTGTCAGACCAGAGTCACCTTGGGGGCCACCAATGACAAATTTGCCCGTGGGGTTGACTAAAAAGCGTGTTTTTTGATCCGGTTTAATGTCAATGTCACCGAAAATCGGTTCCACCACCACTGACCACAGGTCTTGTTTAATCTTGGCTTGAATTGCTACTTCATCTGTGATTTCCCCGATAGCTTCTGTGTGCTGCGTGGAAATCAGAATCGTATCAATACCTACTGGATACCCGTTTTCGTAAGCCACAGTAACTTGTGTTTTACCATCGGGGCGCAGGTAGGGTAATTTACCTGTTTTGCGTACTACTGCTAGACGGCGAGCAATACGATGAGCCAAACTAATAGGCAAAGGCATCAGTTCTGGTGTTTCGTTACAAGCGAAGCCAAACATGATACCTTGATCACCCGCGCCAATAGTATCAAATAGTTCATCACTATTTTGTTGGCGTGTTTCATGGGCGGTGTTAACACCTTGGGCTATATCGGGTGATTGTTCGTCTAAAGCTACCAGAACGCTGGTGCTGCTGGCAGAAAAACCATTTACAGCATCTAAATAGCCAATTTCAGCTATTTTCTGGCGAGCCAGGTTGACGTAATTGACGTTAGCCTTGCTAGTAATTTCACCAGTTATTAAAACTAATCCAGTATTAACTACTACTTCAGCGGCTACACGACTGGTAGGATCTTCTGTCAGTAAGGCATCCAAAATCGTATCAGAAATCTGATCGCAAATTTTATCTGGATGACCTTCGGTAACAGACTCGGAGGTAAATAAATAGCGACGAGACAAAGAGTATTCCTCCTTCAAAATAATTGTCGCTGGCTAAATTTGGGATATTTTAGTTCAGCTACTAATTTCTGAAATCATAACAATATTGACACACTCAGTAGTTAGTATTTAATTTCTTTGCGAAAAATTACTAATTCAGATTCGGTATTTTGTCAGAAAAGGTGAAGTACTCCGGCTTGCTTCGCTGAAACCGGAGCTTCAGTAAAACAACCAT
>NZ_CAWUDE010000033.1:0-17413 GCF_963920895.1 Anabaena sp. CCY 9613
GTGAATTTGAGATGCTCCCGCTATATTGCTTGCAATTAGCGGTGAGAGTTGTCACGATGGTTACTTAAAAGAGGAGGAAACTATCAAAGTAATCGCAGAAATAAACTCCTTACAACCTCACCTACTCTTAGTCGGGATGGGAAATCCTTTACAGGAATACTGGCTTGCCAAAAATAGAAACCAACTTAAAGTTCCTGTGTGTGTTGGTGTAGGAGGACTTTTCGATCATTGGGGTGGAAACCTAAAACGCGCCCCACTATGGGTTAGAAGACTAGGATTTGAGTGGCTGCAAATTTTACTTCAGCAACCAGGCAAAAAGTGGCAACGTTATCTTATTGGTAATCCAAAATTTCTTCTCCAAATGATTTTGTGTCGTGACTGAGAAAGACTTTGCACGAGTCGTTAACCTCTCAGGGCTAAAGCCGCTGAGTTTCCCACTTACCGGGTGTTTTTATGGCATCGAATTCAATTAACTCTTTTCGCTGGTATTTAAAAAAAACTGCACGATCCGGTATGTGTTTAGCAACGCTGCCATCAAAGCGATTACTTTTGAGTAACAAACAGTCTAATTATTCACTAGTACGTGTTCTCACTTATCATCGCTTTGGTGACATTAATCGTGACCCGTTTTGTGTGGGAATGAAGGATTTTCAAGCACAAATGGACTGGATTGCACGCCAGAATCTAGCTGTATCCCTGACCGATATAGAGAGTTTTTTAGCAGGCAAAAAAGACCTTCCCAGAAATGCAGTTCTCATTACTATCGATGATGGTTTTCGGAGTGTTTACCTGAATGCACTGCCGATTTTAAAGGAATATTCAATACCAGCAGTTGCTTTTATTACTACAAGCACTATTGATGGTGGCAACGCCCATAGTTACACTCAAAATAGTGAAACTACAGAACCTTATTTGACTTGGAAAGAGGTGGAAGCTCTTGCTGAAGCAGGTATTGACATTGGTTCTCATGCCATGACCCACCGTTCCCTGGGCAAAATTAGTCTGGATGAAGCCTCTCAAGAAGCTGTAATGTCACGTGAAAGTATAGAAAAAAACTTGGGGATTAACGTCACAGCTTTTGCATATCCCTTTGGTACATTTTGTGATTTTAACGATTCGACAAACCTGATTCTTCACCAAAGTGGTTATAAGTTGGGTTTTACTTCCCAACACGGTGCTGTTGTACCAAAAATTGACCCCCTAACTTTGCCGCGGATTAAGGTTGAAGGAGGAGAACCAATGTGGATGTTTCGTCTGCTTGTTTCTGGTGGGTTAGACGAATGGCGATTGATAGATAGAATGCTATGGCGTTTGCAACAAAGTCCATAGTTTTCCCTATCTTATGTCCGTCCCACCAGGCTAGCAACGACTGTAGCTAATTCAGCAGGCTCAATAGGTTTAGGTAAATGAAGCTGAAAACCTTCTTGTATAGCCCGCATTCGGTCTTCGGCTCTGGCGTAGGCTGTGATTGCGGCTGCGGGGATTCTACCACCTTTTTCTGGTGGCTGCGATCGCAGTTTACGAATTAAAGAATAACCATCTTCTTCTGGCATTCCGATGTCGCTCACTAAAACATCTGGTAGCCATTGGGAAATTACCTGTAATGCTTCTGGAACTGATCCTACCGCTTGCACTTGGGCTTGGCACTGTTGCAAGACGGTGGTAATAAATTCACGAGTGTCAATTTCGTCATCTACAACCAACACCCGCACGCCTAAAAGGGAGGGGCCTGGGGATAAGGAAACAACATCTACTTCTTGGCTACTTGTGGACTCAGAAATGGCGGTGCCGCTGGGGATTAAAAGTGGTAAATTGACTGCAAATGTCGTGCCTTGTTCTTTGCCTTGGCTATCCACATGAACAGTGCCACCATGCAATTCTACTAAGTGACGGACAATTGCCAACCCTAATCCTAAGCCGCCATAAGACCTAGTGCTAGAACTATCAGCTTGACGAAAGCGATCAAATACATAAGGCAGAAATTCAGGACTGATACCGATACCTGTGTCAATCACTTGAATTTGAGCATAGCTAGTCATTGATGGTGGTTGATTGAGATGACTTGCTAGCCTTTGACCATTACCGATACTTTGAGAAAGCCTAATTTCTACTTTACCGCCGCTGGGTGTGAATTTTATGGCATTGGATAGGAGATTCCAGATAACCTGTTGCAACCGCTCATTATCGCCGGAAACTAAGAATTGAGAATTATGCTGCTGTGTGAGGGACAATTGTAAATCGATTTCTTTGGCTTGGGCAGCTAATTTGACTGTTTCTATGGCTGATTCTATGAGGGGAACTAAATCACAAGTACGCACATTGAGATTGAGTTTACCTCTAATCATGCGTGAAATATCTAGCAGGTCTTCTATTAACTGAGTTTGGGATCTGGCGTTGCGTTCGATAGTCTCCATGGCCTTAGCTGTTTGAGTCTCGCTCAGTTTGCGGGTACGCAGCAGTTGGGCCCAGCCGAGAATAGCATTGAGAGGCGATCGCAATTCGTGGGACAATATAGCTAAGAATTCGTCTTTCATGCGGTTGGCTTCTTGCAACTGCTCTGTTTGTTGCTGTAAAGAAGCAATTAAGCTAGCCCGTTCCATGGCGATAGCTATTTGGTCGCACACTGCTTGCATCATGCCTTTTTGATTTTCAGTGAAGCGAGAGCAACTACGACTACCAAAGGAAAGAGTCCCTAAAAGTTTTTCTTGAGCTATTAATGGGTAACAGTAATAAGCTGTAATTCCTAAATTGCGAATTAATTCTGTTTTGGGGTCAGTTGATTGCTGGACATTTTCGACAGATATCTGACGAAGTTCTTGAGCCACAGTACCGCATACTGCCTGTCCCAACTCCAGCCATTCATATGTTTTTGCTATTTCCTCAGAAAATCCTGTAAAGGATGCTAGCCGCATCACCTGGGAGTTATCTTCCACTAAATAATTAAAGTACACATCCAAACCAATTTGCTCGGCAAGTTTACGGTAGCAATTATCGATGATTGCCATTGGCTGCTGACTAGATAGCAAGTTATTGGCTGTATTAAATAGTAACTGTAGCCTTTGGTAGCCTAATGATAGTGCTTTTTCAATTTCCTTGAGATTGGTGATGTCTTGGAACGCCAAGATACAGGTAGCCGGGTGACCATGCATTGCTGGTAGGGTATCAGCAAATATCAGTAGAGAGCGCACATACCCATTTGTGTGCCAGTCTATTTCTACCCCGTTTAAACGTTCTCCTCTCGCCACCCGTACCCCAGGCATTTGGTCATTGGAGAGGCGATCGCCTGTTGCATCTGTGCAATAGTAGACACTGTGATATTCTGCGGCTGGTGTACCTTTGGGAAATTCGCCTCCAGCTAATTCATTTGCCGCTCGATTAGCAAAGGTTACGCGCGCTGTAACTGGTTCCACAAATAATAATGGCAAAGGCATCATGTTCAGCACATCTTCTAGCCATTTTTGCTGATTTTGTAGTGTTTCCTCTACTTGCTTTTGCTCTGTGATATCTATAAATGCGCCAACGCTACCTCTACTATTACCTTCTTCATCAAACAGCGGGGCGACGTGTTCTAGCAGCTTCACAACTTTGCCATTATCATGAACAACATCAACTTCAAAATTTAGAACTTCTACACCATGCGTAGCCGAGAACTGCATGGGTAGTTCTTCTGGTGATAGTTCTCTGCCTTCACGGTAAACTTTAAATGTCGTTGGTTTTTCCTCAAGAGGCGCACTCAGGGAAGCATTACTATCTGATGGTATGCCTAAAATCTCGGCAAAGTAGGGATTTACTCGAATGTTACGGCACTGAGGATCTTCAGCAATCCCGATGCCAATAGGAATAACTTGAAATAAAGTTTGTAATTCGGTGATGCGCCGCTGTAAATCCTTGTTAAGTTGGACTATTTTTTCTCTAGCTTGTTTACGTTCGCTCAAGTCTAGAATAAATGCTACTGATTCTTCTCGGTTTTCACCTAGCAACACATAACCCAATAAAACCGGGATACGCCTACCATCTTTATGAATGTATTCTTTTTCGTAAGGTGTACAAGCACCGTTAGAATTTGCCTTCGCTTCTACAATACTCTGCTCATCTAAATAGAAAAACTCTGGTAAGGTAATATCTCTCCAATTGAGCTTACCTGCTAAAAGCTCATCCTGGGTGTAACCAACCATCCGCAGAAATGCTTCATTAGCCTGGTAGATACCGCCATACACATCGGCAAACATAATCCCAATGACATTGGCATCTACAAAACTTCTCAGTTTTTCTTCATAAGCTCTGAGTTTTTTTGAGCCTCATCCTGTTGGCGACACAGGCGTTCAATTACCGCTGAACTGTGCCAGACAAAAATAGCAAAAATCGTAATTAGGAAAATAGCAAATAACGATATGGCAAAAGCCGAACCGTATTGTCCGGCAATTTGACCTTGGAGGATTAACCAACCCAAAACTAATGGTATGGAAATCGTGGCTATCAATAAACGCCGGGCAATTAAGCCCCCGTAGGTATCACTAATAACAACACGCATAAATCCTTTATCCGGTCGCACCCATAAAATGCCTACACAAAGCACGATGAAGCCCACAGCCGTAGTTAACGCCATTGCTGTGGTTTGAGAGGCAATGCGGGAGAAGAGTTGTACCTTGTAGGCATAGCCGATGAGTACCTGTAAGGAAATCAAAGCGGCTATCAAAGTTAGAATTTGGGCATACCAATAACTCCGATAAGTTTTAGGATACGCCAGCAGTTCTAAAGCTCTGCCCACTAACATAAAGTTTAATGCCGTATTAAATCCCATGCGCCCTGGATGAGATGTAAATAAAGCATTCGGTTCATCTGGAAATAGCAACTCATCAATGCCGAAATTCCAGCCAAACAGATATTGCATGAGTGTGAGCAAACCAATTAAAGTAACTGCGATCGCACAAACTCTAGAAAAGCGCAAGTCAGCAACATAAGTATTGTGGAAATTCTCAGTGTCTGACTCTTTAAATATTTTGGTTTGTCCTTTTTGCGTTAACCACAGTGACAAACCAGCCAATAAAAAACACAAGGCTGTGTTGGCTTTCATTGTCACTAAATTAGTAAAGCCAGCTTGTTTAATAAATTGGATGTCGAAAAACCAGCCAAACAGTACTACAATACCGACCAAAATAACGATCGCACTTGCAACTTGCGCTACTAGTGACCTATCTAAATTGTGCCGTCGCAAGCGGTTGACGTTTAACATTGAGGCTCTACCACCAAACTGTCTAGCGTAATAATACTTAGGGTATTCCTAGAGGTTAAAATTCATATTATTGGCATTTTAAACTATTGGCTATAAGTAAAATTTTTCTCTACCTATATGCATATTTTTTTATAGCAAAGTCTACATTAGAGAACTATTGCAGCAAAATCATCTATCTTTAAACATAATTTCCCAATTTGAGGCTAATTTCTCCACCATCATCTGGTAATTGTTGCTCATCGACACCTACCAGTTCTACTATCAGTTGACGCGGTGGCGGTGTCCATAAGCCTTGTCGTGAGCTAATTTCCACAGTTGTTTGCTGATTTTCTGTTAATACCGTAATATTTCTTAGGGAAAAATTTTGCTCCTGATATTCCCATGAATGTCCATCATCTTCAAACCAAGTATAACTACCATTACCAGGCCAAACTTTTAACCGGATATGCTCAACTGGAAGTTCATCCACATATTGCATCACAGGTTGCATAGGAATGATGGCACCGCTACGCACATAAAGGGGCATTTTTTCTAATGGTGCATGAGCCAGGATATGGGTTGGCCCTTGGTAACGCTCCCCAGTCCACCAGTCATACCAAATGCCTGCGGGCAAGTAGACAGCACGATGTTCAACACCAGGACGGTAAACAGGTGCAGCCATCAATGATGCACCCAGGAATACTTGATCGTAGAGGGTATAAGTTTGGCGATCGCTAGGAAAATGATATAATAATGGTCTTAAAATGGGTGCCCCTGTTGTTGCTGCTTCCCAAAACAGATTGTAGATGTATGGTAATAATTGGTAACGCAGATTAATATAATCTTGACAGATTTTTTCCACGCGATCGCCAAATACCCAAGGTTCATGACGAGCCGTAGACAAAGCCGAATGGCCCCGCATTAATGGGTAAAGCATTCCTATCTGCATCCAACGAGCAAATAATTCTGGTGTGGCGTTACCTGCAAACCCGCCAATATCGCAACCCACAAAACCTACACCTGAAAGTCCCATATTGCAAAGCATAGGTAAGGAGATTTCTAAATGCTCCCACAATGAATGGTTATCTCCCATCCACACAGCCGACCAACGTTGCACACCAGCATAACCCGATCGCGTCAACACAAATGATCGTTCTGAAGCACGATGGCGTTTTAATCCTGCGTAACACGATTTAGCCATCATCAAACCATACAAATTATGCACTTCTGCGTGATTGGTATTCTTACCTTGGGGTGCATCTAAGGGAAACCAAATTTTTTCCCCACCATCCCCAAACGGACGGTTATCTATAGCAGGTTCGTTCATATCATTCCAAATACCCGCTACACCCATATCTGTTAAGCTTTTGTGTAAATCACCCCACCATTGACTCACATCATCCCGCAAAAAGTCAGGAAACACAGCTTTATCTGGCCAAACATAGCCGTGAAACAAGACACCATCAACTTTACGTACAAAACAATCGTGTTCAATACCTTGATCAAAAACGTGATAATTGGCTTCTGGTTCATACTTCACACCAGGGTCAATAATAGTAACAGTTTTAAAACCATCTGCTGCTAAGTCACCAATTAATTTTTCTGGATGAGAAAAGCGCTTGGGACTCCAGGTAAAGACTCGATAACCGTGCATATAGTCAATATCCAGGTGGATCACATCACAGGGAATACGACGTTGGCGAAATTCTCGCGCTAGTTCCCGCACTACAGTTTCCGAATCATAACTCCAGCGACATTGATGATAACCCAGGGCCCATTTTGGCGGTAACGGCATTCTTCCTGTTAACTGAGTGTATGTCTGCAAAATTTGAGCAGGTTCAGGGCCGTAAATAATGTAATAATCCAACTCACCACCATGAGTTTCCATCTTCCACACATCTGGTTGTTCCACACCAATATCGAACTGACTCCAGAAAGTAGAATTGCAAAACACACCATAACCCACCTCTGGACGCAAAGCCATAAAAAAGGGAATCGCCTGGTACATTTCATTGGTCAAAGCATCATAATCTAAGGCGTCAACTGTCCAGTTAGTTTTTACCTCACTGCGTTTATCCAAAAAACCTGTGCGTTCACCAAAACCATAAAAATGTTCATCCGGTGCGATGTTCTTCCAACCCGCAATTGCACCCATGCGCCAACCCATACCCGTTTCTGCATCTTCGGCGAAGGGACGATTAGCTTTATCAAAACAGGTAATACGACACCCTTGTAATTCGACAGATATACGCATTTGGTCTGTAATAATTTCTACTTTTGTGTCGCTTGGCCTCACCTCAAAAGGTGTTGTGGGCCAGTCTGCATCATCCAATGTTACAGCCCAATCACGACGGGGAATAAATTCTCCAGTTGGTGCTAAACGCACGCGAATTAAATTAGCTGCAAGTACGCTGATAGTAAGACGTAAATCTCCATCGGCAAAATTAATAGTTTGATTACTTTGATTGATAAATTCTACAGTACCAATATTTGTCCAAGGTTGTTTATTGACTGGCAGTTGACCAAAATATTGCGGCATATATACTCCAAGGGGCTAGAGACTAGAATTTTTTGAATATAAAATAAAAAAGATAGATGTGTAAATTAAATACACACACTTATTGATATGCATTTATTTTTTCTAATTAATTCTTATTCAATATTAAAAACACAATATATATGTTTGCAGCAAATTATCAATTCAATCTAAAGCCTTGATATCTTTTTAGATATTTCTCTTTAATTTAATCAGAAAACCTGATTTTTTAACTATTTTTACCAAAAATAACCGAGAATAAAATCCTCATTAAAGTAGATATATAAGTTATATCGTTATATAGATTTTTTTACTAAAAAGACAAGCTTACAATCAGATGGCAATCATTATTCAAGCAAATATTTTCCATCATCCCTCAGGAACTGCATACCCCAAAATAATTAATTTTTAATTGTCCAAAACCGCTAGCCCCTAGTTACATAGTCTACAAAAACATGAAAAACGATTCTGGGAAAACAATTTCTATTTGGATGACGACGGCAGAAGTGCCAGACCAACCTGTACTTGCAGAAAACCTTCATGCAGATGTCTGTGTTGTCGGTGCAGGTATAGCGGGGATGACTACCGCTTATATGTTAAGCCGCGAAGGTAAATCAGTAGTAGTGCTAGATGATGGGCCCATTGGTGGTGGGCAAACTTCACGGACAACAGCACACCTATCGCATGTGTTATCTCATTACTACTATGAACTAGAAGAAATTCACGGTAAAGACCTAACAAGACAAATTGCCGAAAGTCATACAAAAGCTATCGATACTATACAGGCGATCGCCTCACGGGAAAATATAGACTGTGACTTTGAGCGTCTTGATGGTTATCTGTTTCCACCAGACACGGAATCTCTAGATGAACTGCAAAAAGAATTAGCCGCAGCCCATCGTGCTGGACTTACAGATGTAGAACTTGTGAACAAAGCACCCATAGATGGCTTTAACACAGGCTCATGTCTGCATTTTCCCCACCAAGGACAATTCGATCCTCTGAAGTACCTTACTGGACTAGCCGCAGCAATTCAAGGTTATGGTGGCAAAATTTATACAGGAACCCACGTCCAAAAAATCACAGGTGGTCAACCTACACGTGTAGAAACCAGTAATGGTCAAGTTGTCACAGCTGATGCTGTGGTAGTAGCCACTAATTCCCCCATTAGTAACTTAGCTACTATGCACTTTAAGCAAGCTGCATATATCACCTTTGTCATTGGTGCAAAAATACCTCGTGGTTCTCTGACCAAGGCTTTGTATTGGGATACCCTTGACCCTTACCATTACGTGCGCCTCCAACATTTGGATGAGGAACATGATCTTTTGATTGTCGGTGGCGAAGACCACAAAACTGGACAAGCGAATGATGCTGATAGCCGGTATAATCGACTGGAAGTATGGACGCGAGAACGCTTTTCTCAAGTAGGAGAAATTGAGTTTCGTTGGTCAGGTCAGGTAATGAATGCTGATGACGGCATTGCTTACATTGGCAAAAATCCCTTTGATGAAGATAATATCTACATTGCCACAGGTGACACAGGTTTGGGCATGACCCACGGTACCATCGCCGGAATACTCCTAAATGACATGATTTTGGGACGCAAAAATACTTGGGCGGAAGTCTATGATCCTTCACGGGCAAGACTTAGCGCCACAGGTGATTTTATCTCCGAAAATATTAACGTTGCTACCCAGTATTTAGATTGGGTAACACCAGGAGAAGTTGATTCTGTAGATAAAGTTTCCCCCGGTACAGGTGCAGTAGTGCGTCAAGGTTTGACAAAAGTTGCCGCCTATCGCGATGAAAACGGTACTTTACATGAGCATTCCGCAGTCTGTCCCCACTTAAAATGTATCGTTGCCTGGAATTCTTCAGAAGCAACTTGGGATTGTCCTTGTCACGGTTCACGGTTTGATGCCCAAGGTAAAGTCATTAACGGCCCAGCTATTGATGGTCTTGCACCTGTACATAGCAAGTCAACGGTATAGTTTCCATTCAGCCAGCACGTTAGGATTTTTACAGAGTTAAAAATTGTCAACCATTATGGAAAAAGCGACATTTGGTGCTGGCTGTTTTTGGGGAGTAGAGGCAGCTTTTCGCAAACTTGAGGGAGTATACTCGACCTCTGTTGGCTATATGGGTGGGCATTTTCCCAATCCTTGCTATTTGGATGTACTATCGAGAATTACTGGTCATGCGGAAGTAGTGCAGGTAGAGTATGACCCCAAAATTGTCAGTTATGATGATTTATTGGCGGTATTTTGGGATATTCATGACCCGACAACGTTAAACCGTCAAGGGCCAGATAAAGGAGAACAATATCGGTCTGTGATTTTTTATCACGACGCGCAGCAAAAGCAACTGGCGCAGCAGTCAAAAGCAAAACTTCAGATGTCTGGTAGATTTGATCAAGATATTGTCACAGAAATTAAGCCTGCAAGTGAATATTATTTAGCCACAGAAGAACATCAGCAATATTTTGAGAAGAAAGAAAGAGGTTGATAGTGGTTTTTTGGTGTTGTTGATTGAGAAGAGGTTTTTTCGGGCTTACGCCCCGCTGCGCTAACACGCAGAGTCGCAGAGGCGCAAAGATTAGTTGGGAAGGAGTGTGAGGAGAAGGAATTTGTGCAATGGTATAACTTGTGATTAAGATTTGTAACGTGAGATCATGTTGGACTTAGAGCCTACTGTAGAACATAGTTTGGAAGAAGAAATATTGCCTGGTGGTAGTGATCCAAATTGCTTTGATTGGCAAGAAGCATGGTACCCTGTCCACTACCTGGAAGATTTAAATAAATCAAAACCCACCCCGTTTACGTTATTGGGTAAAGATATTGTCATTTGGTGGGATAACCAAACCCAATCCTGGAAAGCTTTTATTGATGAATGTCCCCATCGTTTAGCACCGCTTTCAGAAGGTAGAATTAGCGAAGATGGTTTATTAGAGTGTCCTTATCACGGTTGGGCTTTCTCTGGTGATGGTCATTGTCAACGTATTCCCCAACAAGCAGCAGGCGGAACAGCAGAAACTTCTCAACGTGCTTGTGCCATATCTTTACCGACTACAGAACGCCAGGAATTATTGTTTGTTTTCGCAGGTAAGCCAGAAAACGCCACAAATACCAAAATTCCTGTAATTGAGCCATTAGCAGAATCACCAGATGGATGGGTAATAATTAATACATTTAGAGATATTCCTTACGATGCTTTAACACTACTAGAAAATATTCTAGACCCCAGTCATGTAGCCTTCACCCATCACAAAACAGTAGGTAACAGAAAAAATGCCACACATTTAGAACTGGAAGTCATTGAATCGGGAAAACAAGGATTCTATGGCATTTGGCAGCAAGGATTACGACCCAATCACACAGGAAAACTATCCACAACCTTTGTTGCTCCATCTTTAATGTGGCATGATATCAACTCTGAAAGAGGTAGAATTTTAACTGTTGTTTATGCTACACCCATCCGAAAAGGAGAATGTCGTTTATTTGCGCGTTTTCCCTTTAAGTTTCCCAGTAAACTACCAAGTTTATTTATTAAGCTAAGACCACGTTGGTATTACCACATCGGACAAAATGGTGTTTTAGAAGACGACCAAATTTTCCTCCACTATCAAGAACGTTATTTAGCTGCCAAGGGAGGTAGTCCTAATTTTGCTAAGGCATTTTATTTAGCAACGAAAGCTGATAGTTTTGTTGTGGCATTACGCCAATGGGTAAATAAATATAACGCCGAACCCTTTCCCAACGAAAGTTTCTCAGCACCACTACCAAAAGCAGATTTACTAGAAAGGTATCATTCACATACAGTCAAGTGTGCCAGTTGTAGCGGTGCGCTGGCGAACATTCAACGCCTGAGATTTTGGTGTGGAATCATAGCAGTAATCAGTTTCGCAAGTATTCCACTTCTGGGGTTGTATTTTCACACCACATCAGTTTTAGCGGCTGTCCTGGAGACTGTCACACCTTTAACCTTTGGTACAGCATGGTTAGGACTAAGTAAACTTCAGAAGCAGTTCTACGAAGGAATACGTATCCCGCCACGTAATTTACCCTAGTGAGGGATTAGGGGAGATGTAGACGCGTTTGCGGTGAACCAGCACTATCTTGGGGGTTTCTCCCATTAGCGACTGGTGAAACCGTAGGGCTTCCCGCAGGGTGGAAGTATTGTCCCCTTATCCCCTTGCTGTTCCTAGATAAGCAATACGATTATTTGCTAAAAATTCGATAGTACAACCACGTAGTAGCTTCCTTCAAAGGAAAAAGCACATAAGTCAGAGGATTGATAGTCACAACAATATTACGGTAGTCTCGTCGTGCCCAAAACAAGATTCCACGGGCGACTTGTTGTGCTGACATCACCCCATAAGGATTTAGTTGACTTTTAAATGGCCCCAGAATTAACTTACGAATTACACAATCACCATCCAACCGCTTCAGAGTGACAATATTTCCTAATGTCCGTTTACTAAGTTCATAAAGTGGACTTAACGCCGGAGAAACCTCGGCCTCAGAAGTATTCACCCAAATTTCCTTAGTCGCCTTGGCTTGTGGGCCTGTCACCGTAGTCAAAAATATATCCATTAACCGTAACGCCGAGAAAGTATTGACCTCATAAGAGGAACTAATTGCCTGCGGTGTGCGGCTATTGTAGACATTAACTCCGTGGTTGATAATCAAAATATCGACTTTTTCTAAACTCTGTTTGAGTTCAGCTTCATTACCTAACTGCCAAGCAAGCACTTTTAAATCAGTGTGCGTCGCTAATTTTTCTGGGTTAGTAGTTAAGGCTACCACCTTAGCATTGTGTTTTAAGAGTTCCGCTGCCAAAGCTTGCCCCAAAGCGCCTGAGGCTCCAGTTAAAGCCACAGTTTTACCCTTAAGAGATAATGCCGTACCCAGTATTTTATCCACTAGAGGAAAGACACCACTATAGTACGCATTGACATCATCAAAATGATGGCGCCAATGGTAAGTTCGATTCACCCACCAAACGGAGGGAATTATTTGTAAAGGGCCGGGTAAGTGGTTGTAGTCTGTGTCAATTTTTCCTTGGGAATATCGCACAGAAGCACCAAACAAAAAACTACAGCCATAGGCTACTCCCAGCCATAACCCTATTTGCTGTACTAATAAGGCAATTACCGCCAAAACCACTACCAGTAGGCTCGACTCAAAAATGTCGTGATACAGTTGAGACTCTTGGTACGCTTGCAGGGAGATAATTGATAAATCCCGACGGTACACTGCATGGTGCTTGTTATGCCATTTTGCCAGCCACTTGACCTGATGACACAACACATGATAACTATCTCTTAATATCTCAGCCAGCAAAATAGAAAAGACTCCCCAACCAGCAAACTGTAAACAGGCATTTACTAAAACCCAATTAAAGGGAGCTAACGTCTGCATCATGTTTTCCTACACACCACTTGTCTTAATTTTTCTTTATATTCTCACCAGGATAGATGAAGGTGGAGTTACAGAGCAAACTAAAACTGCTGGAAGAGGATGCTTTTATGGGCAAAAACATCACATTTTGCTCGATAAGCTGGCTCAGGCGACTTTTAATATTCCAGAGAAGGAGTACTTTTTTGGGAACGAGTGACTTTGTTTTTTAGCAAAAAGACACCACTGCTGGCAAGCAACAATGCACCCAAAGTGTGAGATTCGGGAACTCGTTGAGAGACAGGTTGAGAAGTAGCGCTTTCTACCAACCGTCCTGAGGTAAAACCAATAGTACCAGGTGGCAGAGTGTTAATAAAAGCTCCACCATCACTTGTGCCAGTACCATCAAAATTACCTGGAAATGACAAAAATAATTCGTTTAAACCAGATACAAATCTCAGTTGAGACAATGTGTCCTGGGGAGCAATAAAGGCGCTGCTAGATTCTATTGAGTTGTTAAAGTTAAATACTACGTCTCCCGATGCATCCCGCAAATTGATATCCCAGCTAGTTAAGTTCGTTTGGCTATCCACAGGTAGGCCGCTGACTGAGTAAGTCCCATCAAATGTTGCCAAACTCTCTAAAAATGGTGAGCTACTCTCCAAAATCCCATTAAAATTCCCTGATAGAAAAAAATCAGCCGCCAGACTAGGTTTAGCACCAACAGTAGCAACAAACATCGCCAAACCACTGGTGGCGATCGCTAATTTTTGCATGAGTTTCATGATCAAAAAATTGCACCTCAATAGTTATTTATCACAGCGGTAGCGATGCCCAAATCAACAGTGATAGTCATATAAAAGTATTTTTAAATACTCATATACTGCGATTTGGTGTCTTGAAGATTAAAAAAACTATTGGCTAGTGTATATTTCTTTGCTTGATAATGCAAGACTACTATTGAAGCAAAGTAGATTTAAAAACGTCTTTGAAACTCCACTACTGCACGACTGTCATCATCCAAATTAGTAGAAGCCCGCAAACGAATTTCGTCGTTAATTCGGTAATTAACACCCCACTGAAATGGGTCATTTGCCGTCAAAATTTTGATACTAGACAAGGAAATTTGGGGAGAAACGTCAATACCTGCCTCTGCTGCTAATTCCAAGCTAGAACTGACTCGGCCTGCTTCTGGATTATTAGAAACGATAGTAGGAAATACACGCAGTTCACTTAAACCAACGGCACTGCCAATTTCGTTAAACGCCGCCTGAAAGTTGCTAAATACTGCTGAACCGGCGATGTTAATCAACCCCAAAGTGCTATCACCACCTCCTTGGCCATCAACTATACCTCCACCCAATAAAGCGACAATTTGGGTTTCCGAGCGTCCTGGACTGCTGGTGAGTTCCAGATTTTCATTAAGTTGGCTGGCAAGACCTTGGACATTAGCTTCTATTTGCACACTTTCTAAAGCTGCTAAACCAGCAGTGTTGGTGCGGGCGAAGTCACTACTTTGAACAACATCGAGTACCCTAGCAGTGAGTCGAACATCCAAGTCAGGATCACGGGGTTGATTGGCTCTAAAGGTGGCAGTATGTTTGTACCCACGCGCTAAGTTAAACTGGGTGGTAAATAAATTAACACCGCCTTTCTCCAGTCTAATGATACCATCGGGTACAGGTTCAGCAAAGGAACCATTAATGGTAAGGTTACCTGTAGTGCGGAAGCTAAGAATAGGTGGGCGGTTAACTTCGACGTTTTGACCTATCTCTAGATCTAAATTATTAAACCTGGGCGTTCCATTACCCGTATCAGGTTGAATTTGTTTATTAGCGCTGGTGATTGGCAAACTACTGTTATTAGTCGTAGGCGTTGGATCTACAGTATCTGCTAGTAAAACCTGGCCATCGAATAAATTGACTTTACCGCCAATTGCTGGATTAAGGGCAGAGCCGGTAATCTGTAAATTGCCACTAGCGCCACCTTGGTACAAGCCTTTAAGATTTAAAGCTATCTCATCAACATTTACTGTCAAAGGATTTTCTACATTAGCTTGTCCGTTAGTAAAAATCGGAAGTTCTCCCGATGCTACTACATTACCTCGGCTAAACCTGCCCTCCAGATTCTCTACTAAGATGCGGTCAAAATCAAACAGCACTTTGCCACTAACACGTCTCACCTTACCTGGCAAAGCCTGGGCCGCAAAAGTAGCATTATTCACAGTAGCAATACCGTTGACTAGTGGTCTGCGGAATGTACCACGTACTGTAATATCTATATCTCCTTCACCTCTTTCAAAAGCCACTTGATTGGTCAACAAATTCAATATTGCCAAGCCCTCATTTTGCACCTTGACATCCAACTCGATTTGATCGCTATCTGGTGCCACCGAAGCAAAGGGTAACTGGTAAGGGATACTACCAGTAATATTTACTGGTTCTGTTTCCACCACTGAGACAGTACTGCCAAAATTCAAGCGTCCGTTAGCATAACTGAAACTAGCTGTAGCTGATTCTACAGGTTGCTGATTTAATCTGCCTTGGGTAATTTGCCACTCGCCTATGCTTTGAGGGTTAGCAATACTCCCTGATAAGGCAGCTGTACCATTGAGATTACCGGAGATATCAACTGGTAAATTCACAAAATTATTCAGTAAATCTATGGGGAAATTAGTGACTTGCAACTGACCAGATTGATCATCCCCACCAATATTACCTGCGAAGGCCAGAAGTCTATTTTCTGACTCAATCCGTAATGGTCGTAACCGCAAAACGCCATTTTCAAACCTGCCTTGGGCAACTATATTTTCAGCAGTGTAAAAACGATTTGTGTCTTCTTGGCGACCCCAGGCAAAGTTTTGACCATTTAAATTAAATTGCACTAAGAGTCCGTTAGCTGCGGCGGTATCTACAGCAACTTCCCCGCTGAAAGTACCTTGCAAATCTGCTAGATCTGGGATGGGATTAGACTCTTGCCGTTCTTGTTCTTGGACTGCGATCAGTGCGTCGATTTCATAGAAACGCTTGAGTTGGGTTAATAAAGGTTGATCAGGTAATCCCCTGGGGTTGGTGGTTAAATCGGCTGCGGTACCGTAGGTTGGTTCTGCTGTACCACGTTGAAAATCTTGTAATTCAAATATCTGCGCTACTGTCAGCACATCTTGAATATTACCCTGGCTGATATTGAGATTACCTTGTAATTGCGGCCCTTGGGGAGTTTGACCAACATTGCCAGCAAAAGCATAACGACTGTCACCCCTAACAAATTCGCTACTGGTAAGTGTGGCTTGACCATCATTGTAGCGGAACTGAGCAGCTAGGCGATCGCCACTCAAACGACCAATTTCGGGGGAGGCGATCGCTAGATTTCCACTGGCGGCTAATGTCTGCTGATTCACTTGCACATCTCCGGTTAATAACCCCGCTACCCTACCTGCACCGAGACGCAATTGCGGTGGTGGTGTCAAATTCAAGATTTGTAAGGGGAAGTTGGCTACTGTCAGCGCTAAATCATTACCTTGGGCTTGGCCTGTAGCTGAAGCATCTTGCCACTGCACTGCAAAGGATTGGGGACGATTTTGGGCATCTAAGTTGACGGCAATGCGATCGCGATTACCTGTCAAATCTAAATTGAACCCTTGACCTTGTGCTGATTGGATATTACCAGTGAGCAACGGCTCAAAAGCAATATCTTGGACAACAAAGTTACGTAAACCGATTTGCCCTGTGACATTGGGTAAAGGTAGATTACCAGTAACTTGACCATTAAAATCTATACTTCCAGCTACAGCCACCTGATTGGGGAGATTAATCGGTAACTGTTGCAGATTGAAGTTTTGTGCTTGGACGTTGAGATTTAATTGCGTAATTTCCGGGATGCCAGCCACCTTAGCATTGGCTAATATGTCACCACTAACATTTAAACCTGGGGCTGTTGCTTGTTCAATCGCTAGCTTTTCCCCAGTCCATGCCAGTGTTGCATTTAAAGGTCGTTCCAGACCAGGAATACCTTGGGATAACTGTACTTGTCCAGCCGCACGGACATCGGCTAATCTTGCCGATCCCAAAATACCAGCCACCTGGACATGACCGCCCAATTGACCGCGTAACTGCTCATTGAAACGATTTAATTCCACACCCGCAGCATCAACTACTGCTTGATAGCGTCCATTAGCCAATTGGATGTTAGAAGCGCTAATTGTTCCCCCGCCCACATTTACCCGTGCTTGACCACTAGCTTGGATAGCGTCAGGACTGAATGATT
>NZ_CAWUDE010000034.1:0-15699 GCF_963920895.1 Anabaena sp. CCY 9613
ACAAAAATTGTCGTCAACAGGGTCGCACCGTCTACCATATTCATTGGGAGACCTCAAGGAATGCTTCCGTTATCTTTATCTTATGCTTTTGTTCATAAACCTAAAATATCAATTGTCTATTTTTCTAGACATTTAATCGCTAAAACTTTTACTCAATAAGGCTGTTGAGTAAATAAATCAATAATTATTGTGATGTATACAAATACTAGACTAGTTATTGCAACTGCTAATTGATTAGAAGTGCTACTTACATATAAATACTGTTTTAATTAATGCCCATAAAGCCAAAGACCAGTTAATATCACATAAGTTTATAAATAATCTTGTGGAGCAATCACTACCCAAAGCAGTACTTATGTTCTACTATAACTAATGTAAAGATAGTATTATTAAAAACTGTTGCCCGCAGCCTCCCATTATCAGCCAGTTGATATGTCAGATAAAAAGCTAGCCTCTTCGTTAAATGGACATCTTCCCTACCCTAACTACAACAGCCAGAATACCATTCGGATTCGGGGTGCTAGGCAGCATAATCTGAAAAATATTGACTTGGAATTACCACGCGATCGCCTGATTGTATTTACTGGCGTTTCTGGTTCGGGTAAGTCTTCTCTGGCGTTTGATACCATCTTTGCGGAAGGTCAACGGCGTTATGTGGAATCCCTTAGCGCCTACGCCCGACAATTTCTCGGACAATTAGATAAACCGGATGTGGAAGCCATTGAAGGCTTAAGTCCGGCGATTTCCATTGACCAAAAATCAACTTCCCATAATCCTCGTTCCACGGTGGGGACGGTGACGGAAATTTACGATTATTTGCGACTATTGTTTGGTCGTGCGGGTGAACCTCATTGTCCCATATGCGATCGCTCTATTGCCCCTCAGACCATTGATGAAATGTGCGATCGCATTGCGGATTTACCAGATCGGACTCGTTTCCAAATTCTCGCCCCAGTTGTCCGGGGTAAAAAAGGTACTCACCGCAAGCTGCTATCTAGTTTGGCATCTCAAGGCTTTGTGCGTGTCCGCATTAATGGGGAAGTGCGGGAATTATCTGACTCCATTGAATTAGATAAAAATTTGACTCACACCATTGAAGTTGTTATTGACCGCTTGGTGAAAAAGTCCGGTATTCAAGAGCGTTTGGTGGATTCTTTATCTACGTGCTTAAAGCAGTCTGGTGGTATTGCTAACATTCTGGTGACAGATGAAAGTGGAGAAGAAGAAGAATTAGTATTTTCCGAAAACTTTGCTTGTCCAGTCCACGGGGCGGTGATGGAAGAATTATCGCCGCGTTTGTTCTCGTTTAACTCACCTTATGGTGCTTGTCCCCACTGTCACGGTTTGGGGACATTAAAAAGATTTGCACCGGATTTGATTGTACCTGACCCAGAAGCACCTGTTTACGCTGCGATCGCGCCTTGGTCAGAAAAAGACAATTCTTATTATTTGGAATTGCTTTATAGTGTCGGACAGGCTTATGGGTTTGAGTTGCAAGCTAAGTGGAATCATCTGACGGTAGAACAACAGCAGACTGTGTTGTATGGAGAGAACACCGAAGGAACCACAGCAGCCCAAAGAAAACAGAGTTTTAAGGGTGCAATTCCCATTTTACAACGGCAATATGAAGGTGGCACTGAGTTAGTTAAGCAGAAATTAGAGCAATATTTAGTTGACCAGCCGTGTGAGGTTTGTGGAGGAAAACGTTTAAAACCAGAGGCTTTAGCAGTACGCTTGGGACAATATGGCATTTTAGAATTAACAGGTGTATCGATTCGGGATTGTCGGCAAAGAATTGATCAGTTAAAGTTAAGCGATCGGCAAATACAAATTGCAGATTTAGTTTTAAAAGAAATCAAAGCTAGATTGCAATTTTTGTTAGATGTGGGCTTAGATTATCTCACCCTTGACCGTCCCGCCATGACTCTTTCTGGAGGGGAAGCTCAACGTATTCGTTTAGCAACGCAGATTGGTTCTGGGTTAACTGGCGTACTTTACGTTTTAGATGAACCGAGTATTGGTTTGCATCAACGAGATAATGGACGGTTACTGCAAACCTTAACTAAATTGCGCGACTTAGGTAATACTTTAATCGTAGTTGAACATGATGAAGAAACCATTCGTGCAGCCAATCATATTGTTGATATTGGCCCTGGTGCAGGGATTCATGGTGGTAATATTATCGCCCAAGGTGATTTACAAGCCTTACTAGCAGCAGAAGCATCTTTGACGGGTGCTTATTTATCTGGGAGACGGGTAATTCATACACCAAAAGAACGTCGAGAAGGAAACGGGCGCAGTTTAATCATTAAAAATGCCCATCGTAATAATTTACAAAATATAGATGTAGAAATTCCTTTAGGTAAACTTGTCGCCGTTACTGGTGTTTCTGGTTCTGGCAAATCTACCCTAATTAATGAATTACTTTATCCATCATTACAACATCATCTCACCAAAAAAGTTCCTTTACCGAAACACCTACAAGAAATTAAGGGATTAAATGCTGTTGATAAAGCAATTGTGATTGACCAATCTCCCATAGGACGCACACCACGTTCTAATCCTGCAACTTATACAGGCATTTTTGATGCGATTCGAGATGTATTTTCCCAAACAGTAGAAGCCAAAGCTAGGGGATATAAACCGGGACAATTTTCTTTCAATGTTAAAGGTGGACGTTGCGAAGCTTGTAGCGGACAAGGTGTAAATGTCATTGAAATGAACTTTCTTCCTGATGTTTATGTGCAATGCGATGTATGTAAAGGTGCGAGATATAACCGCGAAACTTTGCAGGTGAAATACAAAGATAAGTCTATTTCTGATGTTCTCAATATGACAGTTGAGGAGAGTTTAGAATTTTTTCAAAATATTCCCAAAGCAGTGACCCGCTTGCAAACTTTATATGATGTCGGCTTAGGTTATGTCAAACTGGGACAACCTGCTACAACTTTATCTGGTGGAGAAGCGCAACGAGTAAAATTAGCCACAGAACTCTCTCGCCGCGCCACAGGTAAGACACTTTATTTAATAGATGAACCTACCACAGGGTTATCTTTTTATGATGTCCATAAATTGTTAGATGTGTTGCAAAGATTAGTAGATAAAGGTAATTCAATTTTAGTCATTGAACACAACTTAGATGTCATTCGTTGTTCTGACTGGGTAATAGATTTAGGCCCAGAAGGTGGCGATAAAGGCGGAGAAGTTATTGGTGTGGGTACGCCAGAGGAAGTTGCAAAAAATCCTAGGTCTTATACTGGGCAATATTTACAACAGGTATTACAGCAGTATCCGGCGGTGAAGAAGTAGTAGTGTATTAGTTAACATCAATGAATCTGAAGTAAGTGAAATCGGTAAGTTGTACTTTATCTTATAGGGAATTTCACTTCAAATCTAAATTTATGCCTGGGTTAAAAATTCAATTTTTAATTGTTGTATTACAGTATGGGTGAGTTAACTGTGCATTGTCTAAATTCCCTAAGCCACCATCAGCTTTTCTTTTAATGTGATCTATGGAGCTAATACGAACAGGGAGATAGGAACCACAAATTTTACATCTTAGAGAACCTGGTAAAGCATCTCTAATAAAAGCTGCTGATTTTGTCTCTCGTGAGAACTCTTTAGTTTGAGATGCACTGGCATAACTTTTTGCTTTAGGTTTTAAAGCACCAAAAACTTTTTCAGCAATTATCTCCTTAATGACATTTTTTTTATCTGTTCCTTGCAACAATTTTTCAATGATTTGTATATAAAATTCTTTAACCTTAAGCCTTGCTTTGACGGCGCTTCCATTTTTGCTTACAATCTGCGGAACCATATCATCTTGCCAAATTACCCATTCAAAATCTTTCCTGACTTGTATAAATTTAGTGAAATATCTAGTTGTTTCTAAATGTAATATTAAGGTAGCAATACCATAAAACGAACCAATTTTAGGCTTACCAGCAGATGTGTAGAAATATATAATTGGATGTAGTCCTAAAGATGAAGGATGATTGCTATTTATCCTTTGGGCCACTTTTTTGCAATTTATTAAAAGTTCTACAGTCTTTTCTCCCGTTCCATCTTCTCCTAGTTGACTATCTACTTCTATCCCATTAATCATATTGACAAACTCTAATATGACTTCAAGCTTTTCAGAAGATGATAGATTTCCTACTATTGGTACATCTAAAGTTTTTATAGGATTTTTTAATTTGGGTTCAAAAATAAGTTGGTGTATTTCTTGTGCTAATTTTTCAATTTCATCCTGTTTTTGCTGCGAAAATTCTGACCAATATTTATGACCATTACCACTTCTCATAATTGCACGAGCAGCGACACCGTTAGGCATCTTTCTCGCTAGCAATAAACGCATCTCTGTTTCGCCAATAGGTGCTGCTTTTTGGTTGATTTTGAAAAACGATGTTTCTGCTTTTTCTGAATCACCTTCAACCCACTGAAGCTGGATACCTAAAGCCCCTAAGTTTCTTGCTCTTTCAAGAAGTTTTGGATCTACTTGTCCTCTATGCTGTGTTAATGATTGATAATCTTTGTATGTACCTATGTTTTGCTTAATTTGCTTTCTTACTTCTTGAGCCGCATTTTTTTGTTCTTCTGTAATATCTCCATCATAAAATTCTTTGGAAATTTTGCCGTCGCCATAGTCATCATTGATCCAGGCTATTAGAGAACTAAGCCTATGTGAGCCATCAATTACAAAATAATAACTGCTAGTACTTCTCCAAAGAATTACAGATGGTATTAAATCACCATCTAAAAAACTTTCTATAAATTCACATATTTTTTCAGCTTCCCACTCATTAGTTTCTCTCTGAAAATCAGGTTTACGTAAAAATGGATAAAAAAAAGAATTTTTTTCTAAATCACGAACTGATATCATAGGAATGTTTCTTCCTATGTTTTGGCCAGACTGACCTTGTACTTCAAATGCTTCTCTCGATATGAGCGCATCTAGGCTAACTTTAGGACTGTTTTTTGCCATTTTTACTTTTTTTGTATACTATTCGATCAAAAACAAATATTATTATACATCACTAATATTTATTTATGATTTTCATTAAATATTGTATTTCGTATTATAAATAGATCAATGCTAAGTCTATACAAACGTTTTGATATTATGTGAACTATATTCGTTACTGAGAACTTAATCTGATAACTAAGTAAATGTTTATCTACTTTAGTATAGCCAGCTTTTGTGACTTTATTTATTTGTTTGTTAAATGAGCATATTACCCATCATAATTATGTTTAAAAAAGGAATTTAATATTAATTTATGCATTAACATTGATAGTCATTATCCCATATTTTTTATCAAAGTCAGTTATCTTCTCCCCTTTGCCAAAACTGCTGTAAAATATCTCCTGGTGGGCGATCCCATGTATCGATATGCTGATATATTAAATTATCTTGGTTAAGTTTGTATGTTGAATAGCCATTAAAAAATAGCGGTGCTTTCCAGGGAACACGTAAGATTCCGCGAACTGTCCACTTAGCTAAAATAGTATCTTCGGCTGGCTGAGAGACTTCATGCAAGTCAAAATAAATTTGCGTAAAAAATAGCCGGGCGTGAAATCGCAATGTCCAAAATATAATGCGGTAATTGAATTTCCATTTAAATTTATTTACCGGGTCTTGAAAGTAAATATCCTGCGTATAAATATCATAGGAAATATCTTTTTTAAACAGTGTTGGTAAATCTGACTTCAGAGTATTAATTACCTGTTCAACCTGTAATTGAGATTTCACTCTTCTTTTCCTTTTCAAATGAAGGGCTTTTTGTCAATCCCCTTTAACTTGACATACTACTTAATGTAATAGTTTGCTGACTTAACCCCATATCTAGTTTAGGGATAATCACTATACGAAACTGTCGCTTAACAGATGTGTTGACCCAAAACTCAACCCATAATTTTTACAATACTCACATCATACTTGGAAGAAATACAACATATGTCTGTAATCCAAAATTCCTGGAAACACGAATATATCACCACCAACGGGGTGAAACTGCACTACGTTACCCAAGGAGCAGGGCCATTAATGCTGATGTTACATGGCTTTCCTGAGTTTTGGTATTCGTGGCGGCATCAAATCCCAGAGTTCGCCAAATATTTTCAAGTCGTCGCCCTGGATTTACGCGGCTACAACGACAGCGATAAACCCAAAGAGCAATCAGCTTATGTCATGGATGAATTTATCAAAGATGTGGAAGGGGTAATTAAAGGCTTAGGATATGACAAGTGTATATTAGTTGGTCATGATTGGGGCGGTGCGATCGCTTGGTCTTTTGCCTATGCTCACCCGGAAATGGTAGAGCGATTAATTATCCTCAACCTCCCTCACCCTGCTAAATTTTCCCAAGGTTTACGCACTTTTCAGCAGTTGCTACGCAGCTGGTACATCTTCTTATTTCAACTACCTTGGCTACCAGAATTAATCCTACAATCTTCAGATTATCAAGTCATTGATCATATCTTTCAAGGCACAGCAGTTAATAAAAATGCTTTTACCCCAGCAGATATTGACGCTTATAAAAATGCTGCGGCTAAACGTGGCGCGGTTACAGCCATGTTGGACTACTATCGTAACATTTTTCAACAACCTTTTCTCACTGAAAATTGGGGAATTTTGACTATGCCTACATTAATGATTTGGGGAGAAAACGATACTGCACTAGGAAAAGAACTGACTTACGACACAAAACTTTATGTTAGAGACTTCCAAATTAAGTATATTCCCCATTGCGGACATTGGGTTCAGCAGGAAAACCCTGATTTGGTTAATCAGTATATGAGGGAATTTCTGGTACGTTAAACTACTACTTAAATGTTTATACTGTGTGCTATTTGGTATTAAGAGAATACTAGTCAATATCTCATGTTCAACTATGCCAAGTGGCACAGCTTCTTAAAAAGATTTAACTTTAATTTAATGGCGTTATTTTGGCAAAAATTATCGGATAGCCAATGCCTACAACCATAAGCAACAGTATTTCTGGCAGCATAAAGACATTTTTGTAAATCAATATCAATTTGTATAGTAAATCAACTATTTTTATAAATTTAGTGAGATAATACAATCGTGAGGAAAAGAACGGATTTAATCTAATGACGAAGGGGAAAAAATTATGAAACTCAAGCTATTCGCCACTCTAGCCTTAGCAACTCCCCTAATTTTTGCTAGTGTTGTGAACGCTGGGAATTCCCAGGACTTACAAAAATTACATTTCACTAGAGAATGTGTACAGTGTAATCTCTCCAAAGTTAACCTTAGTGGCGCTCATTTAATTGGTGCTGACTTACGAGGAGCAAACCTCGAAGGAGCAAACCTCGAAGGAGTCAATCTCGAAGGTGCAGACCTAACTGATGCTAATTTGAAAGGTGCAAACTTAACTTCAGCCTTACTGACCAACGTTAATTTTAAGAATGCTAATCTCAACGGTGCAAATCTGACTCGCGCTCAGATTTACGATTCCAATGTGTATGGAGCATCGATGGATCACATGATCATTACCGACGCAGAAATCTATCACACTGGTATTGGTATTGGTGGCGAAGACGCAGATATGTTCCCAGATTGGGACTAGGCTGAACTAAGTAGATTGATGTAAAGAAATATAAATTTAGCCAGGTGTAGGGATAAGATCAATTGTATTTGGCAAGCATTATCCTTACACCTCTGGTGACTTCTAGTTGCTCATTTAAGTGTCAATACGCCACCTAGAAAATGATCATGCTGCGGTTTTATTAGCGTATTGGTGGAGCATTCCACAAGAAAAGGGTAGGGAGTGTTGTGATACCCTGACCCTAACATAGCCTTATCAGCGCCGTGCTTACTTTACACTTCATTTCGGGTTAGCATTAGCGTTCAGATTAATCCAATCCATATCTTTAGGATATTGCCAGCTATTTAGGCGTATTACCTGTGATGTGATTTCGTGTAGATGCACAGATCGCAATTTGTGTAAAAACTTTTTTGATTTGCACTAACAAAATTTGTCTACTTGTCCTAATCTAGAAAAAGTAGTAGCCCTACTATATTGCCAATCAAAACTGACTCCATACCCATATCATAAAATAGTCATTATGTCTAGTTTGTTTGCATACATAAAAACTGAGTATCAATGACCAATGAGCTAATTGACGAAGGCGGCTTAAGATAGCTTTAATATCAGATAAAATCGGCGTTTATGCTTGTATAAATGAGAGGTGGTTTGATTTTTGCATGATTTGTACTCAAATGAGTACGATTATGAGCAATTGACACGGTATGGGATAATCACAACCTGAGGATTATATATTGATTCACAAAATACAGAACTCAGAAAGCTGATTTTAATATATCTTGCTGCCTTCTGACTTCTATATTGCCTACTGATTGTCTACCTTGTAGTTGATGCAGTAGAGTATACGGGGCAATTATGGTTGTAGGACACTAAACCCTTTTGTGCCTCAAACTCAGGTGTACCGATATCCTCGTGCATTGCCTAATCAACAGCCTTGTGGTTGTAACTGTCCGGATTAGATAAACTCAACTGTTAAATTTATTGGGAGTGAAAATGCAAGAACCAGAATTCACAGAAACCAAATCTACAGAGGCCGCAGTGCCAAATATCAACAACCAAACAGGAACTATTACCAAACTCCAGCCTCCTGTGCAGTCTCAAGAGCAATGGCAAAAATACGGTGAACAAATTTCTGGCTTTTTAGCAACACTGCCCGAATATCTGGGAAGCTTCTTTAATCAATATAAACAGCCCCTAGTTAGTGTTGGCTTAATTGTCGCAGCAATTGTTTCGGTTAAGGTACTCTTGGCAATATTAGATGCTTTGAATGATGTTCCTTTAGTTGCACCGACCTTTGAGTTGATTGGTATTGGCTACTCTGCTTGGTTTGTTTACCGCTATTTACTCAAAGCTACAACCCGGCGAGAGTTAACTGACGAAATTACAACCCTCAAATCACAAGTCGTCGGCAAAAACCTTCCAGAAGCTTAATACCTTCACCATCGCTATCCTCTTGTTCTGGTTTTGTTCTTACTTTAGGGTAGACGTTTTATCAAGTAGCTGTTGACAAAAGCTACGGTTAATGTTTGTTAAGGCGCCCTTTGGGGCGTCTTCTTTTAGGTGAGGTGTGATGTCTGACGACAAGCCGTTACACACATACATCTAAGCAGCTACTCAAGGACTTGTAAAATATAGGCGCCTATTACTGACACCAAACATTCAATAATGCTATTTTATTTTGTATATCCTCTGCGAACTTAGCTGCAATTATTTTAAGAGTAGGGTCATTAACCATTAGTTATTGGGAAAAAACTTCCCCCCTACTCCCTGTTTAATTTCACTGAGATAATCGCTGGTAATTTTGAGAAGAAATTTTCTCTACCCTGCCTTTTAAAGCCAACGCTTGATAAACCATGACAGCTACCTCAGCGCGGGTAGCTTCTTGATTAGGAGCCAAAATATTTGATTCTGGATAATTAAAAACAAGGTCATTGGCTGTAGCCACGGCTATTTTGTCAATGGCGTATTGAGGAATTTCTTCAGCATCTTCGTAAATACTTAATACTTGAGATGACTCCTCCGTTTCTGGTAGATTCAAACCACTAACAAGAGCAACTAAAACTTGTACTCTAGGAATCTTTTCTTCTGGTTGAAATGTTTGGTCAGGGTAACCTTTTAAAAAACCAGTACCAACAGCTTGTTCAATGGCTGGTGTTGCCCAGGAGTTAGCTGGTAGGTCTTTGAAAGATATAGTTGTATTAGTCGTAGTTTGGTTAAAAGCCTGTTGCAGAATAGCCGCAAATTCAGCCCGGTTTACAGGCTGATTTGGTCTAAAAGAATCATCTGGAAAGCCCTTAATAATGCCACGAGAAGAAAGAACATCAATAAAACGACCTGCCCAAAAATCAGAGGGGACATCATTAAATGCAACTGGTGGGGGAATAGTTGACTTTTTCTCAGCAGGAGCGACTAAAGACAACGGTAATGATTTAAGGGATGACTCAAAGCTCCTCCGGAAGAAAGGTATTTGCCTACGTGGTGCTTGAGAGGGCGCTAAGGTGGGCAGGGGCCCTAGGGGACGAGTCATGTTAGGTTCAACAACGGTTGTATCTGCTGAAGGTGATGAAAAGGTACGGAAATTATTATCTGTACTGGGTTCCAACCCAGATAATGGAGATGTTGAACCCGGTTGAGGTTCAGCAGTAGGAGATACATTCGGGAATAGCTGAAAATCCCAGCCAGAACCACTGCGAAAAATTGACCAAAACAAAATTCCGCCCAAAGTCAAAAAGGCAACCAGAATGGCGATAAATTCATCAAAGCCAAGGGCAGTTTTTTGAGATGACTCCTGTTCGGAAGGAGGTCGATTTGTCATCGTAAATACCCTGGGGACAGTAAAATTTGTTTCTACTTTACAACAATGAGGGGGATGAGGGGGATGAGGGAGAATAATTTTAGTTTTGAGTACACATCCAAAGTCTTCCCTCCCACTCCCTACTCCCTACTCCCCACTCCCCACATCACAGCACTCGCAGCAGACTGGGTATACTGTCTATCGCTTCTAAATTACGAATTTCAGCTAGGGCTTGGTGAAAATCACCTTCTCGGACATCGTGGGTGACAACTACAATTTCTGCTAGTCCTCCCTGAAAGCCTGTTTGCACAACTGATTCTAAGCTAACGCCATGATTGCCAAAACAAGTACCTAATTTACCGATGACGCCGGGTTGGTCTTTGGTCAGGAATCGGGCATAAAATCGCGTTACTAGCTCTGTCATTGGGGCAATTTGACAGTAGTCTTGGTGTCCACAGGTTAATAATGGATTGGGGTTGGCTGTACTGGTTTTGAGGACAGCGACTAAATTTAAAATATCCGAAGTGACGGCACTGGCTGTAGCACCCGCACCCGCCCCGGGCCCGAAAAACATTACCTGCCCAATGGGTTCTCCTTCTACGAGAATGGCATTGTAAACGCCGTTAATGCTAGCTAATGGATGGGCTTTGGGTACCAAGGTGGGATGAACTCTGACGGAAAGGGAAGAAGAGGGGGAAGAAGGAGTAGATTGTTTAGCGATCGCTAATAATTTAATCACAAATCCCAATTTTTCGGCGTAGGTAATATCTGTTTTGCTAACTTGCCGAATCCCTTCACAATAAACATCCTGGAGATTGATCCGGCCATCAAAGCCCAATGAGGCGAGAATGGCAATTTTATCGGCTGCGTCTAAGCCCTCTACATCTGCTGTAGGGTCAGCTTCGGCGTAACCTAGTCTTTGGGCATCTGCTAAGACATCGCTAAAGTCGCTACCTTCAGTTTGCATCCGTGTGAGGATGTAGTTAGTTGTACCGTTAACGATGCCAGTAATAGTATGAATACGGTTAACTCTTAAGGACTGTTTTAAGGGTTGGATCACAGGGATACCACCGCCAACAGCAGCTTCTAGCATGACGTATACGCCGGCTTGGTTGGCAGTTGTGAAAATTTCGGCACCAAACCGAGCGATGGCCGCTTTATTGGCAGTGACAACGTGCTTACCATTTTTTAAGGCTTGGAGAATAAGCGATCGCGCTGGTTCCAGCCCACCCATCACCTCAACGACTATATCCACAGCCGGATCGCTGACGATGGCTTCTAAATCGGTGGTTAATACCTTTGCAGGTAATTTGACTTCACGGATTTTATCAAGCGATCGGACTCCCACCCGATATATTTCTATCTCCTGCAATAATGGGTTACGCCCCGCTAAATCTTGCAGTAATTGCACCGTACCTGTGCCGACAGTGCCTAATCCTAATATTCCTAGTTTCACACCCACAGATTTTGCACCCTATTTTTTTAATGCTGAGTATCTATAATAATTACCCTGTTAATCACAGCTTTGGGAAAAATCAAGCACTTAGAACTATTTTCTCAGCTATTCCATATAAAACAATTGTAGGGTGGGCATTGCCCACCCCACTTATTATCCTGATATTAGCCACCCTAGTCTAATGACTAAAGACTAACTTAGTAAGTCTCTACGTGCCAACGATGAGCTTTCTTGAGTTCTTTTTGATAATCACTCCAGACTACTCCTTCTTTAGCAGCAGCAGCGGTTAGGGCTTCATCAATGCCACCTTCCATACCACGCAAACCGCAGATGTAGGTGTGAGTTTTTTCATCTTTAATCAGTTGCCACAGTTCGTCTGCATGTTCTGCTACACGGTCTTGGATATACATTCTGCCACCTTGGGGATTTTTTTGTTCCCGACTGATGGCATAGGTGAGGCGGAAGTTATCAGGATACTTCTGTTGCATTTCTTCCAGTTCTTCTTTATATAAGATGTTCGGACTTGTGGGAACACCAAATATTAGCCAAGAAAATCCTTTAAATTCATACTCTGGGTTAGCTGCTCTTTCTGCATCCTTGAACATGCGCCACAGATAAGCCCGCATCGGAGCAATACCTGTTCCTGTTGCCATCATGATGACCTTGGCTTCAGGATCATCGGGTAGCAACATTTCCTTACCTACTGGGCCAGTGATTTTTACATCTGCCCCAGGTTCAAGTTGAGTCAAGTGAGTAGAACAAACACCATAGACTGTTTCACCTGTTTCTGGGTGCTTGTATTCTAACTGGCGAACGCACAGTGATATTGTCTTGTCATCTACATCATCGCCGTGACGAGTCGAGGCGATGGAGTACAGTCTAAGTTTTTCTGGCTTGCCGTTCTTATCTACACCGGGAGGAATAATCCCAATACTTTGGCCTTCAATATACTTTAAATCACTGCCAGTCAAGTCGAACTTAATGTGCTGAACAATACCAATCCCGCCTTCTTTTACTAACGGTTCATTAGATATGCACTTACCAATAAATGGAGCATTAGGACGGTAAGTGTTGACAGGAACGTCAGCGCCTTTTTTGGCTTTCGCTTGAGTCATGGTGTTGCCTTTTTTGTCCTTCTTCTTATGCTGTTCTTCAGCAGATGGTTTAGCGAAGCCTTTAACTTCACTATTCGCATTCACAGGTGTGGCTTTACCATTTCCCTCACTGTCAGCAGTCTTCCCTGATGTGACTACAGCCTCTTGATGGTTATCAGCATTCTCATGAGCCGCTTTACCATTAAGTTGTTCTAGAACACTTACAGGATGGATACTAACAATTTTGCCGCCTAGGCGAGTGATCCGTCGCATTTCTTGATTCATGCGGTCGTAAGGCACTCTGATGAACACACTGCCACTTTTACGAATTGGGTAGTTCGTTTTATCAGTTTCTTCGTTCTGACGCAGACCCACCACTTCGTAAACGAAGATGCGGCTACCTGATTCTATGTTGGCAGCACCCTCAACAGCACCTTGATTGTACATTCGTTCTACCACTCCGATTTTTACTTAACCGTTTCTCAAAAAAAACTATTCCCATCACAATCCAGCTTTAGTTTATCGAATTTTGGCTACCAAAACTGGCGCTGTGGGAAAGCGGCACCATAAATTAATGCCGTGCTAGGTACACTCACCAAAGACATGCAAGCATAGCAAAAAACACACCTGTTCACCTTCTAAGGTAAGGGATATGTCTTTGGGAGAATGTTAATAATGAGTCAATTTAATCTTTTTTTCGTGAATTACTATTCCTAAATTCAGGAGACAGTTTTCAACTACCCAAAGGGCAAGATGCAATGACATATAGCATAAGAAGGCAACTTTGATTAGCAGAAGCCATAGCTCATTTTGCCTCTCATGTGCTTACCTTTTGTGCATTTTTCCCGTTAACCGCAGGCGGCATAACGGCAGATTTTACTTTCAGGTAAGAAGTTCGCGCTTCACAGGCTGTCCATTGACCTAGCATCTATGCAAAGCCAGGAGGTTACCCATCCCGGTTTGTCAAATAAGCAAAGGCTTGGCAAAACCAAATTTATCTGGTTTTATACAACCGATGACGCAAGTAATATAAGAAACTATAATCAGTTTCACTTGATGTGAAACATCTGTCAACCTCTATCAGTAGCTTACTAAATTTGCGTATTTTCCCAAAAATATACTCTCATACTCTAAATCCCTGAGAATTGACTAACCAACTCATTCTTTAGATAGATTCTGACTTTAAAGGTGTAGAGAATTGTCAGAGTGAAAATTAAAATTTGCCTAGTTGAAAAAATTTGATTCCAAAGTAAATTATACTTATAAACTTGCTGAATGAAGCGCAAAAGTAAGTATAGGACGTTGACACAACATTTTGAGGTGGTAATGAGATGGCTATTAAAACCAATTACTAAACCATTAGGATGATTGTTGAAGCAATGGATTCTTCTTGACAGCAAACCTTGTTACAGAATACCCCCTTCTGTTAAAATCTAATATACCACTAGGATTAAATACTTACCAGCAGTGAATTAAGGTTCAGTAAGACGAGTAACAACATGATTAGTTGTTTGTTTCCCGTCTAAATATTCCATATCCCTGCTGAGTAGCAAGAACGCAGGATAAACCAATGGGGTAAACTCCTGGCTTGAAAATCTGCTGTGTGAAAAAATATTGATTGACACATTTAGTATTTAGAGGAGATTTATGACAAGTAAGCCGGAACGCGTGGTATTGATTGGAGTAGCCGGAGACTCCGGGTGCGGTAAATCTACGTTTTTGCGTCGTTTAATAGATTTATTTGGTGAAGAGTTTATGACTGTCATCTGCTTAGATGACTATCATTCCCTAGATCGCAAACAGCGCAAAGAAACAGGGATAACTGCACTTGACCCCAGGGCAAACAATTTTGACCTGATGTATGAGCAAATCAAAGCGCTAAAAGAAGGTCAAGCAATTGATAAGCCGATTTACAACCACGAAACCGGCATGATTGATCCACCAGAACACATCGAGCCGAATCACATTGTCGTGGTTGAAGGTCTACATCCTTTATATGATGAAAGGGTGCGATCGCTGCTCGACTTCAGCGTTTATTTTGACATCAGTGATGAAGTGAAAATTGCCTGGAAAATCCAGCGAGATATGGCAGAAAGAGGACATCGCTATGAAGATGTTTTAGCTCAAATCAATTCTCGCAAACCAGACTTTGAAAAATTCATCGAACCACAAAGAGAATTTGCTGATGTGGTTCTCCAGGTACTACCCACAAACCTGATCAAAAACGATACAGAGCGTAAAGTACTGCGGGTACGGATGCTCCAACGTGAAGGTAAGGAAGGCTTTGAGCCAACCTACTTGTTTGATGAAGGTTCAACAATTAACTGGACTCCTTGCGGACGTAAGCTGACTTGTTCCTATCCCGGTATGCAAGTGTACTATGGTTCAGATGTTTACTACGGTCGCTACGTCTCAGTATTAGAAGTAGACGGTCAATTCGACAACCTGGAAGAAGTTATTTATATCGAAACCCATCTTAGCAAGACATCCACCAAATACGATGGTGAAATGACTCACTTGCTACTTCAACACCGTGAGTACCCAGGTTCCAACAACGGAACTGGTTTGTTCCAAGTGCTGACAGGCTTGAAAATGCGCGCCGCTTACGAACGGTTGACAGCAAAGGAAGCAAAACTAGCGGTTCAAGTTTAAAGCAGCAGTATTTGTGTCAAAGCTTTGGGGGTGCTTCCGGGTGACCCCCTTTTTCATTTGGGAAATAATATTTTACAGTTTAACGGAATCACGGAAGTCCCCACTTTCAGCGAAGCAAGGTGGGGATGGACA
>NZ_CAWUDE010000035.1:0-13718 GCF_963920895.1 Anabaena sp. CCY 9613
TTGGCTAATTTGTCAAGCTCACTCTATACCAAATTAGATGAGCTTACCCTGGTATGATGATTTGTCTATAGGTTGAGAAAAATTCATTGCCAATAAACTTTCTCATAATCTCCCAGCTAAATGTTTCCGTATTTCGATATTAGAGGAATTTGATAGTGGCTAACACAAGTCTGAATCAAGAGCAACTGGTTAATAACTCCTCACTCAACACAGTTGATATCAGACAACTACCAAAAATTTTGCTTCGCCGACGCTTTCTATGCTTGGGTGTTTCTTGCATAGTTATGTCAGTTGCTAGCTTATTGGCTGTTAATACCAAGACGAATTACCAAAGCTCTATGCAGATACTGGTAAATTCCAATTTATATGAGGGGGTACGATCAAGTAATATTCGCGTAGATGCAAATAATGAGTTGACTGAGCCAAACTTGTCAGTATCTGACTACAGCGCTCAAATGAAACTCATGCAAAGTTCCAAGCTAATTCAAAAAGCTGTAAATGTTCTTCGTCCTCATTATCCAGATATTACTGTAGAAGACATCCAAGGTAAGAATGAGCATGGAAAACAAACATCTTTGGTAATCAAACAGTTAGAGGGTATATCTGGCGCTAATCAAGTGCTGAGTCCAGTCTTTGAAATTACCTTTCGTGATGATGATCCCGTCAAGACACAAAGAGTACTACAATCTCTGAGAAAAGTTTATCAAGACTATAATATAGAACAACAACAAGAGCGGCTGAATAAAGGGCTGGCTTTTGTTAGTAACCGCTTACCTGAAATCAAAAAAGAGGTGAGTCAAGCTGAGAAAAACTTAGAACTTTTTCGCAGAAAACATAATATACTTGATCCTGAAGTACAAAGTAAAATTCTTTTAGAATCTCTGGCAACCATTCAAAAACAACGCGAAACTACCCGCGCCCAAATTAAAGATGTACAAGCTCGCTATAATAACTTAGAGAAAAAAATAGCGTCTTTATCTCAAAATGCACTCATCGCTGCTCGTTTAAATCAGTCAACTCGTTACCAATCATTATTGACTGACTTTCAAGAAACAGAACAGGCTCTAACTAGAGAGCAGATGCGCTATACAGAAGATGCTCCCATAATAGAAAAACTCAAACAGCAACACCAGAATCAACGAAGGCTGTTACAACAAGAAGCAAAACAATTGCTAGGTGATCAAGCAGTCAATACTAGCATTACGGAAAAAGAACTTTTAACACAGGGGGAAATAACGGGTGTTGACCCGATGCTTGTGCAAGAGTTTATTCAGGTACAAACATTTCTTCTAGGACTAAATGCTAATGAAAAGAGTTTAGCTGAATCAGAAAAAAAACTCCGCTCACAGCTAAATACATATCCCAGCCTCATCGCAGAGTATAACCGTCTCCTACCAGCAGTAGAAACTAGTCGCAAAACCCTTGAGCAACTACTACAAACGCAACAGTATTTGGGATTAAAAATTGCCCAGGGAGGATTTGATTGGCAAATTTTAGAAGAACCAGCTTTGGGAACTTCTACAAGTAATCGCAGATTATTTCTGTTAGTTGGGGGAGCGGTCGTTAGTCCCATTTTAGGGGTCATAGTTGCCCTGACTTGGGGAATGTTTAATTACACCATTTATTCTGTACAAGAATTACAAAAGCGGACGAAACTGCAATTACTAGGATCAGTGCCGAAACTAGCGCCGCGTCCCTTGCAGAAGCGGCTTTCAAGTTTATTTTTACGTAAGCGGAGACACTTAGCACCTTCTTTTGTAGAAGCCAACACTTGGTTACCTTGCCATGAAAGCTTGGATATGGTCTACCAAAATATTCAAATATTCAAGTATTCTTTTCCTTTCAAATCTTTGATGTTAACGTCGGCTCTACCACGGGAAGGTAAAACAACTTTGTCGCTGGGGCTGGCGGCTAGCGCAGCTAGGATGCATCGGCGCATACTATTAATTGATGCTAATCTACGGCATCCTAACCTGCACAAAATCTTAAACTTATCCAATGACTGGGGATTATCTTTATTATTAGTCGATGAAACTAATACCCATGTTCAGGATTACATCCAACCCATTCACCCTTCTATTGATATTTTGACTGCTGGCCCTACACCAGAAGACACCATTAAGCTGCTGAGTTCTCAACGGATGAAAGAACTCATAGATCGGTTTGAGCAAACCTATGATCTGGTGCTAATCGATGCGCCACCGATGTTAGGTACAGTCGATGCCAGAATTTTGGGGTCATTTGCTCATGGAATTGTCATGGTAGGGCGTATTGGTCAGGTAACTCCCAATGAATTGACGCAAGCCATAGAAATTTTGAGCAAATTGAATTTAATTGGAATTATTGCTAACGCAGTGAGTGGTTCTCAAGGAGAGTGGGGAATGGGGGAATAAGAGGCAGGGGGAGGGGGGCAGAGAGCAGGGAGCAGGGGGAGAAGAGGCTGACTAATTACTAATGACCAATGATATTTAATTAGCCGAATTTCAATACTGATCGCATAATTATGAAGAAGTGGCAACTTCCCTCAAGGGATAACTGTCTCCTCTTAAGTGGTAGACACTATAGTTCCAGAGCATCACACAGATACTAAATGTGATTTAAATGATCAGTATGAAATTTCAACTGTTGTTAGGCTCTTTATTTTCTCAGATCAAAGTACGTCATTGGTGGATAGGTATCTTTTTGTGGTTGGCTTTGGTGGCCCCCGCTCAAGCATCTGTGATTCTGCGCGTGGCAATTGAAAGAGGTGTTAATCAGGTTAAGGTCGGTAGTTCTACGACTGCGGTTGTGAAGGATAGTAGTGGTCGGACTCTGGGGCAATTGCCGGCGATGAGTTCATTTAATGCCCAAACTATCTCTGGTGGTGTGGCTTTGGATAGGTGGCAATCTGGTTTATTTTGGATTGAGCCTACAGGTGATGGATTTGTTTATATAGGCGATCGCTGGTATCGGGGGAGAACGTTGGTTGTCCCTACAGACAAGGGTTTAGATGCCGTTAATTGGGTTGATTTAGAAGAATATCTTTACAGTGTTCTTGGCGGTGAAATGGATGCTGGCTGGCCTGAGGAGGCTCTCAAAGCCCAGGCGATCGCCGCTCGTACCTATGCTCTTTACAAACGCAACGAACAACGCAATAATCCCACTTTTGACTTGGGTGCTAGTCCAGATCGCTGGCAAATTTATAAAGGAGTCATGAGCGAATCTTCTAGCACTTACAACGCAGTCGATGGCACAGCGGGGAAAGTACTCACTCATAACAACCAAGTTATTCTCTCGGTCTTCCACGCCTGCTCTGGCGGACATACTGAAAATGTGGAAGATGTTTGGGGCAATCCTTTAGCTTACCTGCGTGCTGTTCAGGACTACGATCAAAATATCAGCGCTTGTAATTGGGTAAATACCTTCACCCCAGATGAAATTGGCAGTAGAGTTTCTGGTGTTGGCACTGTCACAGAAATGATTCCCGAAGCTCACTCACCTTTCGGTAGTGTTAAAGCTTTAAGAATTGTCGGTGACAAGGGTACAAAAACACTCAAGGGCGAAGAAGTACGTACTGCGCTCAAACTGAGAAGTACCCGCTTTCGCATCAGTAAACAACAAGACGGTAAATTTGTCCTACAAGGTCTAGGCTTCGGTCATGGTTTAGGCATGAGTCAATGGGGAGCATATAATTTGGCCCGACAAGGAGCAAACCATCTGCAAATTTTAGGACACTATTACCGAGGTGTCGCCCTCACGCCAATTAAGGCGAAGTGATTGGAGACAAGGGGACAAGGGGACAAGGGGACATCCCCCCATCTCCTACTCCCCACTCCCTTCCTGCAACCGCCGTTGCCATTCCGCGTCAATTTGTGCAGAACGTTCAACTTCTTGGTCGATTAAGTCGGTTTCGCTGGAATAGATTACATCGTCTTTGCTGATGACTTTTTCGGTGGCAAATTGCTGGGCGAAATTGATTTTGCGCTGTAAACCAGTCTTTGGGTCTGCTAATAGCCTAGATCGAGACAGGCGATCGCGGTTACGGGCGGCAATTTTTTGATTGCGCCATTGAATCCAAAAATAACGTACTAAGGGTATGGCCAAAAAACCTGCGCCGTAAGCCAACAATAACCAATAAATTCCTTGGACAAAAGCAACTAATCCACCTAATTCGGCAGCAACTGTACCATCAGCTATCAAACCTCCCAATATTAATGCCGCGACAAAATTGAGTATCCCTAATCCCGCCGATAGCATAATTTGTCCTGAACTTGCTGCACTAAAACGCCAGGGCAATTCTTCTAAGTAGGTTGAGACTGCCTGATGACGTGTTTTACTGGCTTTGACTTGCAATTCTGGGAAGTAATAAACAATTTGCCCTTCTGGACTAACTTCTGGTTGCCCATTAAATCTTGTCAGCACAGGCAACATATAATCTTCGTATTCTTGTGTATAATTTGCACCTAGATTATCCAGATAGGGGGCAATTTGTTCGGCTACCACTGCACCACGGTTATTTTGAATCACAGTGGCAATTTCTTGCCAACGGCGTTCTTCTAAGTTGGCATTAGGATTACCATCGCCAAACAAAAACGAAAATACAGCCTCAAAAAAATTCAGTTCGCTTTCTTGGCGTCTGTCATACTGCCTGCTATGCTGTCTTTCCTGGTAGCGTGGGCGATAATTGGGGCTAAAGTACCAAAATAAATTGGGAAATGGGAAATAGAAGAACCCCCCACCCCTAGAACTACTTCCCCGACTGTTGTCGTTGCGATCTGAGCTAGAGGCGGTAATGATGACAATGATGGTAATAGTTATGAGGGCGATGGAAGCAATTAAAAGAACTCCAAAAGAAACGCGAATGAGGTAAAACAGACCCCCCCAGACTTTCTGCCACCATTCCCGTAATCGTAACTGCAAGTATTTATTACGTAATATATCTCGGAAATTTCGCGGAAACTTGTAAACAATATCACCAGTTTCTGCTACTTGAAGATGTCCACCAGCATCAGAAGCCAGGGCTAATAATCCTTGGCCAGCCTCTGCCACATTTAATCCTGCCTGGGCTGCTACATCACCAACAGTGACTCGGTAGTCCAGGTTTTCTATAGCTTTCATGATGGTGGGATTGGGAGTCATCGCTCTTCCCTCTTGTTAAAATTCGCTTTGTCTTTATTAAGTATAAAGTTTTATTTTTATGAGCTTGTTCGGGTGCAAGGGATGAAATCCCCAGGAATTATTTTTCGTGTGACTTAGCTGCGATCGCTTCATGCTAAAATTATTGATCTTGGCTTGATTAATCAGCAATTTTTCTGTCCTTAGTATGGTTCAGTATACTCTCGCTCAAAGTCCAGAAATTATCCTCACTGTTTCTGGAAAAGATTCAGCCAAAGCCCGTGATAAAGCTATGGATCAGCTGATGGAATTGATGGAAGCAGGTCAGCTGTCTACGGAATTGGAAGAGGGATTTGGGCCTCAACAATTAATTCAGGTTAAGGAACCAGCTAATGATGCTGTAAGTGGCGAGGATAGCATTACGCAAGCTGTTCAGATTTTGAATACTCTAGCCACTCTCAAGCTCAAAGTTCAGGAAACACGCACTGAAGCATTGGAAGTTCGTCAGGCTGTTGATGTTCTATTTTCAGATGATGCAGTCAGTGAAGAGGAAATAGCTAGCCTGAAGGAAGGTTTTAAAGTCCTAAAAAACTTTGCCCAAGCTAATCTACGCTATCAAGAAGCAAGGGACAAGGCAGAACATGCACGGCAAGTTTTGGATCAAGCTTTAAAGTCGCCTGAAAAATAAGACAACAAACATTTGTGGGTTCGCAGATAAGATGAAATGTGAACAACGAAGTTATAGGGGTTCCAGGCATCGAGATTCGCGCATAAAGTGAAATCGATTGTGGGGCAAGGATTTGAGGCAGCTAGCGAATTCGCAGACTAGATGAAATTTGCGAACCAAAACTCCAGAACCATAATTTAAGGCATCCTACACATAAATGTTAATCTCTGCTAATCTGCACGGTAGCAAGGCTTTTCTCCAATGAGGATAAGTATGCAGACAGATTAACTTGGTGAAAGGTGGCTGTTTGTGTAAGCCCTGTGCGAAAATCGAAACCACATCGACAACGAGTGACTGCGGGTCTAGACCACTGAATATTTTTGTGACAACTAGAGCATTGTTTCATCAGTACACATCGATGTATATAACAAGCTGTGACTAGATCCCAATCCCAAATTTTGCGGCAATAAGCAGATGCAGTTAAACAATGTGGGCATAGTTTTTTAGCATACTTATAAATGGCATATTGCTGAGAATTAACATCTCCAAGCAATTGATTAGGAAGAGAAGCCATTACCTTTAGCTGTTCATCGTTCACTTGAATAAGCTGACTCAAAGTTGAAGGCTGATCAAGACTGTTATTGAGGGGAATTCTGCGATTAATATGTAAACCAGCTAGCTGCAAAATCCACTTAGGTGAAGAGTAATAGTTACTTTCATTTAATCGAATTAGATAACCAGCTAGACTTTCATCTTCATAGGGAGTTGGAGTTCGTAGCAGGACTCGATTATGCATTTATTCTTCAAGAATTCCTTAATATTTGAGAGGCTTTTAAGTCTTTATATTTAGATTTAAGGCGTTTATTAGTTCCGCTAATTTCTAAATATAGAGCCGCAGAATGAAGTGGCTCAATCTCAAATTTATCAGTGATAAAAGGATTAATTTTTTCAGGTTTATCAGCTTGAACAAACTTTTCAAAAGCTGCTGATAAAATGTTTAAGTCAAGTTTTTCTTGATTTTGATTAAGAGCTAAATAAGTGCCATACCGAACTTGCTTCATCACATGAGCCATGATTCCATCTGATGCATAGTAAAGCCTTCTTGCTGTATATACCTCGGATAAATTTGAAGCTTGAGCTAGAGGTAGCTTTGACTCTAATAAATGTAAAAAAGTCCGAAATTCTGCACCACCATCGGACTGCCATCCAAAAGACGAGAGATAATGACGATTGGCAAAGCGACGGCTGAGTTGAGAATGAGATTTAAGTTTAAGAACTTCTTCAGCCTCGGGCAAGCCAATTAAAATTATTGGCAAATTTGTATCTAAAATTAAAGTTTTTAACCAATCAGAAACTGTTTTGAGAACTCGCTCTGAATCTCGGTCGATAAAGTGCTGAAATTCATCTAAAATAATTAATTCAACTCTACAATCTTTGAGTAGACCAATTAAACGAATCGTTTGGTTACCAATTGTACCTTTGTCATAAGCGGGGTCGCCAAGTGTCCATAACAATTTCGTTACTACTGTCTTCACAGTTGCTGGGGAAGGAATGGTCACAGCCAAAATAGGAACAAATGTGCCATCTTTTGTGACCTGCCTGGGATATTTATTAGCATAAGCTTTGTAGATTGTAGTTTTTCCGACTCCTGTTTGACCACTAAGAAACATACATTCTGGCTCGGACTTACCTAAAGAAAAATGGTGACAATACTCTATAGCTGCTAAGACTTCTTGAAGTCGAGGGTAAATAACATAAATGTTATTAATAATTTGGAGCTTCTCGGCTAAACTAATTTTCAAGATATCTTGGCTACTTGCATCGTCGCTACTTTCTTTATTTGGGTAAACCAATACTCACCTCCCAACCAGTCAAATCTGGCTCCCAATTATCAATTTCAATCACAGATTCTTCAGCAAGAGAAATATTCTCTATCTCTTGATGAGAAACAGATGTTTTATTTTTCTGGCGTTTGGGAGGTTTGGAAATTTTATTATCAGAATTGTTTGGTAATTCTTGGTGATGAGGTTTGAGTTCTATTTGTTGATTATCTAATAAGTTTATTAAGGAATTGTCAGAATTACTTAAGTCAGATATACCTGTAATTTCACTACCTTGGTTAAATAAATTTAATAATTCTTGTTCAGTCTTTATCTGATGATTTTGGCTTGGGCTATAATGGGTTTCATTGTTAAATGCAACTTCATCTACTTTTAAGTCATCACGTCCAATACCTAGCCATCTAGCCATCGATTTACGCGTTTTACCTTTAGAAGACTTTTGCCATTCACGCTCCACAATTTCTTGAATCTTCTGTTTAGCTAAAGCCAAAGCTACAATATCAACTCTTTTTGACTCAATAGCTGCTAGGTTTTTAATAACTTTGTGTTGCCAAAGAGTCAGACCCTGAGTGTATTCCTGATTCATCGCTGGTACAACGATAAACTGATGGCTATTGGGGTCAAGGACATAGATTGTTGATAAATCTGTGGGGTCATACTTAATAGTGGCTTTTTCTCTTTCTCTCAAGCCACCTTGCCTTCTGTTGTCTTCTTTTTCATAATTTGAGCGTAGTCTAGCTAATTCAGAACTGTTGTAATAAAGCCCATAAAGCTCTACACCTCTTCTAGTAATAACTCGCTTTTCTATAGCTCCGACTAATACTCTTAAATCCTGGAGATTTAGAGGTAATGTGGGTGGATATTCAGCTATTCCTTTTGACCATATTTCGGCTCTAGGCGTACAAAATTGAGAATGATACTTCTGATTATGAATGTCTACAATAAAGATGTGAATCATCTCTTGTAGAGCTTCAAGAGAAACCACAGCATTCTTTTTTGGGTCATAATCATATTGATTTGTAAATTCCTGAAATAATGCCCCTGGTTGTCCCTGCAATAGCTGGGTATTATAACTACTAAACGTCCTTTCTACGCTACTTTTATACCAGGGCATATAAGGAGGTGTATATTGGATGCTTATCCCTAATTGTTGACAAGCATCTTGAAAGTGTTGGCTATAAAATTCTTTTCCATTATCAACGACAATAATTTCCATTATTCCATAGACATTCCAGTCTTTTGTGACTGAAGGAAATTTGTTTTTTACATAATCTTTTGGGTGAATTGTATGGAGTAAACACTGCATAACAGAAAGCGAACTAAAAGGTTCAAAGCTCAGGTAGTAGCCAACAATAACTCCTGAATATTTATCAACAGCACTCGTTAAAGAGGGTGTGCCAATTGGCATTCTTGTATCTGTATCAACAACAAAGAAAGGCAAAAGCGTATGGTCAATTTCAACTCTTTCTAAAGGACGAGAGGGTCGCGGTCCTTCTTGAATGGGGTCATACATTAAACTGGCAGTTCTCTTTCCATAACGACCAACTATTTTTTCAATTGTGTCTAATTGTTGAATTTGGCGGTAAATAGTGGAGCGATGAGGAATAGAGAGAGTGGCTTGCCTGTTTGATTTCCTTAAATTATTTTCTGCCAGAATCCGACAAATCACGACATCATAGATACTGGCAATATTAGGACGTTCAGGAGTTAGATATACTTCGTTAATAACTTCTTTTATTAATTGATATACTTCTGGGGCTATTTTGGGCTTAAAGTTGCCTTTTGCTTGATGTTGAGGAATTAATGAGCGAATATTCCCACCACTATGGCGATATTCTTTTACCCATCGATAAAGAGTAATATATGAAGGGGGATGTTCATCTTCAATTTTTTCGGCAACTTGCTGGATAACTGGGGTCAGGGAAGCAGAAGTATATGTTGATATTTTTTGTTCTAAAACTGTTAAAACATATTTTTCTTTACGTTGAGCTTCCGCTTTCAGATGTTCAGGAATTTCCGAAAAATCTACTGCTTGCCAGGAATTAACAGTTTCAGTTTCGTCCGAATTTTGAAAAGTTAACTGGCCAGTGAAGAAGTATTGAACTAATTCTTTTTCACTTAGCGAATTAATTTGACTAGTGGATTTTTCAAGTAACTTAAATTTGTTGCCTGTTTTCTCTTGGATAATGTACTCACGATTATGTAGCCACAAGTGAATTCCTTCTTGGAATCTAACTTTAGTCATTTTCCTTGCCTCCCCGCAAGATAGGCTTGTGAGGATAAATAAATAGGACTATTATCCTTTAGTTTAACCACTAAATCAGTTTTTAAAAATCCCCAAAAAATTAATTTCAATAAAATGGGTTTATCAATCCCTTGAGGCTGTAAATCCTTGATAGCTGCCTCTAGAGTAATTGCTGATTTTGAATAAAAATATTGATGACAAATAATCAGGTGTTGAAGTGTTAAGAGGATATTGGCATATCGATAGAGAAGTTTAACGTTATTTAACAGAGAGCCTCTACTCATCATTTCATCAGTGATCATGGTAAATTCCCACCCACGAGACTTCAAAGTAGAAGCTATTACTGGAAATTTTTTGACATTTTTTTCATCATCAAGCCAAGTTGCTGGCTTAATTTCTACAATTTGTTGTTTTGACTGCCTTTGTACTAAAAAATCCGGGGTGTACCGCCGTACTTTGTCATCTAAAATGTAAGAAATTTTGAAGGGTTGAGTTTTGTAGGAGACGACATCTGGGTCGATTTCCAGAAGATACATATAATTTCTTTCATTCAGAGATTCGTACCAAACCAAAGAGCGCATCTTGAAGCTGAAGAATCTACCTATGTTTTTCTTCATGCCTGTATTGGTAATTTTTCTTGCCAAGCTAGTCAAGTTGCGTTCCTATGGGATTTTCAGTATCCCTGATGTTGAATGTTCCTAATTTCACATAAAGTCCAGTTAACTTCTGTGATTAGTTACACCATTTCACTTTATGTGCGAAGGCGCTAGCTGCCTCAAACGCTTACCCCACAATCGATTTCACTTTATGCGCGAATCTCGGTGCCTGGAACCCCTATAACTTCGTTGTTCACATTTCATCTTATCTGCGAACCCACACGCCGTTGAACCACCAGCGACATATTTTGCAGTGCTGTATTTATATAAAGAACCAGGAGATAAGCCATTACATGCTTTGGGTGCAGAACTATGGTTGGGACAAAAACCGATTTGTCGGTTAGAGCCGATCCACTGTTTTGGGCTAACGGCAGGGAAGATACGTGCCTACACAGATAAGGTGTTGCAGGCTTTTGCCAAAGAATATGGTGTCTCGCTGTACCAATATAAGGATATGTTTGAGATTAGCCCATCTCATTGCCCAGTACGTCCTTGTCCATTGAATTTTGAATTAACTATTTGGGATATGCTAGATGAGATGTCAGAAGCGCCACCGACATCTCCACTGGATGCAGTGTGGCAGTGTTTAGATGCAGAATTGCATGATTTACCTGTGGAAGTACAATTATCAACCGCAGCATTGGCTTTTTCTCAAATTGCAGATATTCTCAAATCTTGTGCTGAGTTAGTTTTGCAGGATGTACGCGATCAAAATCATCCTGAAGGGCCCGTAATTAGTAGCGATATGTTTGCGGGATTAGTACGGACAACTATGCAGTTAGATTTGGACGATTTAATAGAACCAGCAATACCGCAGACTTTTAAGCCACATGGGCCGCATCACTTTTCTCATATAGATGAGTCCAATGATTCACTGGTAGCCCCGGTGGAGAAAGAAAAAGTGTTGGCGATGGTGGAAGAAGTAACGAGTTTAGAGGATGTTCGGAATTTGGCCAGTGATGAAGATTTAGAAAGATGGCAAAGTGCGATCGCCTCATATCTTGCACAGGTAAATGATGAAATTTGTCTAGCTAAACTACTGCAACGGGTTTTGAAAATGCCAATGGTAGAGGTATGGTTGGGATTATTGCTGGGTGGGTTTCAATTAGAGCAACGTGGTGATTTTTACAATAGCCAGGATATCTGGGTAATGGGAAATTCTGCTCAAAGAATAGTCCAATGAAGGCAGTAGTGTTAAATAGTAGAAAAAAACTGCTTGAAAACCGTCATAAATTACTTTCTCCAAACTGTGGGAGAGATAATTTTAGCATCTAAATCATCGAGATAAAAACTGTAAACAGGTTCTCCTGACAATTCACAGCGTAAAGGTTCAATAATTTTAGTGAAGGGATTCCAAACTGCTGTGACAGTACGTTTAGCTTTCTTTCTTTGCAACTCACACTGAATATGTACAGTAGGTAAATGGATAATCATGGCACTATGCAAGCCAGCTTCTACAGTCATAGCATAACGCTCTTGGATATCTAACAATTTCCTAGACAATTCTCTTTGTGTAGCTTCAATTCGGGCTAATTCCTTGTCTTTATCATCACCAATGAGGTGTTTTGACTCAATTTTCTGACGAATTTCCGAGCTAATTGTATTGTAATAATCCCGGAGTCTTTCTTCATCTCTAGCCCTAGCTCTTGTCAATTTAGCTTGCCAAGGGTCTAAAGATTGTCCAATCAATGTTTCAGTTTGATATTCGATTAACCTCAACAACTCATGAAAAGGAATAGATAATGGTGTTTCTTGATGCTCTAAAGGAATTTTATCAGCCTCCCAGAACAAAGCATCACTAATTTCGACTGGGGTAACTCCGGTGATTTCATTAATAATAAAGGAAACTAAACCAATCCTTTTTTCGGAAGCATGTGCTGTGTAAGCGACATTACACAAAATGTAACGAGTCATTTGAGAGGATGTTTGAAAAGTTTTAGGGAGTCAAAAATTAAGCCAATCGCTTCACCATAATACGGATCATTGCAAGGTAGATAAACGTTTCTGAGGTTTCGGGCAATAATTCATAATCTCTGACCAATCGCCGACATCCCATGAGCCAGCCAAAAGTGCGTTCCACCACCCAACGTTTTTTGAGCAAAACAAAGCCCTTGGTTTGCGCTGGTCGCAGCACCACCTGTACAATCCAGCGACAAAAATTCATGACCCACTGCATGAACGGTTCCCCATCAAAGCCACCATCAACCCAGATGGTGGTTAACCGAGATTGTGGCTGAGACTGTTTAACTCGTTGGAGAACTTGTTTTCCCCCTTCTCGCTCACCGACATTGGCTGCTGTTACCAAGACCCGCAGTACTAACCCTAAGGTATCAACGGTCATAAATCGCTTGCGTCCTTTAATTTGCTTGCCGGCATCAAAGCCTACTGATTGACTCACCATTGCCGCACTCTTGACGCTTTGGCTATCAATTATCGCTTCCGATGGACTCGGATGACGTTCAATTTCCATTCTCGTCCATTCTCGGAGACTATCGTGAATGTGCAACCATGTCCCGTCTTTACGCCAGTTTCGGAAATATGTGTACACTGTTTGCCAAGGAGGAAAGTCCCCAGGTAGCGCTCGCCATCTCACTCCTTCTAGCAGGATGTAAAAAATTGCATTCAGGACTGACCACATATCAACTTCATGCTTACGACCACCCGGTTTCCCTTCTGGAATCAAGTCGCTAAGAAATTCATATTGTGCTCGGCTCAGGTTACTGGGGTAAGCTTTACTCATGTCGCTCTCTCGGTGCTGTTTATTATCTATTCACAGCGTATACTGAGAGAGCTTTTTTACAACATACCTAACTTTTCAAACACCCTCTTAAAAGAAATGCATGAATTAAAAGAAAAATTTAGAAAGATTTTTAATAAGACGGATAATTGGTATCCGGGAGTTTTTAAACTCGGTATGTGGTTATCGAAAGCTAAAAAATGTTTTCCCAAGAGTAACAATACTATTATCCGTTGGTTTGATGAGATAATTGCTTACTTTGATAATGGGACAAATAGTGGTGCTGTGGAAGGTATTAATAACAAGATCAAGTTGATTAAACGTTCCGGCTATGGATTTAGAAACTTTGACAATTTTCGAGTTAGATGCTTATTGAATTGGCATTTTAACTATTAGTTAAGCATACTATGTACTGAAGAACCCAGATTATTAGAATTAAACCCCGATTTGGTCACAACTTTCGGTACAGGTAATTCCC
>NZ_CAWUDE010000036.1:0-11351 GCF_963920895.1 Anabaena sp. CCY 9613
TCAGGGACATACTTGGCTGCGGCGTCTCCCAAGTTGCCCAATGCTACTGCCGCACTTCTACGAAGGTTGGCGTCCACCTTTTCATCCTTGAGGATATTAGCGATGTCAGGAACATACTTGGCTGCGGCGTCTCCCAAGTTGCCCAATGCCACTGCCGCATCCGCACGAACGTAGGAGGAAACCTTTTCATCCTTGAGGATATTGGCGATGTCAGGAACATACTTGGCTGCGGCGTCTCCCAAGTTGCCCAATGCCAATGCCGCACTTCTACGAACGGAGGAGGAAACCTTTTCATCCTTGAGGAAATTGAGGATGTCAGGGACATACTTGGCTGCGGCGTCTCCCAAGTTGCCCAATGCCACTGCCGCATCCTCACGAACAAAAAAGTCAGCCTTTTCATCCTTGAGGATGTTGAGGATTTCAGGGATATATTGAGCCGCTGCTGGCCCGAAGTTGCCCAATGCCTCTGTCGCACCTCTACGAACAAAAAAGTCAGCCTTTTCATCCTTGAGGATGTTGAGGATTTCAGGGATATATTGAGCCGCTGCTGGCCCGAAGTTGCCCAATGCCTCTGCCGCACCTCTACGAACGGTGGCGTCCACCTTTTCATCCTTGAGGATATTGGCAGCTTTCTCGGCAATATCCTCTGGTTTCTTCACCAGGGATTTTAAATCTTTCAGATCATATTCAACTAATTTATCCAGAGCATATTTTTTAACTTTGTCGTGTCCATCATCAAGGGCTGCTGATATACCGTTAATCTGCCAATCTTGGGGTTTGGGTTTGGGGGTTTCTTTGGCGTTTATCCAAGGTAGAGAGAGGAAGAGAGTTAGGAGTAGAGTGAAACAGAAAAGGAAAAAGAGCGAGAGTTTGTTAGTGTGGCGGGGAGATATGAGCATAAATCAGGGCAAGGCGGCAGATTACACGCAGCTATCGGTATAATACCAAGCTTGCAATTCCTAATTCCTGATTGAGAGCTTTTAATGCTTGCTCATGAGTATTAAAGGCTCATTAATCAACATCAGAGGTTCATTGCTAAGTAACCACGCAAAATTAATTACAATCATTGCGAGCAAAGCCAAGCAATCCCAAGCCCTGCGTAAAGCCTAACGGCATAGCTGCGCTTACCGCGTAGCGTGTCCGCAGGACTTATGCTTGATTCTGCTCCGCTATATTCGCAATGACATTGTGTAATTAATTTTATCAGCCCCTTCGGGGCAGGTGTAGGGGAAGAATTAGCCCCGAAGTGAGGTTCAAAACCGAGTGGAATTGTGGGCGAAACAATCCAAGTTTTCTCAGGGTAGGTAAAAACCCCATCCCTTGTGGATCGCTAAATTAATTGCGAATTGCGAATTGCGAATTGGTTTTACTCACTAACCTCAACGGTAGTATCCCCAGAGGAGGCCCCGAGTTCCCCACTCCCCACTCCCTTCCTCTTGTGATACGCTATCTGCTTGAGGAATGTAGAGGTACTCAAAATGACTAAATTACGGGTGGGACTACTCTTTGGTGGGCGTTCAGGGGAGCATGAGGTTTCTATTAGTTCAGCACGGGCGATCGCCAAAGCTTTAAGTGCAGAAGAAAATGCTAATAAGTACGAAATCCTGCCTTTTTATATCCAAAAAGATGGGTGCTGGTTAGGCGGGGAAGTACCTCAACAAGTTCTAGAGTCTGGCATTCCCCACCAAGAAAGTCAAAACTCTGCTCTCGGATTGTGGCAATATCCTAATCAAGTTACGGAAGTGGATGTTTGGGTTCCCATTCTCCACGGCCCCAACGGTGAAGACGGGACGATTCAGGGATTACTTACTTTAATGCAAGTTCCCTTTGTCGGTTCTGGGGTATTAGGTTCAGCGTTGGGTATGGATAAGATTGCCATGAAAATGGCATTTGACCAAGCAGGATTACCCCAGGTGAAATATCAGGCGTTGACAAGAGCGCAAGTTTGGTCAAATCCTTGTGTATTTCCGAAATTATGCGATGAAATTGAGGCAGCTTTAGGCTATCCCTGTTTTGTTAAGCCTGCTAACTTAGGTTCATCAGTGGGTATTGCCAAAGTGCGATCGCGCTCTGAATTAGAAGCAGCTTTAGATAATGCAGCTAGTTATGATCGCCGGATCATCGTCGAAGCAGGCGTAGTTGCTAGAGAAGTCGAATGTGCCGTATTAGGTAATGATCAAACTCAAGCCTCTATCGTAGGTGAGATTACTTTTAACAGTGACTTTTATGATTATGAAACTAAATATACTGTCGGTAAAGCAGATTTACTGATACCTACACCTCTCCCAGATGCCATTATTAGCCAAATTCAGGAAATGGCATTACAAGCCTTTGCAGCTGTTGACGCTGCCGGGTTAGCAAGGGTAGACTTTTTCTACGTAGAAGCCACAGGGGAAGTATTGATTAATGAAATCAACACCTTCCCAGGCTTTACTGCTACTAGCATGTACCCGCAACTTTGGGCCCATAGCGGCATCCCATTTTCTGAGTTAGTTCATCGGTTGATTCAATTAGCTTTAGAAAGACATTCTAGTCACGAATCAAAATCATAGCCCCCAGAACAATCTCCCTAAAAGCAGTTATTTTGACAAAAAATATCGGATTTAGTAGCCTATGCAGCCAAAAAAAAGCTACTGAATTCCCAAATCTGGCTACGGATACCTGATGCTTGACTCCTCCAGTACAATCATGGGCTAGAGGGGTACAAATCTGAAAGTAATCATGGAACATAGTCAGAGCGTACAGCAAGAGCTAATAAAAGTCCCAGACCTGCCCCACAGTGGATCTGGACTAATAAGTAGCTCCAACATGTTTATCTATATGCTTACACGCCATCCACTGCTATTGTTAGCTGGATTGTTAACAATGCTGATGGGATCTGCGGCTTTAGCCTTATATAGCTTGGGTTATGCGGACACAGCAGAAATAGAAGAAATTCCGGCTGTAGTGGAAACACCAATCACAATGCCCTCTGAGCATAGCAATCCTACACCTTTATGGATGGTATTTGCGATCGCCCTCAGTTGTGGGAGTGGCTGCTTCATCATTGTCCGGTTACTCAACCGTCCTAAACAGCTTCAAAAAGTCCGCAAACCGATTAAACGCCAACGTCAACCCATACCCTTGACGCCAGGCGATCGCCCAACATGGGAGCCAGCAGCTTTAAAAAATCCGCCAATTTTTGTGCCCAGGCAACCATTAAAGCCTATTCACGCCATGCGGCCCAAACCCAGGACTTTGGTGACAGTTCTGCCCACAGAACATAGGCATCCACTAGATCAAAGAAAAGAATCTTTGGCAGAGTTGATGGATATACGTAAAGAAAATTCTTTGTCTAGAATTTTACAGAAGTATTAATATTACTGTAAAAGAAAAACTTTTGAAATCAAGAAGCTTCTAACCAATAAGGGTACGGTCTGACCGTGCCCTTAAAAGTATATAAATATACGAAGAGGGGAGTGGGGAGTAGGGAGTGGACAAGAACGAAAATACTTCCCTATCCCCCTATCTACCAATTGCCCTCATATTCCCATCCCCCATTATTTATATGAACTCCGCCACACAATCCCCCACACCTGTTGCTTTAACCATTGCTGGCTCAGATAGCGGTGGTGGTGCAGGTATTCAAGCTGATTTACGCACCTTTGCTTTTCATTGTGTCCACGGTACTAGCGCTATTACCTGTGTGACGGCACAAAATACTTTAGAGGTAACACGGGTTGATGCTATGCCAAAAGAGGCGGTAGTAGCCCAAATTCAAGCGGTGGTAGAAGATATTGGTGTACAAGCTGCAAAAACAGGAATGTTGCTGAACCAAGAAATTATCTCTGCTGTTGCCCAGCAAGTCGAAGCACTACAAATCGAGAACTTAGTTGTTGATCCAGTGATGGTATCACGCACAGGAGCGCAATTGATTGATGATGATGCGGTCAACACATTGCGTCATGCATTGATTCCCCAAGCCGCTATTGTTACGCCAAATCGCTATGAAGCACAGATTTTAAGTGGGTTCCCCATTAATTCCCTAGACGATATGCGGGCAGCAGCTCAAGCCATACACCGAAATCTCCGAGTGAAAGCTGTATTAATTAAGGGTGGAGGAATGCAGGGCAACTCACGTGGTGTTGATATCTGGTTTGATGGACAAAAGCTGGAAACTTTGATCACACAACAAGTAGATACTAAAAATACTCATGGTACTGGTTGTACATTATCAGCTGCGATCGCAGCTAATTTGGCAATGGGTATGGACTTGTGGCCAGCAGTACAACAAGCAAAAAACTATGTCACTCATGCTCTGGCTTACGCCTTAGATATCGGCAAAGGGCAAGGGCCTGTAGGACACTTTTTTCCTCTATTACAACCATAATTCACCGTCAGCAGCCATAGCTACTCACCACTGACTACTGAGATAATTCAAAGTAAATTAAAAATCTTTGCTCTCTGAGCATTTATCAATTATTCTTGGGCTAGTTTCCGAGATGGCTAGACTTTGTTAGCATCTCTGTACGATCTCATAAACTTAATTTTTGATACCAGGTCACTAATGCCAACAACCCCAAGTTCTGTTCACCGCAATCCACCAAAACCACCAACCACCCAAACTCAATCTCCTACTGTGCCTCTGTCCGTATACCGGGAATTAGCAACAGAGTTACATTCAACACAGGCGAAATTAGATGCTCTGACTGTCCAAAATCAGCAACTAAAGCAGGAAAATCAACTACTACGTCAAGAAATTACCAAAGTAGCCCAATCTTTTAGCCACCTGCAAAAACTTGTCGATTTTCATCCTCAGCCTAGTTCTCAGCCAACTTCTCATACTGCTCATGAAGTAAAAACTCCAGCAAAAAAACCAGTCAAGGAAACTCGTCAACCTCAGTCGGCTCCCCGTCCGCGTCCACCCGTGGTTACTGAAGCCCCAAAAAGCAAAAGCCATAAATCTAGCTTTTCTGTGCCTATTGAGGAAATAAATTACCCTATGCCAGAACCAGTATTCATCGAAGAGCAAGAAGTCCGCTATTATTCTCCCATGGAAACAAAAGTAAAAGAATTAAGTGGTTGGTGGTTAGCTATCACTATCTTGTTAATCATGCTCACCGCTTTTGGTGCTGGGTATTTGATTGTGCGTCCCTTGTTTGAACATCATAATCGTTAGTTACACTCCCGTGACTTTTGAGAGATTTTATTCTTGGTTAGCCTCTCTCGGAACTTCCCAGGGGAATTAATTTATGTGTCAGAAATACATCATCAGGACACATACAGGTTTAAAAAAAGTTGCAATTTTTACATATTTTCTGATAATAGCGCTAATGGTAACATTCTCAGACAGTATATCTGGTTAGATATATAAACGAACCTATCCTATAAGAAGTAAGGAGTCGAGATGATGAAAAAGGTAGAAGCAATTATTCGCCCCTTTAAGCTTGATGAAGTCAAAATTGCTTTAGTCAACGCTGGTATTGTCGGCATGACCGTTTCCGAAGTTCGGGGTTTTGGACGGCAGAAAGGTCAAACAGAACGTTATCGGGGTTCTGAGTACACTGTTGAGTTCTTGCAAAAACTGAAAGTGGAAATTGTCATTGAGGACAGTCAAGTTGATATGGTAGTAGACAAAATTATTGGTGCTGCTCGTACAGGTGAAATTGGCGATGGCAAAATTTTCATCTCACCTGTGGAGCAAGTTGTACGTATTCGTACTGGGGAAAAGAACACAGAAGCCGTCTAAGCTTAGGGTGGTGATATCCGGTTGAACCTCAATCTCTCTTTTTCGGCCGGCTCCGCTGTACACACACAAGTCTATTTTTCTCTCACTTAATCAGAAGAGAGGCTGGGAATGAGGTTATGTATTGTATTAAATCTCAATTCCTCAATTATTCGTGTGTACACGGTAGTTCGGTAGGTTCTACTGTATCCCCAGTAATCTATAGCAAGTTAGTCCCTAAATTTCATTCTTTAGGGATTTCCCCAGAAATAATTTTCCAATATTAATTGTGGGATGGGCTTCACCGCCTGTCCCTCTGCCTTTTTTATATTTGATGTGAGTAATTTTATCGCTCATATAGGACTGCTATGTATGTCACAGTAAATGTAAAATTTTAGTAATACCAATGAGGATATTACATAGAAAGTTGTGTATATAAATTACAAATCGTAGATTAATATAATTTTCCTCACAAGTTCCTCATACTTCATTACTATTCTTGAGATATAAACAGTTTTTTAATTAACGACGGGCAATTTATTGACTGCTCGCATTTTCTACACCACCGTTTTTATCATCAGGATTTGAAAAAAGTATGAATTACTGTCCTTGTTGTTCTGGGATACTTTTGCAACATATACGTGCTTCAGGAATGACTTGGTTTTGCCGTCATTGCTGGCAAGATATGCCAGTATATCATCACGTAAATTCTAGTTCCTTGGCAGACATGGTGGTAGAAGAATCACTCCAAGAGAGCAAAAATCACAAAAATAATTCTATTTACGTTAGTAAAAAGACAACCATAACCGGATGGATTGGTCTACAAGATATCTCAGCTTAAGAGGTATCGCGGAGTAATAATTAAGAATTAGTCAAAATTTACCTGACATCCTTCTAAAATTTAGGTTAAATGTTTCAGATATGCACTCTGCAAGAGTTGTCAGGTAATATTAGTGACTCAACAAGACTCGAAACCCTCTCGTTCATTCGCCGGAATTGCTGGCATTGTTGCCGCAGCCACATTAATTAGTAAAGTATTTGGTTTGGTGCGACAGCAGGCGATCGCAGCTGCTTTTGGTGTAGGTGCTGCTGCTACTGCCTACAGCTATGCTTACATTATTCCTGGCTTTTTATTAATCCTTTTAGGCGGTGTGAATGGCCCATTACACAGTGCGGTGGTTAGCGTTTTAGCCAAGCGTAAGCACGAAGAAGCTGCGCCTCTAGTAGAAACAGTGACAACCCTGGTGGGTGGATTACTGTTACTGGTGACAGTGGGACAACTTTTGTTTGCTGATGCGATCGTTGATATTGTAGGTTATGGACTGGAACCCACAACCAGAGCGATCGCCATTCAACAAATCCGCATTATGGCACCAATGGCTTTATTTGCGGGCTTAATTGGTATTGGTTTCGGCACTCTCAATGCAGCTAATCAATATTGGTTACTCTCAATCAGTCCCTTATTATCCAGTGTGACTGTGATTGCGGGGATTGCCATCTTAACAGGGCAACTGGGCAGGGATATTATTAAGCCAGAATACGCCTTTATTGGTGGTATTGTCTTAGCTTTGGGAACCTTAGCGGGGGCAATACTCCAGTGGTTGGCGCAGTTAATTGTGCAGTGGCGCTTGGGATTAGGTACATTACGTCTGCGGTTTGATTTTAAATCCCCTGGGGTGCAAGAAGTCATTAGAATCATGACTCCAGCAACAATTTCCTCTGGGATGATGCCCATTAATGTCGCCACTGACCTATACTTTGCTAGTCCTATCCCTGGTGCGGCGGCTGGCTTTAACTATGCCAATCTCTTAGTGCAAACTCCATTAGGAATTATTTCTAATATTATTTTGCTGCCTCTATTACCAATGTTTGCCAAATTAGCCGCCCCAGAACATTGGCCAGACCTCAAGTTACGCATTCGTCAAGGAATTTTGCTCACCGCCGTGACCATGCTACCCCTAGGGGCGCTGATGGTCGTGTTATCGGTGCCGATTGTGCAAATAGTATATGAACGGGGTGCTTTCACACAAGAGGCGACACAGTTAGTTTCATCGTTGCTGATTGCTTACGGTATTGGCATGTTTGTTTATTTGGGGCGTGATGTCTTGGTGCGAGTATTTTATGCCTTGGGGGATGGACAGACACCTTTTCGCATCAGCACCTTTAACATCTTTCTCAACGTTGTCCTAGATGGGATTTTGGTAAGACCTTTTGGTGCTACTGGGATTGTCTTAGCCACCGTAGGTGTTAATTGCAGCTCAATGTTAATGCTGTTGTGGTTACTGGATCGTAAACTCAACGGCTTACCTTTGCGTGAATGGAGTGTGCCTATTTTGGGATTAACTGGGGGTAGCGTTGTTGCTGGATTTGCCAGCTTTGGGACTTTAGTGGGTTTGCAGCAGTTCTTAGGTACAGAAGGCTTAATTATTCAACTGTTGCAGTTGTGTATATCCGGTTTAGTAGGAATTGTCGTATTTGCCATCATTGCCTCTTTCATGAAAATCCCAGAGGTGAATACGTTTGCCGTGCGGATGCGTCAGCGATTTTTGAAGAGATAAAAAATTTTTGCTCGTAGTCAGGACTAAAGTCCTGTCTTTAGGGACTAAAGTCCCTACTACAAACTCCTTAAGCCCACAGGATAAACCTGGGGCTATATCAACTCATTGAGGCTTAATACGGCCACTTCCAATGGCGAATTTCTGGCATATCTTCACCGTACTGCTGAATGTAGTGTTTGTGTTCAATTAACTTATCTTCTATCATCTGCTTGACATAAGCTGCTGTGTATCCCAGTTTAGGCACACGGTCAATTACATCCATCACCAGATGAAAACGATCTAGATCGTTAAGCACAACCATATCAAAGGGAGTAGTAGTAGTACCTTCTTCCTTATAGCCACGCACATGCAAATTATTGTGGTTGGTATGGCGATAAGTCAGACGATGAATTAACCAGGGATAGCCATGAAAAGCAAAGATAATCGGTTTATCTGTGGTGAAAATCGTGTCAAAATCTTTATTGCTTAAACCGTGGGGATGCTCACTTTGTGGCTGTAGTTTCATTAAATTCACAACGTTGACTACCCGCACCTTTAAGTCTGGGAAGTGCTGACGCAAAATATCAACAGCTGCCAAGGTTTCTAAGGTGGGAACATCCCCAGCACAAGCCATGACTACATCTGGTTCACTACCTTTATCATTGCTAGCCCATTCCCAAATACCGATACCTTTAGTACAGTGCTTAATGGCGGCATCCATATCGAGGAATTGCAATGATGGCTGCTTCCCCGCGACTATGACATTGACATAGTGACGACTTCTCAAACAATGGTCTGTCACCGACAGCAAAGTATTGGCATCGGGGGGCAGATATACCCGAATAATCTCGGCTTTTTTGTTAAGTACATGGTCGATAAAACCAGGGTCTTGGTGAGAAAACCCGTTGTGGTCTTGTCGCCACACATGAGAAGTTAGTAAGTAGTTGAGGGAAGCTATAGGTCTGCGCCAAGGGATGTGACGGGTAGTTTTCAACCATTTGGCGTGTTGGTTAAACATCGAGTCAATGATGTGGATAAATGCCTCATAACAGGAGAAAAATCCATGACGACCTGTAAGTAGGTAGCCTTCTAACCATCCTTGACAATTTGTTTCGCTGAGGACTTCCATTACCCGACCATTAGCAGATAAATGTTCGTCTTCTGGGAGGATTTCGGCTACCCAAGTCCGGTCTGTAACTTCCAGTACAGCATCTAGGCGATTTGAAGCAGTTTCATCAGGGCCAAAGATGCGGAAGTTGCGGTATTCTTCGTTGAGTTTCATCACATCCCGCAAGAATTTTCCCGTCACTCTGGTAGCTTCGGCATAACTCGTACCTGGTTGGCTGACATCAACAGCATAGTCCTGGAAGTTGGGCATCTTCAGGTCATGCAGCAAAAGACCGCCGTTAGCATGAGGATTATCACCCATGCGCCGATGTCCTACGGGGGCTAGTTCTGCTAGTTCGGGAATCAGTTTGCCATGATCATCGAAGAGTTCTTCGGGTTTGTAACTCTTCATCCAGTTTTCTAGCAACTTCAAATGTTCTGGATTACCGACTACATTCCCAAAAGGGACTTGGTGCGATCGCCAGTAACCTTCGGTTTTTTTGCCATCTACTTCCTTAGGCCCTGTCCAACCTTTGGGGGTTCTGAGGATAATCATGGGCCATTGGGGACGCTTTTTGAAGCCATGTACCCTGGCTTCTCTTTGGATGTTTTGAATTTCTGCGATCGCAATGTCTAAAGTTGCGGCCATTTGCTGGTGAACATCTGCGGGTTCGACACCTTCGACAAAGTAAGGTTTGTAACCATAACCTAAAAATAGATTTTCCAATTCTTCATAACTCAACCTTGCCAGTAAAGTGGGGTTAGCAATTTTATACCCGTTCAGGTGCAAGATGGGGAGGACTGCACCGTCATGCACAGGATGAAGAAACTTGTTGGAATGCCAGCTTGTCGCTAAAGCCCCTGTTTCTGCTTCGCCGTCACCCACTACGGCCGCCACAATCAAGTCAGGGTTATCAAAAGCCGCTCCATAGGCATGGACAAGGGCATAACCCAGTTCACCACCTTCATGAATTGAACCGGGCGTCTCTGGAGCTACATGGCTAGGAATACCACCAGGAAAGGAAAACTGTTTGAAGAGTTTCTGCATTCCCTCAGCATCTTGGGAAATATTAGGGTAATACTCGCTATATGTACCTTCCAAGTAGGTATTGGCTACTAGACCTGGGCCACCATGACCAGGGCCAGCAATGTAGATGGCGTTGAGGTCATACTTTTTGATGATCCGGTTGAAATGAACATAAATGAAGTTCAGCCCAGGTGTGGTTCCCCAGTGACCAAGGAGTCGAGGTTTGACGTGTTCCTGTTTTAAGGGTTCTCGCAGTAGGGGATTATCTAGTAAATATATTTGCCCAACTGAAAGATAGTTAGCTGCACGCCAGTAAGCGTTGATTTTATGCAACTCTCCGTCTGTTAACGGCTTGGTTTGTGGAGTACTTACTAAAGTCATATCCAACCCTATTACAAAAGTATTTTTACAAATTCGCCAGTATGCCAGTTTAGTTGTCTGTTGTCAGCAGGCCATCTTACCCACGACAAAGTTTTTCAGGTTGTTACTGGAACATTAGGCAAGATTATTCACGATTACGGTTAATCAATTGCCAATAAATAATTGCACAATGCCCATAATGTCTCCATGAAAGACTAACAAATTAAGTATCCCATTGAAAAATTTTTAAGATTGATTTTAAGTTTAATTTAAGATTTTTTCTCAAAGAATAGATGATTATCTGGTGTCAGCCTGATAATCTCTAATAGTTGCTAATTATAAATATTTCTTTTGGTAGAGGCGGATGAGAGAATAAAAATATCTATTTAATTTATATTTTATTATCGATCTGCCTGCTCTGAGAGTATTTTTGCAAGGGCTTTGTAAAGTTGCAGCCACAATTTTGTGTGATTAATTATGTACAACTGCTTATTATAAATATTTAGACGATCGCCAGTTAATTAAAGCTAGCCTAGAAATGAAATTTATCAGATAAACACTTTGACACTCTCACCGCTAATTGCTTTCCTTCGGAACGCTCCGCGAACGCAATGTA
>NZ_CAWUDE010000037.1:0-11091 GCF_963920895.1 Anabaena sp. CCY 9613
GTGTGGGTGTGGGTGTGGGTGTGGGTGTGGGTGTGGGTGTGGGTGTGGGTGTGGGCGTTGGTGTTGGTGTTGGTGTTGGTGTTGGTGTGGGAACCGAAACGTTGGCAAACTCTATATTGCCTGTGACCTTACTGGGATCTATTTGATTTCCTACAGATACCAGCTTCTTAGAACTGGCGTTTTGTACATCAAATTTACTGTTATTACGGATGATATTGCCCCCTGGATTATTGGTATTACCCAGATCCGGTAAGGCATTTCCAATTACTGTCAGACCATCATCAGTATTATTTTCAATGAGATTATTACGCAGGATGGGAAGCGCAGTACCAGAAACAATAATTCCCGAACGATTTTCGTAAATTTTATTATCTAGAAGAGTGGGTAATGCTGCATCACTAATTGCAATGCCAAAACCTGTGTTATGGCAGGTGTTACCTTGAATTTTACCTTGGGAATTTTTGGCGATCGCAATTCCATTGGCGGCATTTTCTGTAAATACATTACCTTGAATCACTGGATTCGCTTCACCTGTAGCAAATACTCCCTCACGCTTGCAGTTAATAAAGGTGCTATTAGCAACAGTAGGGGTGCTTGACTCAATCCAGACTGCACTACCACGACTAGCTAAATTAGTTACAGTCACTCCCCGGAGTTCGGCGTTATTCAATAGCACGAAGGTGACGTTTTGACCGGCAAAGGTACGGCTGAGATAGTTACCACTGCCTTCAATGAATATATTACGGCCCTTACTGGTTTCATTACCCACAACTATTACACCCACTGGTACTGTGAGGGGAAAAACTTCCCCACTAGCAGCGTTGTAATTACCTTCTGCTAATTGAATCTTGGTTTCCGGTGTGGCAACCTTCAGGGCTTGCGTAAGTGTTTTGAAAGGCGATTGTTGGCTACCAGGGTTGGTATCGTTGCCTGCTGCTGGATTTACGTAAAAACTTTGTACCATATTTATACTGCTAAAAAATACATAGCCATCTTAGCGCTAACCATTAAAATAGGTAGCGATAGCTAAAATTAAAACTTCATTTGCAGTATTTACTACCAGAGTTAGCAAACACATTCCCGAAAAGGCTGCCATAAGTCTGGGTAATTGGCTTTGCGGTAGATAAGACTTCATTGCCTAAAAACATCTTTCTTTAACAAAAACTAATAAACGGCATAAAAACTAACAGAAAAATTAAAAACTAACAATACCACTTGTATTAATCTATTAAACACAAAGGATTTCCGAAAATTAAATCATTCATTTTTGAAAGTAGGCATCTTCACCCGTCTGATATTCAGAGCGGGTATTCGCTGTATGCACTGCAACACCCATCCCACTAGAGAAAATTTTGGATATTTTTTTTGGGAAATTCCTATGTAGATAAAACTTGATTGGTATAAAATGAATTGGCCAGTGTCTAACATGAATCCAGAAATATCTGTTATTATCCCTGCTTACAACACAGCAGCCTATATTTCTCAAACAATAAAGTCGGTATTGGGGCAAACTCTCCACAATATTGAAGTAATTGTAGTAGATGACGCATCAACTGATGGGACAGCAGAGGTAGCTAGAAGCTTTAAAGATGAACGGCTCAAAGTTTTTGTCAATCCGCAAAATCTGGGAGCCGGTGGTACGCGCAATCGAGCATTAAGGGAAGCTACAGGAAAATGGATTGCCGTTTTAGACTCAGATGATTGGTATGCCCCTGAAAGGCTGGAAAAGCTTTTACAGGTAGCAGAGTCCAAAAATGCAGATATGGTTGCTGATGATTTATTTCTGATTCGAGACGGTGAACATTCTCCTTGGAGTACACTAATTAACGAAAGTGGAGAGGTCATTGAAACCATAAAGCAAATAGACCCGGTATTTTTTGTAGAAACTGATGTTTATGGACAACAGGGATTGCATCTAGGCTTATCAAAACCTTTATTCCGGAGAGATTTTCTGCTGCAACATCATATTGAATATGATGCCAGCATTAAAGTAACCCAAGATTTTTGGTTAGTCATGGAATGTCTAATCAAAGGAGCTAGTTTTTTTCTCGTACCAGAACCATATTATTTTTACCGCTCCCGTGCAGGTTCTCTGGTTTATTCGCCTAAAGTCCACCGTATTGAGCAAGATTGTCAGGCGATCGCAGCTTTTTTAAAGCAAAATGGCATTGACAAACAAACTTCCCTAGCCCGGGCTTTTTTGAAAAATCTTGCTGTTTTAAACAAGAATTTAGCTTATTACCGTGTTGTAGAATCACTCAAACAGCGAAAATGGCAAAGAAGTTTGATAGAAATGGTACGCAACCCCTATTTTTTCATCCATTTACTGAGCCAAATTCCCAGTATTCTCAATCGTCGGGTGCAACGCTATATTTATGGAAATAAAGCAGCATATGAGATGATTCCCCGTAGTCATCAACAAAAAAGGTTAAGCCCACCCTAAAAATTGGGGCAATTTATCAACATACATCTCCCCGACTTCTACCCGGTTCTGCGGGTGTCTACAAGAAATTGGGGAGCTTAAAATAGCAGTGATTATTCACCTAGTTTAGCTCCACATCTCTTACAAAACCCCGCATCCACATCATGAAACTTCAAACCACAACTTGAACAAACAATTTCTACCTGATTGGCAGTTTTGACTAATCGTTTAATTAAATCTCCTACTTGCCAAGGAATCAAAGCAACACCTGTTAAAATCATTAGTACTGTTAGCAGACGACCTAATTCAGAAATTGGTGTCACATCACCAAATCCTACAGTTGTCATGGTGACAACAGAAAAATAAAACGCATCTAAAAAAGTCGCAAAAATATGAGAATTAACTGGATGCTCGACTTGATAAATTAAGCCAGAGTAAACAAATATAATTGCAAATAAAGTAAATAAAATTTGTGCGAAAATTACACCATCATCGGTAGTAATAGTACCAAATAAAAATTTTCTGTCTATCAACCTAATTAATCGTAAGATTCTAAACCATCGCAGTAGGCGAATAAATCTGATATCAACTGCTCCTAAAAAAAATGGCAAAATTGCTATTAGATCAATAATTGAGTAAAAGCTAAAAATATACTTAAATTTGTTTTCTGAACTCCACAGACGTAGTACATATTCTCCAGCAAAGATTATCACTATAATAGTGTCGATGACATCTAACTGAAACCGAATAGCATCAGGAATATTATAAGTTTCTGCCACGAAAATTCCTGATGATAATAACACCAAAGCGGCAAGGGTTAAATTAATCGCTTTACCTGTTGGCGTTTCTAGGTCTTTTAGGTAAAATTCTGTTTCTTGTCTGCTTAGTAACATATTCATCAATTTAATATATTACCCATAACTCACAGTAGCAATGCTATATTATTAACATTTATCCTGTAGAAATTCTTCATTCAGATGAACCAAGAATATTTTATGCATCTAGCATTGGAAGCAGCTAAAAAAGGAGATGCGCCTTATGGTGCAGTAATTGTTAAAAATAATGAAGTAGTCGCTGTAGCTCATAATACTGTGAAGCAAGACTGTGATCCCTCAGCCCATGCAGAAATCAATGTTATTCGTAGTTTAACAGCTAAACTTAAAAGCCCCTCTCTCGAAGGTCATAGCATATATACAACTGGTGAACCTTGCCCCATGTGTGCCACTGCTTGTGTGTGGACAGGGATATCGGAAATTGTCTATGGTGCTTCAATTCAAGATTTAGTTTCGGTCAATCAATCACAAATTGATATTTCTTGTGAAGAGGTGATTGCTAAGTCATTTAGAAATATCAAGGTGACAAAAGGTATTTTAAAAGATGAATGTTTAGCATTATTTAATTGATGCACTTAGCGATCGCCTGCATATAAACTGTGGTGATACAGTACAAATTACCATTAGCTATTTTGTTCTAAATATCCTAAAAACGTATTAGCAATAATCGCAGCTTGAGTGCGATCGCGCAAATTTAACCTATTTAAAATATTCGTCACATGATTCTTGACAGTCCCCTCAGAGATATAAAGTTGTTGAGCAATTTCTCTGTTATTAGCACCTGTAGCAATTAATTGCAAAACCTCTTTTTCTCTGGGAGTCAGTTCCGCCAAACTAGGTGGTACAGGAGGTAATTGAGTTGGTGTAACTGGGGAAAATTGATTTACCAGTTTTTTGATAATTCCGGGGCCTAGTTGTGTATATCCCTTATGCACTGCACGAATAGCAACAGCTAATTCTTCCGATGGTGTATCTTTCAATAAATAACCCATCGCGCCATTTTTTAAAGCTGCGGTTACATATTCATCATCATCAAAAGTAGTCAAGACTAAAATTTTGATTTCCGGACAAGATTTTTGAATTGCTCGTGTAGCTGCTACGCCATCTATAATGGGCATTCTAATATCCATTAATATCACATCTGGTTGTAGCTGGTTACTCAAATCAACAGCCTGTTCACCGTTCTCTGCTTCACCTATAATTTCTAAATCTGGTTCTAGTTCTAATAATGCCTTTAATCCCTGACGAATTAAATTTTGGTCATCTACCAGTAAAACTTTAATCATTGTGTCAATCTCAACAAAGGAATATCAACTATAATTTCACAACCAGAACCAGGAGAACTATTAATATTAAATTCTCCTCCTAATGCTAACGTGCGATCGCGCATACTTTGCAATCCAAAACCAGTAGTATTTTGATTGACATAAAAACCTTTACCATTATCTTGAATTATCAAGCGAAAACTATTTTTAGTTGTAGTTAAATTTAGTTTTACTTCCGATGCATCTGCATGTTTAGAAATATTTGTTAAAGATTCTTGAATAATCCGATAAATAGATATAATAATGTCAGAAGGTAAAGAATATTCTAAATTAATTTGGCAAATTGGTGAAATCCCATTTGAACGGTAAAAATCTTCTAAAAGAATAGCGATCGCCTGCTCTAAAGATTGCTCTTGTAAAGGGTGAGAACGCATAGTAGAAACAGATTGACGCACATCGTTGAGTGATTTAGATCCTAGTTCTTTAGCTCTTGCTAAAAATGTCTGAGCTTTATCTGGATTAGATTGCCACAGTTTTAAGGCAGTTTCTAATTGTAAATTCAAAGCTGTTAAAGAATGTCCTAATGAATCATGGATTTCACGAGCGATACGATTGCGTTCTTCAAGGGTAGCCTGATTTTCAATTTTCAAGGCATATTGGCGCAGTTTTTCATTAGCGATCGCTAATTTTTCTCGGCTTTGACGTTCAGAAATGACTGTATTCATTAACAGCAAGATAAAAATTAAACTTAAGCCGAATATCAACGCTAAACTGAGGGGAAAAAATCGCAATCGCTCTTGAGCATGTGGTGGTAAAACAGCTCTAGGTAAGCGATATCGTAGTGTTAATAAAAATAAACTAAACGATAAACTTGTAACTACCAACCGGCCAGGTAACTGAAAAATTAAACAACTACGAGTTACTAAAATAATATATAAAAAAGGAAAAAGCCTAGCAATTCTCCCCCCGAAAAATCCTGTTGTGGTAATTAAAAAAATTTCAATAGCTGTATAAACAATTTTACTAAAGTAGTTAGAAGTGGGTAATCTCAAACCCATTAACCCAAAAAAAACTAGACTAAAAATAGTCAGTTCAGGAACCTTAGTTGTAAACCGTGGTGAAGGTGATGGTAACGCGGCTGTGATAACTGCGATCGCTAGTAATACCCACTCTAAATACAGCAGAAACCGAAAAGGATGATTATTAATTTGAATAGGACGACTCATATATAGCAATTTCTAGATTTTTATCATCATTAAGATGTGAATTAAATGAAAACTTAATCAATTAAAGATATTTTCTATCTTTACTGTATTTGATCAGTAATTACAAGTTAAATTTTTTAAAATTGGATCATGACTTTAGTCATGGGTATAATCATGACTTTCGCCTCATGTAGCTCCTATGAATGATTTCCTATGATGGTGACATCCAACCAGGAAACCAAACGAGATAATTAGATGAAATTCAAGCCATTATCACTACTAGCTGGAGCAGTTGCCCTCACCTTAACTGCAACCCCTTTTGCTGTTCAAGCACAAATGAGATCCTTTTCACCTCAACTAGCACAAAATGCCAAACCTGAAAGAGGTCAAAAAGGCGCTGGTTGGTCAAGGTTAGAACTAACAGATGCTCAAAAAGCCCAAATGCAGGCGATTAAAACCAATACCCGTGCCCAAATTGAGGCACTTCTGACCGCAGAACAAAAAGCAACATTGGCAGCTGCACAACAAGCACGTCAAGCGCAACGCCAATCAGGCCAAGGTCAAGGTCAGCGTCCACAGAAAGATTGGACTAACTTGAATCTGACTCCACAACAACAAACTCAAATGCGTCAAATTCGTGAGACATCTAAACAACAAATGTTAGCGGTCCTCAACCCTCAACAGCGGCAACAATTACAAGAAATGCAACAAAACATGCGATCGCGCCGTCAGCAACGCAATTCTCAGTAATCTCGATTTAGTCCCACAAGATTTATCAAGTCTGGGGTGGGTATAGCTAGTAGCCCATCACAGAATCTGAATCTGATAAAAAAAATTAGTAAAGTCTGGACTGACACGCCAACTTACTCTATTCAATTTTTCACAAAACTTCTTGCAGAAGATGGGAGTAGGGGAAATCATGCCATCCCCTCTCCTTTTCCCATTTCCCACACATCCAATAAAAAAATTAGGCTAACCCCTAGTAAAAGTTAGGAGTTTTAAGTTAATAGTTAATCACAACTCCTAGCACTTTTAAAATGTCTCAAGAATTTACTATTGGTAGTACAGTCCGAGTCGTAGCACTACCACCCTACGTCAAAACAGCAGACCCTATGCCCATGCTACGCCCTCCAGATGTAATTAGCATTGGCGAAGAAGGCATAGTTCTTGACCGTCGTCCTGGTGGATATTGGGGTATCCGCTTTGCTAAAGGAGCTTTTCTGTTAGATAGCCAATACATTGAAAGCACAGACACGCCAACAGAATCTCATGTAGAACCAAAACAGGAGTTAGGTAACCAAGAATTGTAAACTTGTGTAAAGTTGTAATTTTTGTTTGCACCATGATTTCTCGGCGCACTTTTTTAAATTTATTATTTGCCAGTTGTTTTGCTGTCATGAGTTGGTTGCATCTGACTCCCGATGCTCATGCTCTTGGTGGCAAACTCCCCGAACTTAATCAGCCCGCACCAGAGTTTACATTGCCAACCAATACTGGAAATGGCAAAATTTCTCTCTCTGACTTGCGTGGTCAGTGGGTAGTACTATATTTTTATCCCAAAGATTTCACCTCTGGTTGCACCATTGAAGCTCGTCGTTTTCAGCAGGATTTACCCAAATACATCGAAAAAAATGCCCAGATTATTGGTGTGAGTGCCGATGATATTGACTCTCATGCCGAATTTTGTGATTCAGAGGGGTTAAAATTTCCTCTGTTAGCTGATACCACAGGCGAGGTAAGTAAAGCTTATGGTTCTTGGATCGGTTTTGTATCTATGCGTCACAGCTTTATCATCGATCCAGAAGGTATTCTGCGTGAGACTTTTGTCAAAGTCAACCCATCTGTTCACAGTACAGAAGTTTTGGCACAACTAGAAAAATTGCAGTAGAGGGGACTGAGGAAGAAGCAGGGGGGCAGGGGAGCAGGGAGCAGGGAGCAGGGGGAAAGATTTTCGGTGAGTACCAACATCTTTGTTTGTATCTCCCTCATCTCCCTCATCTCCTTCATCGCCCTAATCTCCCTCAACTCTCTGCCCGCAGGAGTGATTGCCAATCTTTAATTGCTTGTTCTGTCCATAACCAATTTTGACTTAATTGATTGATCTGGAAATTTACAGGATCATCCTTAATGACCATTTGCCGTAATTTGATGGCTTCATTAATATATTGTCTTTGTTTATTATTAGCAGGTTGATTATATGCAGATTTATATAGCCCCAGAGCTAAACCAGCGTAGGCAGTTAAAGCTTCTTGCGGTATTGTTTTTTGTATAGAAGATACTGGTGTAGTAGAAGCTGTATTTTGCTGGTTGAGAGCTAAATTTAAAGCTTTAAACCAAGAGTCATTGGCTCGATTTAAATTGCTTTCTGCGTAGTGGGCAAATCCTAAAGCGTTAGTATACTTAGCTGAATCTGGCTCAGATTTAACAGCACTTTCCCAATAACGACGGGCATCATCAATACTATATTTTTTGTCTCCTATCTGGACAAACTGCCATGCTAATCGCCCTCTCAAAAAGTTAACGGTGGGATCATCTGCTTGCTTTGGTGGTACTAAGTCTAGAGTGGCTTGAGCCGCAGAAAGTGCCCCACGATTGAGTAGTACTTCTACCGCTTCTAACCCAGCGGGTAAGTCTCCCTGGCTGATTTTTTCCATAGCTGTGGTGGTGACTATTCCCGTGGGTGCTTCGTTGATGTCGATTGGCGGCTGTTCGGGGGTGGATAGAGATGGGGTAGGAATTGGCGGGATGTCACGTAATACTGATACTTGCTGATTTCGCCACCACCAACCCCAGCCGATTAAGGAGGCGATCGCAATTGCTCCGAGAATACCCAACACAGGCCATAGTCTTAGTTGATAACGATCTGGGGGTCGCAGTCTTGATGGAGGTTGCGATCGCCTAAGGGGATTAGTCTCTGTTTCTTGTTGGAAATTGCGGGTAGCTTCGGTGATGTTGTCTGGGATGTCTCCCCATAAATTTACTTGTCTATTCAGGGGAATAATCTGTTCCGCAGTCTGTTCTTCTGGAAAATCATCATCTCTAATTGGTTCTACAAATTCTTCACTGTCAGGGAATTGCTCATTTGCTGCTTTTTGGTGATCTAGCTGGCGAAACAAATCCGAAACTAGCGCTGAATCTTCTGCGTAATTAGGATCATCATCATACTCAATTTCATCAACTAGATCGCCCCATGTCTCCTCCCCTAGCCAATCCATCCCTGAAAGATCATGACCTAAGCCAGAGGGCATCATCTCTTCCACTGGTAAAGGTATATCTGTCTCATCTGCCATTGCCAAGTACATAGCAGTGGGATTTACCTTCACAGGGGGACTGTTATTATATCCATTAATTGATTCTGCACTTAAAGACGTGTCTGGGGACAACAGACCATCAAAATCTTGTTGAAGATATAAAATTGGTAATGCCCAGTAGGATTGGGGAGAACCATAAGCAGAAATTAACCCCTGACGTACCCGGCTTACGCATAAATCTATGGGATATCCTTGACTGAGATTGCGGTAAAACAACTGCGTCAGTGTTAATGCTACTTCATCGGGAATACGTTCTGACATAGCCAAAACGCTTTTAATCCCGCGCCTGACTAAACTTTCTGTCAGGTTACGTTCACCTGTCATATCTCCCACGGGATCTGATGTAGCTGTGTATGTACCCCAACAGGAGTTAAACACTGCCATTTGAATATTATTATTGACCAGCAAGCCTGCTAAATCATCGCCACTGAGGGTTTCTGTTAAGCCGGTTCTTCTGCTGACAAGATAAATTTCTCCGCCGTTCGGACCTAAGTTACTATGACCTGAGTAATGTAAAACTTGGTATCTTCCTTGTTCTAAAGCTTGCGTCAATTCTTCTCGCCCTGGTTGATCTAGAAGGGTGAGTTCAATTTCTGGAAGATACTGACCTCTTTCGTCGGCTCTTGGTGTTTGACGTTGTAGCTCAGTTTGTAGTTTAATAGCTTCTTGTTTGAGCAGATCGAGGCGGACTTGATCAGGAGGGGAAGCCAGCACCATCAAGACTTTCACACCACCTGTTGCCGTTGGGTTTGGTCTGTTTCTGGATGGCAATCGAGATGGAGCCATAATTCCGCTTTGGTAGCGAGAAAAAGCCACATAAGGGCCAGTAGCCAGAGGGCGATCGCCTGCGTGCATAACTTCCCACGGCAGACGTGCTAACCTGATGTCTTTTAAACCCAAACGTAAACGCAGTACTTGTTGATGATTCTGGGCAATACCTTGAGCAGTAATCCAACTATCTCGCAGAGTACCTTGAAACAGCGCATTATAAAATTGCTGTCCCAATGCCACTAGGTTGACAGAGTTTCTGGCGATGGCTTCTCCTTGCAACACTGCTTTCAATGGATCATTCATTAAATGTCCAGCAGATGTCAACCACTCAGCTACAGGCCAAGTTACCAGTTCTTCTGCCAATGGCACCCCAGGCGCAACGCGTTCTGTCCGTACCAGGTAATCATTTTGCCCTACTGGGGTTACGGAAATGTGAAATTCCTGATTAAACTCCATAAATCAAGGGTTCTAGCCATCCTGCTTGCATAAATGCTCAAACAATGTTCAAAAGGGTTGTTTTCGATGTTTAGACATCTATTGTGAGCATAATTTTATACTCGATGGTCACGCTCACTCAACTAATGCTCATTTTTCATTATGACAAGTTAATCATGCTTTTAGTTTCTTATATCGCTAGTACTCAAGTCTTATCCCTATTACTAGAGTAATAGTTAGGCACTTAATTGTTGCGATGTGAAAGATGTCAAGTAAAGAAATACTAGATCTTGATGCCAACTATGAAAATCCTTTTGCACAGGTTTCCTCTCATCCACCTATACTTTCTAGTAACAGAAAAATGTCGCCAGGAATTAGCTTGGTACACCACTACTTACCACCAGGGGAGATTCCTGAATATTCTCTTGCACAATTTGCGATCGCTATCAATCTGGGTGAGAGTTTTGGAATAGGAAGCTCAAACAAGCAGTTGATTATAAAGTGTGGTTCTTGGGGTATGAGTACAACTTGCTGACGCAGACATTCTAGAGAAATATCAGATTGGTTAGTTTCTGAACCAAGTTGTCTTATTGCCTCGGCCTTATCACTTTATCCGGATGACTCAGCATCCGCCTAGAACTTTTAATTGGTAGATGCACCTTGATCTTCAACTCCCCTGGCTGGCTAACACCCGTTGGGGGATTTTTTTAGGTAAAAAACCACAATTATGATAATTTCCCGGAAAATGGTAGTTGCAATTAGAAGAATGAATTGGTAGATGCACCCTGATAACTAACTCCCCTGGCTGGCTAACACCCGTTGGGGGATTTTTTTAGGTAAAAAACCACA
>NZ_CAWUDE010000038.1:0-8707 GCF_963920895.1 Anabaena sp. CCY 9613
ATAATCCGCCAGATGTGGAAACTAATAATCCGCCAGGATTAGAGAACAATAATCCGCCAGGATTAGAGAACAATAATCCACCAGGATTGGAGAACAATAATCCACCAGGTTTGGAGAACAATAATCCACCCGGCTTGGAGAACAATAATCCGCCAGGTTTGGAGAACAATAATCCGCCAGGTTTGGAGAACAATAATCCACCAGGTTTGGAAAATTAACGCAATTAATTATGAGACTAAAAGGACAACTAAAAATTTAGCAGTAGTGAATTAGGTGGGGCAAGAATTTTTTATTTCCCCCCATCTTCAAAATCTGTTAACGCGCAAGCAAACTCGCTAAAAGCTGTTTTAACCAGAACCTCTTTCATTCCCCTGTCAAGTCGAGAATTGCGTATGATATCTGTTAACTCTATAAATAGCAGAGAAAACATATAACGATCTTGACGGTCAACCTGTTTCAAGCAAGATAGTATAAACTCATAAAGCTCTGTTTTTCTAGGCTTAGTCTGTTCATCCCATATTTGAAAACCAAGCCGAAAAGTTTTTAAACGGATCTCATTAATGCTGTAGGACGTGTCTTTGTAGCGAATTGATACGCGCTGGGGCATGTCCATATGTTTTAGGCATGAATATTTTAGATAAGATAATATTCAATAATTTTTTGGATTATCCGGAAAAAAGACAAGCTATTTAGTGATTAATCATTGGTCATTGGTCAATTAATTACAACCCCGCTTCTTTCCATCTCCCACTTCCAAGCTCAGATAATATTAGCCAAGCCCACGGAAAATATTGTAGGCTTGGCTAATTGGCTAATTAACAACTAGCTTTCATTCAAAACCGACGTCATATCTAATATTTGTCGTCTTTGCCGTCGTCATATCCGCCGTCGTCATATCCGCCGTCGTCATATCCGCCATCGTCATATTTGCCGCCGCCATATCCGCCTTTACGGAAGTAGAAACCACATTTAGGAACGCGAATACGTCGAGGACATTTACGACCTTTACCCCATTGACCTCCAGAGATCATCTGTTGTTCGTCTGTGGACAATTCCATCATCAACTCAGATGAGATAGTTTGTTGTGACATAATTAGTTACCTCACTTACATAATTAGGTAATCATTACCTAACAACTTAAACATAAGCAAGGCTGATTTTTAATTCATAATCCTAAAGGTATAACCTATAATGAACCTAGAGATAAACACTATTATATAGCTAACTTCTATAGATAAGTAGTTGACATTTTGCCAAAAATTAGTCCAAATACTAACTTAGGCGTATACTTTTTGGCACAACGACAAAAGAGGGCTATTGTCAGTAAAAATGCCAAGTCAAGATTACGGCTGGAAACGGTTTTGGCGTCCTCGCTCAGGTCACATGAATTTGTCTTGTCGTGACTATCTGTGTGACCCAGAAATAGAGTGGGGACACGTCTATAATCCAGACCTAGTAACTTTTGAGGCTAGATCAAACTTTCCTTGTTTAGCACTCCTAGGTGAACCAGGAATAAGATTAATTGGTCAAGATTGAATATTCATTAGCTAGATTAATCTGCCTGAAGAGTAAAAAATGTTAGTTCTGGCGGACAGAATAAACGTATTGGTGCAATACTCATTCCAATGCCAGGATTGACATAAAGTTGATTACCAGGTTTGCCGAAACCCTTTGCCCAACCATCGGCATAAACTTTATCTTTTTGTGTGAACCTTAACCACGACCACTGAGGGAAACCTGGTACTCGTATCTGTCCCCCATGAGTATGTCCCGCCACTGCTAAGGGGGCTGAATTGGCAGGAAATTTCTCAAATGAGTCTGGATTGTGCATCATCGTGATTCTAGGGCTGCTATCTGGTACATCACTCAAAGCTTGCTCAGGGTTATCCCGATTTGCCCATAGCGAACCTACCCCAACTAGATATAAAGTATCATTACTATTTGGCAGTTGCAGTTGAACTGACTCATTCTCCAATACTTTAATACCTGCTGATTCTAATGCCGTTTTCAAACGTTCGGCTTCTTCTGTTTTAGGTGGTGCAGACCTACTACTCATGCCGTAATCATGATTACCCAGCACTGCATAAGTAGGTATACCTGCTGCAATCAGAGGACGAACTATATCTACTGCTGTTTCGATCTCTGGTTTGATATTAGAGCCTGGATGATAAATAAAGTCGCCACTGATCAACGCTACAGCAGGTTTTGCCTCTACCAATTTAGCCACGCTGCGACGAGCAGTACCACGATTGTCGCCCCATAATCCAATTTGAAAATCTGAGATTTGTCCGATTTGCTTACCCTGCCAAGATGGGGGAAGGTTGGGAATTTTTGCAGTTTCGGTTTCGATGTTGAGTATGCGGGGTTCGATCAAACTCCAGATTACCAATAGTGTAATCGCACCTACTAATCCTAAAATAGAATATTTTAGTTTTTGAGGGATATTTTTCATGATTAAAAAATCTTAATAAATTACACAAAGAAATTAAACTACAAAGGTATCAGCCACGACACTTTTTTGACTACGTTGACGTGACTTGTTCGCAAATTGCTTTAAGCCATAAAACACTGCTAAACCTAAAAGTGCCACTAAATAAACGTGATGCTCTAAAAAATCAAGTCCAATATTCAAACTGCTTTGGAGTGTGACTTGGGCTTCACTCAATTCTGGCAAAATGTGGACGAACACATAAGCAACAAATACTCCACTGCCAAACGAGAGCCAACGACTACGTGGTTTAGCATTGAGAAATTGTAGTTGACCAGAAAATAAATGTATGATTGCTAAGGCGATCGCATATATTGCAGTGTTCATATTTTTTTTATAAATTAGTAATATGTCGATAGCGAGCCTCTATTACGGAATACATACCGTAAGCAATCAAACCCAACGCCACTACACCTAAAATCCAAGGGCCAAAAGGTTGCTGCGCCAGAGATGCCAATGCACCACCTAATCCCCTAGCTTGAGTGCCATCTAATTGAATCGCTGCCAGCATTATAAAAATGCCGATGATACCAAAAACAATGCCACGGGCAGTAATCCCAAATCTACCCACACGCACTGCCCAAATTTGCTCAGTCCGACTCATTTGAGCAAGTTTGAAATGGCGACGAAATTTACCTTGGTATGCTTGATAAAGATAAGAAATCCCAACACCAATGACTATCAAACCCACAAGCATTACTAACCATCTGCCAAAGGGTTGATTTAGAAAATATATCGTCCAATCTTCAACTGAATCGCTGTCGCCACTACTTGAACCGATAATTATTTTGATAGATGTTACAGCCAAACTGAAGTAAGCGATCGCACTAAAAGCATAGCCAAGACGCTTGGCAATTCGTTTAGCATTCATTTCTTGACCAGAATTTTCGGGGTCGAGAATAGTTTGCACAAATCGCCAAAGTGCATACCCAATAAGCCCCAGGGTGACAATACCCAGGAGAAATTTACCAAAAGGCTGGGTGACAATCGTTTCTAGCGCACCACTAGTATCTGTAGTTTTGCCACCAGAACCAAATGCTGCCTGTGCTGCTAGTAAACCCACAATAATATAAACTAGTCCTTTTGCTGCATAGCCTAATCTTGCTAATCGCTCAACCCAAAGATGAGAAACTGCTTGTCTAACGGGTTGTTTAATGTTTTTAGGAAGAGGATCACGTAGTGCCATATTTTTTATTTATTCAGGTTGGGTTAGGACTAAATATTCTGAGCCTGTTAAGAAAGTGCTTTTAGAGGTACTGTAAAAAATATAGCTAAACCTCGTCCATCATAGAAAGTGAAGTTTTTGTCATTCAGTCCTCCCGATACCCAGGTAAATCAACCACTAAAATTCCTATTCCTTATTTGGTCGGGGGCGAGGAAACTCAGAAGGTCGCTGGAAGCTCTCGACTGGGACATTTTTAAGTGCATTTCGCATAAAATCACGCCATATAGGAGCAACCGTACCACCACCTGTGGCACCGTAACCTAATCTTCTGTTGTCGTCTCTTCCTACCCAGATCGCAGTTGTCAACTGGGGTACAGTACCTACAAACCAAACATCCCTTTCTGATGAAGTTGTTCCCGTTTTACCGGCAGCCGGACGACCTATAGCAGCAGATTTACCTGTGCCATTATTAATTACAGACTGCATCACATTAATCACCGATGCCGATGCCCAAGGATTTAAAACCAAATTAGGTTTAGGTGTGTTGTCCATCAAAACGTTGCCATTACTATCAGTGACACGCATGATTAATGTAGATGGTGACTGCCAGCCATAATTAGCCAAAGTAGCATAGGCACTAGCCATTTCTAGAGGCGTTACACCAATTGCACCTAAAGGCAAAGAAGTTACAGGTTGCATCGGACTCGTAATACCCAAAGTCCGAGAGGTTTCAATAACTTTATTTAGACCTACAGCTTTGCCTAGTTTGATTGCTGGAATATTCCGAGATAGTGATAAAGCTTTGCGAATTGGCATGGCTCCCATAAAACTATTATCATAGTTGCGTGGAGAGTACCAACGGTTACCATCACGATACTTGACTGGAGTATCTTGCACTATTGTATTGGGTGTGAACTTGCCACTAGCAAAGGCAGCGTAGTAAACAAACGGTTTAAAAGAAGATCCTGGCTGACGACGCGCTTGAGTTGCTCGGTTGAACTCGCTGGTTTTGGCATCTACGCCACCAACTAAAGCTTTAATAAAATGGGTACGAGGGTCAATAGCTACTAAAGCTATTTGATTATTTCTTAACCCTTGATTTGTCAATCTTTGATGCCAACTCTTGACTGTTTTTTTTGCCATCATTTGGAATTTAGCATCAACAGTTGTTTGCACCCGCATTCCACCTGTGAGCAATGCATCACGTCCAAACTTTTTCACCAATTCCTGGGCTACAGTATTAGTTATATAAGGTGCAGCACTACCTTCTAAAGACCGATTTTTATTCAGTTGAATCTTTTCTTTGAGAGCCTGATTGTAATCTTGCTGGCTAATCCAGTTTAATTCCCGCATCCTAAAAAGCACTTCTTGTTGCTTTTGTTTTGCCAAGTCCAGGTTTACAAAAGGACTGAAATATTCTGGTGCAGGCAGTAAACCTGCCATCATAGCTGATTCAGCCAAATTCAAATTTGCGGCTGACTTATTAAAGTAATAACGTGCCGCCATTTGCACACCATAATGGTTATCACCCCAATAAACTTGATTGAGATATAGATCCAATATCTCATTTTTACTGAAAGCTTGTTCTAAACGAACTGCCAGCACTGCTTCTGCTATCTTCCGCGTTAAAATACGCTTTTGAGATAAAAACAGGTTTTTCACCAATTGCATGGTGATAGTAGAGCCGCCTTCTTGAACTTTCCCAGCTTCCAAATTAACTACTAAAGCACGCGCCACGCCCATAGGATTAATACCTTGATGCTCATAGAAATAAGTATCTTCTGTGGCTAATACGGCTCTTTTTAGGTGAGGAGAAATTTTATTTAAGGGAACTACTTCACGATTCACTTCCCCGTGAATACTTGCCAACAGCCTGCCTTTAATGTCATAGATATAAGTTGTTTGTGCAGGTACAAAGTTCCGTATTTTTCTCACCCTTGGTAAATCACGGAAACTAATAGCTAAACCAAGCAGTCCTCCAGCTAGCACAGAAATTGCCAGCGAGGTAATTGATAAAAGGGTACAGCCAGTAACTTGACTCACCCCTTTGAAAAATTCTAAACTAGGCGAAGTCCGGATGTGCGGCTGCTTATCTTCAAAACTTCTTAATGAAGACACGGCAATTTTATTTCCTCATTGATTGGTGTAACGGCAGTTTATTCAGCAAAGTCAACCAAATAATTTTCGGCTACTGATAATAATTTGATAGTTATGAAAGTTGATATATTCCGTAGCAAACATAACTCAATCAATTATTCGATTATAAAGAGTATTGAGTAGTACAACTTCTACTTAGAGGTAGAATTTTGCTACACCGTAAGATTGGATTATATACAAAATATCCATCAACAGCATTCACCCTAACGGATATGGGGGAAGCAAGCAAGGCTCATCTCTCCACAAAATTTATGCAGGTTTATGTCTATACTAGGACTTATTGACAACCCGACACAAACACTGGTCTATTTTTCATATTCATCAATAATGGGTAAAAAATAGTGACAGAAGTATTGGCATTTATCCACCCAACCAAAAGGTAGGTCAGCGGCTACTCCACCAATACGAAAATAATTATTGTTGACCATGCGATGATCGCCTGTAGTGGACTCAAACAGATCGAGAATCATTTTGCGATCGCGTAAAGTAAAGTATAAAATCACCCTATTACCGTAATTGAGAATTATCGTGCGCTAGTATGAATTTGTATACATAATTGCGATATACTGCGTAAATTAATGGATATCAGCTTAATCGTTAAACTTTTAGCTCCATGTCTGCCGTTTCTGCTGAATGTGGGTAATAAAGCCGTAGAAGGGGCATCTCAAAAAGTGGGTGAAGATGGTTGGAATAAAGCCAAGGCTATTTGGGCTAAGTTACAACCTAAAGTAGAAGCTAAGGAAGCAGCCAAAGAAGCCGCGACAGATGTAGCTGAAAGTCCAGAGAATGAAGATTTACAAGCGAGTTTGCGGGTGCAATTGAAGAAGATTTTGGATGCAGATCCAGCACTGGCGGAAGAAATAGCCCAAATTTTGCAAGCTGGAAGTAATCAATCTGGTGACAACATTCAAATGAATGCTAATGCTTACGACCAAAGTACCTTAAAGCAAGTCGGGAAGATTGAAGCTAATGAAGTAAGTTTTTAAACGCAAAGGTACGCAGAGTATCACCTAAAACTCACTTACTCTCTGCGTCTTAGCGCGACGGACACTTTGCTCAAGTCGGGAAACCCACCTACACAAGTGTCCTCCTCTGCGTGATATTCATTTACTTTCATTCAGCTAATGGAAGAAACTAACCCCGGCAACCAAAAAATCATCAAATTAGAGGGAAATGCCCACGATGCGAGTAAATTAACTCAAATTGCTTCCATTGATGCAGAAAATTTTCATCTGAATGCCGAACAGGTTCAATTTCTCGTTCATCTAGAAAGTGGTAGTAAAACCGAATCACCAGGGATTTTGAAAGCAGGTGACTCGCCCAAAAGCTTGGCTTACTGGCAAGGAAGAACAGAAGAAATAGCCCAAATACAGCAATGGTTAACTGATAAAAATACATTCCTCATTGGTATAGAAGGCATTGGTGGTACAGGGAAATCTACTCTGGCTGCTAAAATTTACGATGAAATTGGGGGTTTTCCTAAACGTTTTTGGGCTGATGTCGGTAACGGGGCAAGTTTTAGCGATTTAGCGCGGAAAGTATTACAAGAGTTTGGCTTTCCGGTTCCAGAACAAGAAACGCAGTTAGTCGAGGCGTTGATTAGGTGTCTACGAACTGGTCAATTTTTACTGATTATTGACAATTTAGAGAGTGTATTACAAGCAGATAGACAATGGGGAAGTCTATTTTATGGTGATTTCTTTAACGCCTGGGTTGAATCTGGCAGTAGTAGTAAAGTCATAGTCACCACTAGGGAAAGACCAGAATCACCAAAAGGCTTTGCATGGCTACCCCTGAAAGGTTTGCAAGTAGAGGAAGGAGAAGCGCTGTTAACTGCATTAGGCATTCGGGGAGATTTAGCAGAGTTTGTCAAACTGGTAGATGGACATCCCCTATTGTTGAGATTGGTAGCAGATTTATTAAAGGAAGAATATTCCCAAGACCCGGATTTAAGCAGACTCGCAAATTTAGGTTTAGGGAATTTGCAGCAGTTGTTGACAGATTCCCAAGTGGTAGGTGTGCATCGCCGGGAAAATGTGGGGATGGTGTTGGTATTAGATGCCAGTTTTGCAAGATTGAGTGAACTGCAAAAGGCTTTGTTGCTGAATATTAGTGTTTATCGTGGTGCAATTAATAGCGCAGCAGCAGTGGCTATGTTGACAGGATATTCAGCAGCAGAAATTGAGCAAGAGTTAAAGAATCTGGTTAAGCGTTCTTTTTTATTAGAAAAACTTAATGGTAAGCGGTGGTTTGAGTTTCAGCCAGTGGTGTTGGAGTATGTGCGGTATAAAGCAGGTGATCAAACAGAGGCGCATCAACGAGCTATTGATTATTATCGCTCAGTTGCTAAACAACCACCTTGGATAACAAAAGAAGATGTCAAAGAATACTTAGAAATCTTCGATCACTTTTATCAGTTGCAAGATTATAACTCTGCTTTTGATAGCATTCGGTTTTGCGATAAATTTTTGACCTTGCGAGGTTATTACACAGACCAAGTGGAATTATATGGGCAGTTGGTAAGTAAATGGGAAGGAATTGGTGAGAGAGAAAATTGGAAATATACAGCTTCTCTCACTTCATTAGGCAATGCTTACAACTACCTGGGACAATACCCACGGGCGATTGAGTTCTTCCAGCAGTCTTTGGATATCAAAAGGGACATAGGCGATCGCAATGGCGAAGGTATTTCCTTAAATAATTTGGGCAGTGCTTACAACTCCCTGGGACAATACCCACGGGCGATTGAGTTCTTCCAGCAGTCTTTGGATATCAAAAGGGACATAGGCGATCGCAATGGCGAAGGTATTTCCTTAAATAATTTGGGCAGTGCTTACAACTCCCTGGGACAATACCCACGGGCGATTGAGTTCTTCCAGCAGTCTTTGGATATCAAA
>NZ_CAWUDE010000039.1:0-7871 GCF_963920895.1 Anabaena sp. CCY 9613
TCCCGTTAAGTCTGGCGACTTTAACGGGAGTCCTCTTGCTCCATTAAGATAGATTCTCAGTTAATGGCGGTGCAGCACCAGATTAACCGATTTGAAGGTAATGCTGACCGTGTTGCCGCTTTTGAGATGGACTTGAAAAATGATGCTCAACGCAAGTCTCGTCGCTTTGAAGTGCTGCTGGTGAATCAAGAGTATCAACAAGCAGTGGATATGCAGATGCGATTATCTGTGGAAAAAGCCAATGCGATCGCTCATTTAGAATATCTGCGTAACCAGTTTAGTGTAGCGAAATTAGCAGCGAGATTGGCCATTGCTCAACAACTCTCTAATTTTGAATCTCGTGAATTAGTTGGTTTGTAGCCGTTTGGATCACAGGTGGGCAAAATGCCTGCCTGATTTTTGTTGGCTTTTGCCTGAGTATATGTAAAATAGTATCTTTCTTGATCCAGGCGATCGCTCATGGCCATCACTAAACGTCAGTTGCCAATATTTTTACGTTTTACCCAAAATCCCAATCTTTCACAGAAATTAATGCTGATTGGGATTGCCATTACTTTATTTTTCTTTTTTTTGGCATTCTTTGCTCCTGTCTTACAGGGTTGGGGATGGCTACAAAACCCTAGAGAGTTTCTGGCTAACCCTATCCAAGAACCACCATCAGCTAAATATTGGTTCGGGACGAGTCGCTTAGGACATGATGTATTTTCTCGCACATTGTTTGGCGCTCAAGCTGCGTTACAAGTAGTGATTTTAGCTACAGCACTCAGCATGATTATTGGTGTACCTTTGGGAATGCTAAGTGGCTATCTTGGCGGTAAATTGGATAAGGTGTTGCTGTTTGTCATGGATAGTATCTACACCTTGCCGGGGCTATTATTATCTGTGACACTGGCTTTTGTGGTGGGTCGGGGAATTTTAAATGCGGCGATCGCCATTAGTATTGCTTACGTTCCCCAATATTATCGGGTTGTCCGTAATCATACTGTCAGTGTGAAAACAGAAGTATTTATTGAAGCAGCTCAAGCAATGGGTGCTTCTACTTGGGTTGTATTATCTCGCTATCTCTTTTTTAACGTTATTCAAAGCGTACCTGTATTATTTACCCTCAACGCCGCCGATGCAATTTTAGTATTAGGCGGTTTAGGCTTTTTAGGATTAGGACTTCCCGAAGAAGTGCCTGAATGGGGTCACGACTTAAGACAAGCCCTAGAAGCCTTGCCCACAGGCATTTGGTGGACTACTCTCTTCCCCGGTTTAGCCATGACATTAATGGTAGTAGGGTTATCACTACTTGGTGAGGGGTTAAATGAGTTTGTCAATCCTCGATTACGGCGCGAGAATGGAATCCGGAAATAGTCCATCCTTGCTGAAAAAAATAAACTGGAGCGAAGTGACTGTTTCTGCGTCTGAATATTTGTTGATTTTATTACCGAGAGAACTGAGTGAAAGATAACATTTCCTTAATCGCCGCCGCTGCTGGTGGGTTCATGCTATCCGTTGCCTTAACTGGTCTGTTACACGGTACACCAGTGACAAATTGGCAGCAATCAAGTTTTCATTCGTCAATGGCGACTAATTTACACATCACGTCCAAAAATACAGAAGACTCAGAAATGTTTCGTACCAAAACGCCAAAAAACTAATACTATTTCTTTATCTGTATGGATGGATTTCTAAATATTCCTGGGGGTCTAATTTGCTAAGGAGTTAAAAGATAGATACCAATGCTTTAAAATCCAGCATTACATCCAAAACTGCAAACCCATTTTATATCTGGTTTTCTGAATTACGAATTGGTTTATATTTTATCAGGTGATTAATTCTCAAGTAATTGGTATTGATGTGGGGGGAACAGCAATTAAGCTAGGAAGGTTCCAACCAGATGGCACGTGCCTACAATCGTTGACTTTAGCAACTCCCCAACCATCGACACCAGAAGCGGTGCTGGTGGTTTTGATAGATGCGATCGCTCAAGTAGACCCGGACAATAAAGCTGTAGCTATTGGTGTGGGAACTCCTGGCCCTGCCGATAAAACAGGACGTATTGCCCAAATCGCCATCAACTTACCGGGATGGATAAATGTACCGTTGGCCGACTGGTTAGAAGCCAAAACAGGTAAACCTACGATTATTGCCAACGATGCCAACTGTGCAGGCTTGGCAGAAGCTTGGCTAGGAGCAGGGCGCCACTTTCAAAATCTTATTTTGTTGACCTTGGGAACTGGGGTTGGTGGAGCGATTATTTTGGATGGCAAACTGTTTGTGGGACATCAAGGCGCAGCCGGGGAATTGGGTTTGATTACCTTGAACCCCAATGGCCCCACGTGTAATAGTGGCAATCGAGGCTCTTTAGAACAGTATGGGTCAGTTGCCGCCATTCGTCAGCATACCGGCAAGGAACCCATGGAATTAGCCGCTCTTGCCCAAGCCGGAGATGTCTGTGCCTTGACTTTTTGGCAAGAATATGGTAAAGGTTTAGGTATTGGTTTAGCTAGTTTAATTTACGTTTTAACACCAGAAGCAGTTGTTATTGGTGGCGGTATTAGTGGTTGCTTTAAATTTTTTATCTCCGCAGCTAAAGCAGAAATTGAACAGCGAGTCATGCCCACATCTCGCGCCGGCTTACAAATTTTACCCGCTGAATTAGGCAACTCAGCTGGAATGGTGGGTGCAGCAAAATTGGCATCATCATTAGTCATTCATCATTAGCCATCTTCCCAGTTTCCTATGGTGCAAATTATTCCAGCCAGAGAAATCAGTCTTGATGAATTGGAAGAAAAGTTTGGTTTGCAACTGGCCTCAGATACCAATTTCTTTAGAGAGTGGCAAGATAATTTACCGACTCTCAATGATGTAGAACAGCAAGCAATTGAGCGAATTAAAAGCAATTATTTTAACTTAAATAAACGCCGTTTCATGTCAGAAGAGGCAGTGAAGATGGTAGTGCTGTCTCCTTTATTAGATTTAGCTGGATTTTATCAACCTCCTTTTGAGATTGAAACTGAAACTGCTATAGAAATCACTGCTGAAGACGAAGATTTGATTGTTAAAGGCAATATTGATGTTCTTGTCATTCAAAAACGTTTGTGGATACTGGTAATTGAATCAAAAAGCAGTAAATTTGATGTGATGATTGCTTTGCCTCAAGCACTCAGTTATATGCTGGCTAATCAAAATATTACACAACCAACTTTTGGTTTATTAATTAATGGTAGAGAGTTTGTTTTTGTCAAGCTAATGCAACAAGAACAACTTTATTATGCTCGTTCTTATGCTTTATCAATGGAACGCGATGCAGAATTACAGAAAGTAGTTAGTATATTAAAGCGTCTAGGAAGCTTGATAATTTAATCGACTTAGGAAGAGGCTAGTACCGCAAGGCGGAAGTCAAAAGAAGCCAGTGCGTTGGGCGGGTTCCCCGACTTGTAGCAACTGGCGTTCAAAAGTTTACCCTGAGCTTAGTCGTAAAGCCTACGGCATAGCTGCGCTTACCGCGTTAGCGTCTCCGAAGGAGAAGGGTCAAAAGTCAAAAAGCTTATTTTATAGGCTTTTTATTGATTTCAACTGGTCTGTTTATTTACGCCGACTTGTACTAGGGGCTAGCAATTAGTTATGATAAAGAATATCCCGTGGACTTTTGCACAAATTTTAAAACTTTTTCATAAGATTCTGGATTACTCACGGGGTTAATAATAATAGGAATCGTCCCATCAGGCAACCAAAAAGTTATCCTGTTATTAGGTTCTTGACAAAAGGAACTAATACAAGTGAGGTTAATTATATATTCATTTTTCTCATAAATGATTTTTACCCAATGGGCATTTTCCAGTTCTATACCTGTCACATATTCTAAATATTCTAAAACTTTTTCATAATCGTCTAAATTACTTTGGGGGTTAATCACAATGGGAATAGCACAATCAGGTAGCCAAAAAGTGACCCTGCCATTCTTTTCATAACAAAAAGCATTAACACGGTCAAAATTGACTACATATTCTTTCTTTTCGTAAAGGATTTTCACCCAGTACGCCACAACATCTCCTTAAGTTTGAAGTTTATGAATGATGCACCCTGTATATGTCTGAACAAAAGTCTCAAGCCCTAAGTTAATGTTGCTGTGCGTGGATTCAAAACCCAAAAAAGTGTTTTTCTTGAGTTTTGAATTTTTTAAGAAACTTCTACAGGTGTTGGTAATCCAGAAAGTGAATGAGTCCGGTTGATAGCAGCTTCCATGAATCCTTTAAATAAAGGATGAGGAGTGTTAGGACGGGAATGAAACTCTGGATGAAATTGGCAAGATATAAAGAAGGGATGTTGGGGAAATTCTACAATTTCCACTAAACGTCCATCGGGAGAAGTGCCACTAATTACATAACCAGATTCCAACAACATATTACGGTAATTATTGTTAAACTCATAGCGATGTCGATGGCGTTCGTCAACCACGTCTTGTTGATAAAGATTGTAAGCCAAAGTGTTGGGGACAAGACGACAAGGATAAAGTCCTAAGCGCATAGTTCCGCCTAAGTCCACCACATCGTGTTGTTCTGGCAACAGGTTAATAACTGGATTGGTGGTTTCGGGATCAAATTCGGAACTGTTAGCACCGATTAAGCCCTCGACGTTTCTGGCCCATTCAATCACGGAACATTGCATTCCCAAGCATAAACCCAAGAAGGGTATTTGGCGATCGCGTGCGTATTTAATGGCGGCAATTTTACCGTCTACACCCCGAATACCAAAACCTCCAGGTACTAAAATACCGTCAACACCTGCTAAATAAGTATCGGGGGATTCGTTTTCTATGTCTTCGGAGTTCACCCACCGCAAACGTAAATCTCCATAGGTAGCAATGGCTGCATGACGCAACGCCTCGACGACAGATAGATATGCATCACTTAACCGCACATATTTACCAACAATGGCAATTTCCACAGTGTGCTTGGGACTGTACAACCGTTCCACCATTGCTTGCCACTGCACCAGATTTGGTTGACGCTGTTCCATTTGCAGCAAATCTAATGCTTGTTCTGCCAGTCCTTCTTGTTCTAGAATTAGCGGTACTTCGTAAATACTGCTGGCATCTTGGGCAGTGATGACACATTCTTGGGGAACATCGCAAAATTCCGACAACTTGCGTTTTAATCCCACAGGTAACGAGCGATCGCACCGACAAACTAAAATATCTGGTTGAATGCCAATAGATCTCAGTTCTTTGACAGAATGCTGTGTAGGTTTAGTCTTCATTTCACCAGCCGAAGCTATCCACGGTACTAAAGTAACGTGCATATACAAGACATTTTGCCGTCCTACTTCCTTACGTAACTGGCGAATAGCCTCCATAAACGGCAGCGATTCAATATCTCCCACCGTACCACCAATTTCTGTAATCACTACAGATGGATTAGTATCTTCAGCAACCCGCAAAATTCTTTCTTTAATTTCGTTGGTGATGTGAGGGATAACCTGCACCGTACCGCCATTATAGTCTCCGCGTCGCTCTCGATTAATTACCGCTTGGTAAATCGAGCCAGTGGTAACACTGTTTAATCGCGACATTGAAGTATCGGTAAAGCGTTCGTAATGTCCCAAGTCTAAATCTGTTTCCGCACCATCCTGGGTAACAAACACTTCCCCATGCTGAAAAGGACTCATTGTACCTGGATCGATATTAATATAAGGATCGAGTTTCAAAATCGACACCGAATAATTGCGCGATTTCAGTAAACGTCCCAGACTTGCTGCTACAATGCCCTTACCAATACTGGAAACTACACCTCCAGTTACGAAAATAAACTTAGTCATAGTAGTTTGAATTTCTAGCAACTTCTCAAAATACATCCCGTCATTGTGCCACAGTCACTGTGGTTAAATCTTTGGTTCTGTTGTCGTGAAAAAACTTTTAGGATTAGTAATATCAGGCTGTATTGTTACCTCCTCTGTAGTAACCTTGGCAGAATCACCACTTTTAGTTGTTTATCCCCCAAACAACCATCAGACAAGTGCGGAAAAAATCTTTTTTATTGGCACAGCGCCAGCAGATGGACAGGTTCTCATCAATGGTAAGCCAATTAACCGCAGCAAAGCCGGTCATTTTGCCCCAAGTTTTCCCTTAGAAGTGGGCGAGAATCTCTTTACTGTATGCCACCAAAACCAAGAACTTCAGATTCAAGTTACAAGGCGTGCCACTCAGCCTGAATTGCCACAAGGGCTAGACTTTGCCAAAGATTCTCTCACTCCAGCAGCTGACATTGCCAGACTACCGGGAGAACTAATTTGTTTTAGCGCCATTGCACCCCCTAATGCCAGTGTATCTGTGAACCTGGCAAATCAAACAATTACTCTTGCACCCCAAACCCAACAAGTAAGTTTACCAAGTAATGCGGCTGCCCTCACGGGAAGTAACCAGCCTACCGCCCAGTTTATCCCAGGAAAGTATGAGGGTTGTACTACATTGCCACAACCTGGTTTCCTTACCTACGGTAACAACATCATGCCTGGTGCTGTGATCCCAGATGCCAGTAAAAATGTGGATTTGGGTAAACCAGAATTTCAACTTACACTCAATGGTAAGACGATAACTCAACCAGGGACTGGTCAAATTCAAATCCTCTCACCCTCAAACTTGCAAGTTGCTGAGGTGGTAGTAGATGCAGGGGTGGCACGTACTGGCCCCAGTACCGATTATTCTCGACTGACCCCACTACCTCACCGAACACGGGCATCAATTACTGGAAGAGAAGGTGAATGGCTACGCTTAGACTATGGCGGTTGGATTAATAGTCAGGAAACTCGCACTTTACCAGGTGCGATTCCGCCACATACCACCATTCGCAGTGTTGGATATCGCCGACTTTCTGATGCCACAGAGATAGTTTTTCCCTTACAAGTTCCTGTACCGATAAGTGTGCAACAAGGCGATAATAATTTCACCCTCACACTTTACAACACCACTGCCCAAACAGACACAATTCGTCTAGATGATGACCCTTTAATTTCTCGTCTAGATTGGCAGCAGGTAGCTCCAGGACAAGCGCAATACACCTTTAACCTCAAAAAAGCTCAACAGTGGGGATATAAGCTGAGATACGACAATACAACCCTGGTTTTAGCTTTACGTCATCCGCCGACAATAAAGCTTGAAAGACGCAATCCTTTATCTGGTATCAAGATTCTACTCGATCCAGGGCATGGAGGCAAAGAATCAGGTGCTATTGGGCCAAACGGATATACAGAAAAAGAAGTCAATTTAGTCGTATCCAAGTTATTGCGTGATGAATTGGTGAAACTAGGGGCCACAGTAGTCATGACTAGAGACACTGATGTTGAAGTTTCCCTAGGCGATCGCATGGCCATGATACATCGAGAATCACCTGCGATCGCCCTTTCCATACATTACAACGCCTTGCCTGATAGTGGTGACGCCGAGAACACCAAGGGAATCGGCACTTTCTGGTATCATCCCCAAGCTCATAGCCTAGCTATATTTATGCATAATTATTTAGTGAAAAGGCTAGATAGACCTTCCTACGGCGTGTTTTGGAATAATTTAGCCCTGACACGTCCCCATGCAGCACCATCGGTGTTATTGGAATTAGGTTTTATGATTAATCCTGAAGAATTTGAATGGATAGAAAATCGCCAAGAACAGAAAAAATTAGCTAGGGCTGTGGCTGATGGGGTTGTTGAGTGGTTTAAAACTAGGAAATAGGGGCTTTGATTAATGCTATTTTCAACGTGATCATGGTAAGGAATATGGATTTAATAAAATACAGAACCTCACCTTGCGAAGGAGAGGGGAGACTTTGACGCAAGTCGAATGGCACTAAGAAAAGCGGAAACCCTTATTGATTAAGCAGTCTGCAATTGTT
>NZ_CAWUDE010000040.1:0-6462 GCF_963920895.1 Anabaena sp. CCY 9613
GCACCACTCAGGTTGGCACCACTCAGGTTGGCACCACTCAGGTTGGCACCACTCAAGTCAGCACCACTCAAGTCAGCACCACTCAGGTTGGCACTAATCAGGTTGGCACCACTCAAGTCAGCACTAATCAGGTTGGCAATAATCAGGTTGGCAATAATCAGGTTGGCACGACTCAAGTTAGCACGACTCAAGTTAGCACGACTCAAGTCAGCAATAATCAGGTTGGCACCACTCAGGTTGGCATAACTCAAGTCGGCTCCACTCAGGTCAGCATTGCTCAGATTTTGACTGCTAGCTCCATTGTGGAAAATATCTTGAATCAAACGAGATTTTTCATCTAATTCTGTTAATTCAACGTACTCAACAGCAGTACCCAATACTTCAGTTAGTTCCCCTGATTCAAATAGTTCGTTTATTCTTTCTAAACCTTCATCTGAACCATTAAGAATAATTCTGATACTGCCTTCCTCAACTCGAATAATTTCTATAGAAGCATCACCAGAAATCTTTTGTAACAGTGCAAGAATAGCTTTTAATTTCGACTGGTCAACTTCATTAACACTGCCTGCGATCGCAAATGCTAGTTGCTTTTGACTTGCTATTACTTTCCCGTTGTGTTTGCTTGGCTCGCTTAGGTTAGGAGCCGTTTCATAAATATTTACTGTCTCTGCATGAATATAGTGTTTCCCAATCTGCTCGTTGTAATTACCACCACTCGTTTTTATATCTTTCGCTTCTGGCGTTTGCGGCTCTGTCATGGTCATACCTATCGGTTTGCAAGCGTGGTAATCAACTCATCAGACATTCTTCACTTCCTGCCAGCCTTTAAAGAAATCACGCTACTGTTGATTGAGGTTAAGAACGAAGTTTATGCTCATTTGACTGCTCTTTCACCCTTACAGCAGCGTATTCTTGTTTTACTAGGCTTTCCAACCACTATTTATACCCAACTTGGTGGTCAATCTTTTACCCCTGAGTAGTCTTTCTTCTAACTCCCGAAAAAATGGGCGAACCGGGAGTAATAATCTTAACCCATGATTCAATAGTCTTTTTATATAATTCATGATTTGATTTTGGATGTGATTAAGTTAATAGGACTTACGCACTCGTCATGAAAATAAAGGCTTTGAGATTGCTTCCCTATGGTCGCTACGAAAATACGTTAGGGTTACGTAAGTTCTGGTTAATACAAAATATATTCACATTTATAATCGTTGTAATCTCCATTAATAATATATCTGTAATTCAGTACAAAAATACCTCAAATTTTAATATATAAAAGTAATATTTTCATTTTCAAATATTACATATTATTATTAAATTGTATGTGGTATAAATTGTAATTTACCATTGAAAAAAGTATTGACTCAATAAGTAGGGGTGGCAGGGGGAGAAGAAATCTGATCTTCGTATTGGATGCAGGAATTGAGTAATTTAATTTTTGGATGTCCCTAACTGAAGCCATCTGCCCATCTCACACCATCCTAATCTCCTTGGGGATACTCAATCCATAAGTTAGTAATATCACGTAAGCTTTGGTAATCACCATTGCCCAAAATCAAGTGATCTAATAACGGAATACCTAAAAGTTGCGCCCCTGCTAACAATTGGCGTGTCAACTCTATATCTTCCTGGCTGGGTTCTACGTTACCTGAAGGGTGATTATGTGCAACTATTGCTCGTGTTGCTCCTTGACGGATGACTTCTCGAAAAATGTCACGGGGAGATGCTAAGGTTTCTGTGGCGGTACCAATAGTAATTACTTGGGTTCCCAATAAGCGATTTTTCACATCTAATAGCAATACAGCAAAACGTTCTTGTTGTTGCCACATCAGGTCTTGACTGAGTGCAGCCGCAGCCACAATGGGGTTATCAATAGGTATACTGTCTGTGGGACGAAATTGAAAGGCGCGTTTACCTAATTCAATTGCCGCTAAAATAGTTGTGGCTTTTGCTGGGCCAATACCAGGAATTTGCATTAATTCCGCCGGGGTAACTTCTCGCAGAACTGCCAATGGATCACGTTGGTGTTTACTCAATTCTTGTAGGATATATTGACCCAAACCCACGGCTGACAGTTTTCCTGGCCCTTGACCAGTGCCTAAAAGAATAGCAATTAACTCAGCCGTAGCTAAAATTTTGGGGCCGTGGGTCATCAAACGCTCACGCGGACGCTCATTGGTGGGGATATCGGCAATTCTGAGGCAATAGGTCATAGAACAACTAAGAGAATAGTCACTTAGAAGGAACTATCTTTAGTTATCCCTTGTTTACGCTGCAAATCATCTCTTCAGGCAAAAATCTTTAATTTTTGAGAATTGCCAGTCAATGTGATAACAGTATCTCAGCTAAAGACGACGATCGCCTAGTCATACGTGACATCACTCCGACCTTTAGGTGAGGAGCTTCTAAAAATCACTTCTTAGATTTCCTAGTTGTTTCCTTTCGACTGCGCTCAAGGCGAGCCTTACGGGTTTTCGACTTTGACCTAGATTGAGGAAACTCAATCCCCGGCAAACCGTCTGCATAGGCGTTTTGGATTCCCAACTGTCCATTGGTACTAATGAGGGATATACCCCTGTTTCTAATTACTTGACCACTGGCAACATCTCTATCAGTCGTATAATTGCAACTAAGACAATGATGCACTCTAACGCTCAAGTCTTTTCTAACTTCTGCGCCACATTCAGGACACTGTTGAGATGTCCCCCTAGCGCTAACTTCACCAAAGAATTTACCACGTTTCCAACAAACATACTTGGTTATGGTTCGGAATTGTCCAAAGCCAGCATCAAGCATCTGTTTTCCCAGCATCCCTTTTGCCAGAGTGCGGTAATCTAGGTCTTCCATGAAAACCATATCACCAGAATCACAAAGGGCATGAGCTTGTTTGAAATGAAAATCCTTGCGGGTGTTATCAATTGTGTGGTGAAGTCTAGCAACTTTGATGCGTTGTTTTTCGTAATTTTTAGAGCGCTTCTTTTTTCTAGAAAGTCTGCGTTGCAGCAATTTCAGCTGGCTTTGCATAACTTTGAGAAACTTGGGCGACTTTACAAGAACGCCGTCACTAGTTGCCAAAAACTTTTCCAGCCCGACATCTACCCCAATCGGATGTCCATGTGGCATCGAATTGGGAACATTAACATCACATTGGATATTGATAGAGGCATACCAAACATCCGCCTTGTTAATTATCCGAACTTGCTTAACTACAAATCCATTTGGAATTGGGCGATGCAAGTTAATTGGAATCAACCCCAGTTTGGGAAGTTTGATATTTAATCCAATTACCGGACTTTCTTTAAACTGGGGAAACAACAAAGATTTGAATTGCCCAAATTTTTTAAATCTGGGGAACCCATGCCCAATTTCTTGAAATCCCTCCCATGCTCGGTGCAATTGTTTGAGTGCTTGCTGCAAAACCTGGCTTGGTACTTCGCCCAATCGAGGAAATACCTTTTTAGCTTTTGGCAAAGCATTAAGCTGGCGCACTTCGCTAGGGAAAGGAGCATCCGCAGCCATGATATATTCATGGCTAATCGAGCATCTGTCAACCATGCATTTCCGGCTATTGCACCAATCCTTAATTTCTCGCAGCCCATAGTTATAGGCAACGCGACAAATATCCATCCACTCAAGAAGTGTCTGTTTTTGAGGGATGCTTGGATAGATTCGGTAGCGGTAATTCATGGTTAGCATTCCACTGTTTTAACATATTTAGTGGAGAACCTGGCTCTAGTAAATTAAAGCCGGGAAGCGAAACACGGGATTTTAAACCCATTTTTCTGATAAATACTGAAATCCTAGTATATAAAAGAGCATTAATATGACAGAAGGTATTGATCAAAGCACGGCTTTAACGCAACAGTGGTTGACAGAAATCCAAACACTCAAGCAACAACTAGTAGAACAGCAGCGCGATCGCCATACGGCTTGGGAAAGTGCCCAAAAATGGCGTAAACTCTATAACACCGAAGCCGAACAACGCCGCACAGATGCTAATTTAGCCCAACAAGCCATCGCCTCCCTCAAAGCAGAGATACACCAACTCAAGGGACTAGAATCCGGTATACTCGTTGACGGCAAAGCCACCACAGAAGCCCAACAAAAAATTCAGCAAATCCAATCCATAGAAGACTTGCAAACTAAACTAATCGCCATCATGAAAGAACGCGATCGCCTACAGCAAGCCTTGAAAACCGAACAAGAAAATCACGCCCAAACTCGCCAAAGCCTTACTACCGCCCTGGGTGATGCTATTGATAGTTTGACACGAGAAAGAAATGGGTAATAGAGAAAACTCCCTGCCAGTTACGAATTAAAAATTATCTAGTTCGCAACAACTGCACAAAGGTATTACTCACCGTATTGTCTTTAGTATCCGCCGCGTATTGAATCAAATCTTCTCGCAGTTCTTTGGCTGCATCTAAAGGAAGCAACGTTGCTAACAAAAAATAAACCCCACGAAATCGAGGGTCGCCCATTCTATCAACTAGCAGTTCTTCCGCTGTATCACTTTCGCCGAGAAAGTTTTGCACTAAAAAGAAATCCATGATTTTATCGTGGCGGAAGTACCATTCTTTCTTGGCTTCGCCTTTTTCATCTTGCCACTGACGGCTAACTACCATTTTGTATTTCTCGTCTTCTAAAGACATGACAACTTGGTGAAATTCATCGGCGGGTAAGGCTTGTTTGTCTTGGAGTCGCATTTGGTAGACGGCGGCGGAAAATCTTTTGAGGGGAAATTCTTGTTTCCATTCTTGCTGGTATTCTGCCGCCATCAGGTTGTATTGCTGTTCTTGCAGGCGAAACAAGTTTGGATGTTTACCTTGTGATAGCATTAGCGCGACCACTGTGAGATCCATTGGATTGGAAAGAATTCGGCGGATACCATCTAACTCTTCTTTAGCTTGCTGCTGTTTGAGGGCTTCTATTAAATAATTGATGCAAGCTTGGGTGTAATCAGCACCTTGAATTTTGGCATCTTTGGGGAGTCGCGGCTGACGGGAGATTAAAAACTCTTGAATTTGTTGTGACTCAAGGGGCTGCAATTTATATATCTTCGCCGTTGAGGGGGGTGTCCACTCTAATGGCTGGGTAGTCATGATAATGTTGCCCCGGAAATAGCTTTCGACAAACTGGCAGATTTTGGCGCGGGTTTCGGCGGTGACTTCGTTGAGTCCGTCGATGCAGATATCTATGGCGCCACTGTAAATCAGGTTTTTCAGGAAGCCAGCATCTTGGGCTTGGCCGTGTAGCTTGGCTTGGATGGCTTCAATTACGCCTTTATCACATTTCTGGGCGGGGAGATAAACGACTATGCGCTGGGAGGTTTTCAAGAGATGACGGAGAAACATCGACTTGCCTAAGCCGGAATCTCCTTCTAAGATAATTTGTCCTTTAATGCTGGGTAAGGCTGCGGTTATGGGGAGGATGTCTCCTGAAGCGGGAACTTTGACTCTGGATTCTGGGAAGTATGATTGGTCATTAAAATTATCTAACCCAGCATCGGCTAATAGGGAAGGTTTGAAGGGTTCAAATAATTTGCGGCGGAAGGGGGGAAACCAGGTGAGGAGAAAGCCGACGTAACCCACGCCTAAGATACGGCGTACCCAAGGGTTCCAGAAGAAGATGGCTTGGACTTGGGGAAATTTGGGGTAGGCAAAGATGAGGGCAAGCCAAAAGGTAATGTGAATGAGGATGGTGTTTCTGGCTTTGAAAAACCACTGCCAACCCTCAAGGCTAATTATCTGTGACTGCACCGCATAAGCTTTAGTAGGGTAGAAAGTTTTGAGGTTGTTGTAGTGGAATTGTAGCAAACCAATATCTTGCCATTTCCAATTAACTTTTTTGTTCTCGGCAACTATGGAAATCTGTTCTGCTAAATCTTCTCTGAGTCTCTCTAGGTCTTTACTAGGTTCCCAGGCTTTGAGAAAAACCTCCAACGTTTTCTTGCCTTCATCGTGGGTAAGTTTCTCAGGAATTACTTTTTTATCAGGTCTGCCCAGCCATGTCAGTAGCGTTTTTACGTCATCTGTGCCGCCACTCAGAAAGTAAGACCAAAACCGCCAAAATTCAAAGTTTCCTGTATCTGACCCAAATATTCCCTGGTTTGGCTCATAGATATAATTCAAAACTATAACAACCTCTTCCAGCTTGAGTTGTTTTATCTTCCCTAATGCCGATGCCGCACTACTACGAAGGTAGACGGGAACCTGTTCATCCTTGAGGATATTGGCGATGTCAGGAACATACTTGGCTGCGGCGTCTCCCAAGTTGCCCAATGCCAATGCCGCACTTCTACGAACGGAGGAGGAAACCTTTTCATCCTTGAGGAAATTGAGGATGTCAGGGACATACTTGGCTGCGGCGTCTCCCAAGTTGCCCAATGCTACTGCCGCACCCTCACGAACGGAGGAGGAAACCTTTTCATCCTTGAGGAAATTGAGGATGTCAGGGACA
>NZ_CAWUDE010000041.1:0-4996 GCF_963920895.1 Anabaena sp. CCY 9613
CTTTAGATTCTTCTGATTCCTTGTGTCAAGCCTGATTGAGATGCTCTTACCCTGAATATTCAGCAATACCTCGCCTATTACTAATCTAGCGGCTATAGGCAAACTTCATTTATTAGAACAACTTTATGGAGAAGTTATTATCCCATCAGCAGTTTTTCGAGAATTAACCGCATGGGGAGATTCCATACCAGGAGCGCAAGAAGTCAAAACATTGAATTGGATTCAAGTCCAAGCAATTAAAAATATTAGTTTTGTATAATCCTTAAAAACTAAATTAGATCCAGGTGAGTCGTCAGCAATAGCTCTAGCTTTAGAGTTAAACGCAGATTGGTTAATTATAGATGAACAACTAGGCAGAAAAATAGCAACTGCATACGATTTAAAAATCATTGGTATTTTAGGGATTCTAATTGAAGCAAAGCGTCGGGGATTGATTCCATTAGTGAAACCAATCCTTGATGATTTAATCAATACAGCTAGATTTTGGGTTGATGCTTCTCTCTACAATCGTATCTTATCAATTGTTGGAGAATAATTGGTGTTTACCTATTTGCCAAATATTGATACATTTGCCAACGTGCATCTACTTCAGCTTGCGCTTGTTGCAATAGTTGTTTAGCTAACTCTGGCTTACTCTTGGTCAGCATCTTGAAACGGTTTTCTTGATACATTGATTGCTCTACTGATTGCGTAGGCATTTGCATATCCAATTTTAGAGGATTTTTACCTTGTTGCTGTAACTCTGGATTATGCCGATATAGTAACCAACGACCTGATTCTACCAATGATTTCTGGTGGTTCATGCCTGTGGTCATGTTGATGCCGTGGGCAATACAATGACTATAAGCAATAATTAATGATGGCCCATCAAAAGCTTCTGCTTCTAGAAATGCTTTGAGGGTATGTTCATCTTTTGCACCTAAAGCTACACTCGCTACGTAAACATTACCGTAGGTCATGGCAATTAAGCCTAAATCTTTTTTCGGTGCAGGTTTACCACTCGCTGCAAATTTCGCTACGGCGGCTTTAGGTGTGGCTTTGGATGATTGACCGCCTGTATTGGAATATACTTCTGTATCCATCACCAATATATTCACATTGCGACCACTTGCTAACACATGGTCAATACCGCCAAAATCAATATCATAAGCCCAACCGTCACCACCGACAATCCAGACGCTTTTTCTCACCAAGTAGTCTGCTAGGGATTTGAGGTTTTGGATTTGGGATTTGAGATGAGGATCAGAAGTTATAATTTGATCTAACTCATGTTTCAGCAACGCTACCCTTTCCCGTTGTTCCCAGATATCAGCTTCAGTTTTTTGTTCAGCACTGAGAATAGATTTTACCAACTCCTCAGAAATTCCCTCAGTCCCCGCTAACAATTCCGCTGCAAACTCAGCTTGTTTATCCAGCGATAACCTAAAGCCAAAACCAAACTCGGCGTTATCTTCAAATAAACTATTAGACCATGCGGGGCCGCGTCCTTCGGCGTTGGTTGTCCAAGGAGTAGTAGGTAAGTTCCCACCGTAAATCGAAGAACAACCTGTTGCATTGGCAATTACCGCGCGATCGCCAAACAATTGGGTTAATAATTTTAAATAGGGTGTCTCTCCACAACCTGCACAAGCACCGGAAAATTCAAATAATGGTTCTTGCAGTTGTTGTTGGCGAATTTGGTTGAGTTTTAACTGTCTGCGGTCAGGATGAGGTAAATTCAAAAAGAAATCCCAGTTTTTGCGTTCTTGTTCCCGCAAAGGTAGCTGCTGGGCCATGTTAATGGCTTTCTGCAATGGCTCATTTTTATTTTTGGCAGGGCAAATATCTACACAGATGGCGCATCCTGTACAATCTTCTGGGGCAACTTGAATAGTGAATTTTTGGTTACTAAAACTTTTATCTTTGGCATCAACTGATTTAAAGGTAGTCGGTGCATTGATTAATTCATCAGGTTGATAAGCCTTGGCGCGGATAGCACTGTGGGGACACACCATCACACACTTACCACACTGAACGCAGACATCCGGTTCCCATACAGGTATCTCCTCAGCGACGTTGCGTTTTTCCCATTTCGCTGTACCTGTGGGAAATGTGCCATCAGCTGGTAATGCACTCACAGGTAAATTATCACCATGCCATATCATGATTTCACCGAGGACATCCCGCACAAATTCTGGTGCATTGTCTAAGGGAGTGGGGAGTGGGGAGTTGGGACTGGGGGAGGAAAAATGAGGTATATCGACTTTATGTAGGTTGGTGAGGGTGTTGTCTACTGCTTGGAGGTTTTTTTGGACGACTTCTGTACCTTTTTTACCGTAAGTCTTTTCAATGGCTTTTTTAATTTTGGTAATTGCTTCTGTTTGGGGTAAGACTCCTGCTAAGGCAAAGAAGCATACTTGCATAATTGTATTGATGCGTCCACCCATGCCGCTTTCACGGGCTACTTGATTGGCATTGATAACGTAAAATTTGAGTTGTTTATCTATAATTTGTTGTTGTACTTTTTGGGGTAGATATTCCCAGACGGTATCGGCATCATAGGGACTATTCAGCAATAAAGTTGCCCCATTGACAGCAGCTTTTAAGACATCTATGCGTTCCAAAAAGCCCCAGTGATGACAACCAATAAAGTTGGCTTTGTCAATTAAATAAGTTGAACGAATTGGTTGGGGGCCGAAGCGTAGGTGTGAAACGGTGATAGAACCAGATTTCTTGGAGTCGTAGACGAAGTAGCCTTGGGCGTAATTGTCTGTTTCTTCGCCAATAATCTTGATAGAGTTTTTATTAGCACCCACTGTGCCATCGGAACCTAAGCCATAGAACATTGCCCGGACAACATTATCTGCTTCCGTGGAAAAGTTGGGGTCAAAACTGAGGGATGTGTGACTTACGTCATCATTAATACCCACAGTAAAGTGATTTTTCGGTTGTGGTTGGGCAAGATTATCAAAAACTGCCTTCACCATCGCCGGGGTAAATTCCTTAGATGACAAACCATAACGCCCCCCGATGACTTTGGGGAATGAGGGAGTTTTTGACCAGGCTTCATAGATGGCTGCGACTACATCTAAATACAACGGTTCACCGGCGCTACCTGGTTCTTTGGTGCGATCAAGGACTGCTATCGCCTGTACACTTTTGGGTAAGACTGCGATAAATCTCTGCACGTCAAAGGGGCGATAAAGTCGTACTTTTACTACTCCTACTTTTTCCCCTTGGCTGTTGAGGTAATCTACAGTTTCGTGGACTGTCTCACACCCGGAACCCATGAGTACAATTACGCGATCGGCATCACTCGCACCGTGATATTCGTAGATTTGGTAATGTCTCCCAGTAAGTGACCCAAATTCATCCATGAGGCGTTGGACAATGGCGGGAGTAGCGCTGTAATAAGGGTTAGCACCTTCACGGGCTTGGAAGTAAACATCAGGGTTTTGGGCTGTACCCCGTAATATAGAACGGTCTGGGGTGAGGGCACGGGCGCGATGGGCTAATATTAAATCTTCGTTGATGAGCGATCGCAATTGCTCATCTGATAATAACTTGACTTTTTGCACCTCATGTGATGTCCGGAAGCCGTCAAAGAAGTGCATAAACGATACACGGGTTTCTAAGGTTGCAGCCTGGGCAATCAAGGCAAAATCTTGGCTTTCTTGGACTGAGGCGGAACACAGCAAAGCAAACCCTGTAGCGCGGGATGCCATGACATCACTATGGTCACCGAAAATCGATAACGCATGAGTAGCCAAGGAACGAGCCGCCACATGCACCACAGCACTAGTCAGTTCACCAGCGATTTTGTAGAGGTTGGGAATCATCAACAATAATCCCTGGGAAGCCGTGAAAGTAGTACTCAGAGAACCTGTTTGTAATGCCCCATGCACCGCACCAGCAGCGCCGCCTTCGCTTTGCATCTGCACAACACTGGGAATAGTATTCCAGAGATTGGGACGATTGTCCGCTGACCAAGCATCTGCCCATTCACCCATTGCTGAAGAGGGGGTAATAGGATAAATGGCGATGACTTCGTTTAATTTGTAAGCAACACGGGCAACAGCTTCATTCCCGTCAATGGTTGCAAAGGTTTTGTGCATGATAATTTTACCCTGTCTTTGTTTGTGGCGATAAGCCAAAGGCTTGACGCTACGCGTATCGCCTCTGTCTGGTGCTGTGTGCGTAGACGCGCAGCGGCTTGTCTCTGACATCGCTTGGTTTTTTCAACTGAATGAAGAGAATTTGTAACCTGAATAATTAGAAATTTCCAGCGTTAATAAATTAGTTTTTTGAATGAATATTTAATTATGTTGTAGCCAATTTTTTTAATTTTACCTTCTGGTAGATATTCTGATCTATTTAATATTAATTATGTACTCATAACTTATCAGCTTTTATTGGTGAGGATTTGAGATAATTTTTTCCAGTTGATGGGGTGCAGGTGCGGGAAAGTTTTAAACGCAGAGGTTTTAACGAAAATGGCGGGACTGTGATTGATTGGGGACAGATGACGGACGCGGAGAAATCGGGTTTCGTAACAAGAGTAAAGGCAGACTGAGAATACCCAGAATTATCACTACTCCGGTCATAATCCAAACAGGTAAACGGTGAGGTCGATAATCACCACGTTCAATTTCCCAGAATACCTGATTGTATCGCCATGCAGCTAAGGCGATCGCCACAATCCCAAAAACTACAAACGTAATTCCCAGGTTTTCTGAGTTAAATACGAGATTGACATCAGGCTCTTTTTGTGTTAACGCTACATTTAGTTGACGTAGAAACAGACCAAAACGAGCGATCGCAAAACCAAAACCAATCAATGCAATAGAAGTACGTAGCCAAGCTAAAAAAGTCCGTTCGTTGGCTTGATGTTCTCGTTGACGGTCAATTTTGTTGGGTGTGTTATTCATGAGTACTATATTGATCAATGAAGACGAGAAGCCTAAAACTCCTATCTTTCAAGTAGGAGATGTAGGGCGAACGGCAATTTTAATTGCCG
>NZ_CAWUDE010000042.1:0-4717 GCF_963920895.1 Anabaena sp. CCY 9613
CATTGCGTTCGCGGAGCGTTCCGAAGGAAAGCAATTAGCGGTGAGAGTGTCAATTCGTTCACCCGTTGAGCTGCTTGGGCGATCGCACTGGGATAATAACTTAATTGCACCATCAAATTACCTTCCTATAAATAGGGATTGGGGATTGGAGATTGGGGAGATGAAAAACACAGATGTTGGTACTCACCGAAAATCTTTCCCCCCTGCACCCTGCCCCCCTGCCTCTTCTTCCCCTTATGCCACTTCCCGCAATTGCGCTGGAACATTAATTTCTGGAAATGGCAGCGAGAGTTGTTCAGCTTGGGGTACAGCAGCTTCTTGCAAAACTTGTACTTCGATATTCACACTTACTAAATAACTACCTGTATCAGCACCGACAGCTTCGGCGATTAATTTAGCAATCTCCGGGCGTTTGGCTGTCAACGGGTCACGTAATATACACCGATCCCATTCGTGCTTGGCAGTCGGGTTGAGGTTGAGGATGTAATGCTTGATCATTGGCTTAACCCTTGAATCCATCTTCCAGAAGACTTTCACATCGCCGCGTTGTACTTGACTAGGCTTTGTGGAGGCTATATTTATTATAGTACATTTGTACTTAAATGGGAAGAAAAATGCTGTGAACTGACACAGTTAAAAAGTGCATTCATATTTTCTTGTGGAACAGGCATCTTACTTGTTCTGGGCTAGAAGCCCACTCCACAATAAACCTGTGAAAGATTTGCTCTAGCCCTTAGCCCCTAGCAACTACTCAGCTTTACCATTTGTTTGCGCCCCCAGTAAATGAGCATCATTGACCCAAATATCCTGTTGAGGTGCAGGAATAGAAATGCCGGCTGTATCCAAGGCGACTTTTAAGCGTCGGCGATACTCCCTTCCCACGTCCCATTGTTTGAGTGGCTGCGTTTTAATCCAGACACGAATCATCAAACCACGCACCCCAAAGTCGTCTATTCCCAAAACTTCAGGTGGTGCAATGATCCTCTGTTTCCATACTGGATCTTGATTCATCTCCATAGCCACATCTTTAATTAGCTGTAAAGCATCATCAATATTAGCTTGATAGGCAACTGGAATGGTTAAATCGGCTCGTGACCAACGGCTAGAAAGGTTGGCAACAACTTTAATTTCACTGTTGGGAATCGTAATCAAGCGTCCTTCAGCATCTCGTAACTGAGTCATCCGCAAATTAAGATTTTCTACTAAGCCTCCGACATCTCCCACAGCAATGACATCACCTAAGGCATACTGGTCTTCTATAATCACCAAAAAACCGTTAATCGCGTCTTTAATCAAGTTCTGAGAAGCAAGGGAAACTGCCACACCAATTAAACTAGCACCTGCGAGTAACGGCACAATATCTATACCCAGTGAAACTAGGGCTAATAAAATACCAATTCCTAGCCAGATCCCAGTAGTAATGCTTTTAGTCACACCAGAAAACGTGGACACTCGCAGTTGCATCCGTTCAGAAGTATCTGACGTTAGTAAAGCACCACTGCTAATCAAAGTAGAAGTGAAGCGGTCAATTAAGGCATAGGTAAAACGGATCGCTACATAAGTTCCCAGTACTACGACACCCAGTCTCAAAGGAACTTGGGCGGCTGTGAGAATCACTAATTGAAACGATCGCGTATAAGGAAATAGACCTAAAATGAAAACAACCCCACTTCCCCAAATCCCTGCTTGAGTCAATTGAAACAGTCTTTTTTTGACTTCTTGAAGATGTCGATCCTGCTGTTGATTTAATTGACTTGTAATGTGTTGGGCGTTTTGTGAAATCGGGAGTATAGGGCGGTTTGCATGATGTTTCAAACGGCGTTGCCAGTAATATACTCCCAAACTGCTCACAATCATTGCCACACCAATGCCAGCGGCAATTTGGCCTTGTGTGATTAAAAATTGAGGTTGTCGCTCCTCTCTTGCTACTTCTAAGGAGTCTTCCAACTTTTCTTTGATTTGATTTGCTGTTATGAATGGATCTTCATTCCGCAGTCTGGCATCTTCGGATGTAATGGTCATCAGGTATTGACCATTTACATAAATGACTGGTAATCCATTTAATCTCCGGATTTCTACCTTAATTTCTGCTGTTGTTGAGCGCAAATAATTTTGGCGGATTTGATTGAGATTTTGTTGGACGTTTCGCGATCGCTCAGAAAGATTACTTCTGGTTGCCGCTATTTGAAATAATGGGTTGCCATCCAAATAAATCTGCCCAGAAGCAATTCGGGTATCCGCATCGCTACTAAAGGTGTTGGGAGCTAAATTTATAGGCAATTGAGCCGTAGCTGTGGACATAGGTACAACAGCCACAGCCATTGAACCTGCAATGGTCAACATTACACCCCTACCCAGACTGGGTTTAGGTTGCACTCGTCTAACTAATGATGGGGAGGCTTTATGGGATGTGTCCAAGTTGGGGACGCCCTTGGCGATAGTCCGGATGTTACTTAAGCAATTTTCTTTCCTACATACCTGTTTCTGCTTGAGAGAAGCAAAACTAGGCCACAAAACTTGCTTTGCGATCGCCAAAAATTGAAAGCGCACTCAAATACCTCCTTGTAGATAATTTACAGTCGGTGATTTCCAGAGTTATCCTCTGTAATTTAATTGAGTAAATGTACTTATCTAAAGTTCCATTGTGCTGTACATAGGGGTTAAGGTTAGCATGTTTGATAGCTTTTACTACTTTAGATAGATGCACAATTACTATGTTTACCAGATGGAAAACATCAAATTAGCCCTGATAATACTCTTAACAAAAATCAAAAATAAAGACCAAAAAAAGTCAGGAATGAAGTTGATATTAAGGCTATGCAGGGTCATGCTAGTCCAGAGTACAATTAACTAGCTTCTTGGTAATGACAACCGAGAATCACCAGTTGTAGAATACTCTAGTAAAGTACGTAAGTTATTACGTAACTTTTTTTACTTTTTGAGGAAAATTTTGATGACCGCAACTTCTCCCCGATTAAAGCACGAGGTTAAAGACCTCGCCCTAGCTCCCTTGGGAAGACAGCGCATAGAATGGGCTGGACGGGAAATGCCTGTATTAGGGCAAATCCGCGATCGCTTTGCTCAAGAAAAACCCTTTGCGGGGATTCGTCTTGTAGCTTGTTGTCACGTCACCACAGAAACAGCACATTTAGCGATCGCGCTCAAAGCCGGTGGTGCTGATGCTGTTTTGATTGCTAGTAACCCCTTATCAACTCAAGACGACGTAGCAGCTAGTCTCGTCGCCGATCACGAAATTCCCGTATTTGCCCTCAAAGGCGAAGACAACGAAACTTATAACCGCCACGTCCAAATTGCTCTGGATCATCGCCCCAACATTATTATTGATGATGGCAGTGACGTAGTTGCCACCCTCATTCAAGAACGCCAACACCAAATGGGCGATTTGATTGGGACTACAGAAGAAACCACAACCGGCATTGTGCGGTTACGCGCCATGTTCAACGACGGCGTTCTTACCTTCCCCGCAGTCAACGTTAACGACGCCGACACCAAGCACTTCTTTGATAATCGCTATGGTACGGGTCAATCTACCCTAGATGGCATTATCCGCGCCACAAATATTTTGTTGGCTGGTAAAAATATTGTTGTAGTTGGTTACGGCTGGTGTGGTAAAGGTACTGCACTGCGGGCCCGCGGTATGGGTGGTAACGTGATTGTCACCGAAATTGACCCCATCAAGGCTATTGAAGCTGTCATGGATGGTTTCCGCGTGTTGCCAATGGCAGAAGCTGCACCTCTAGGTGATATCTTTATCACTGTGACAGGTAACAAGCACGTCATTCGTGGTGAACACTTCGATGTCATGAAAGACGGTGCGATCGTTTGTAACTCCGGTCACTTTGATATTGAACTGGATTTGAAATATCTGGCTGCTCAAGCTAAAGAAGTGAAGGAAGTTCGTCCTTTTACTGAAGAGTATAGATTGACCAGTGGTAAATCAGTCGTTGTTCTGGGACAAGGACGTTTGATTAACCTGGCTGCGGCTGAAGGACACCCCAGCGCAGTTATGGATATGAGTTTTGCTAACCAAGCTTTAGCTTGTGAATACCTGGTGAAGAATCAAGGTAAGTTGGAACCCGGTTTGCACTCAATTCCTACTGAGGTAGATCAAGAAATTGCTCGTTTGAAGTTGCAAGCAATGGGTATTCACATTGATTCTTTGACTCCTGACCAAGTTGAGTACATCAATTCTTGGATGAGTGGAACTTGATATTCATTGATTAATTGATTTTTTGGGGATAGGCGTTTTGCTTATCCCTTTTTTTAAGCAGGGTACAGTGGAAAAGAACCAAAATACTTCTCCATACACCCATTATTGGAGTTCAATGCCGAAGGCGATCGCTAACAATTGCTTTATTTAGGCAGCAGAATCCTAGAGTGATCGCCAGAAGAATCTTCAAAGATTGCACCTCGTTGAATTAGCTCACGTTTGATAGATTCGGAGAGTCCTTGATTATTTCCGAATCGAGCATTTTCTATATTTGCACCACTCAGGTTGGCACCACTCAGGTTGGCACCACTCAGGTTGGCACCACTCAGGTTGACAACAATCATGCTGGCCAAAATCAGATCAGCATCTCTCAGGTTGCCACTAATTTCGTTACTAGAATCACTCAGGTTGGCACCACTCAAGTCAGCACCACTCAGGTTGGCACCACTCAGGTTGGCACCACTCAGGTTGGCACCACTCAGGTTG
>NZ_CAWUDE010000043.1:0-3615 GCF_963920895.1 Anabaena sp. CCY 9613
AGTGATGTTGGAATCTCCCGCTACAATGCTTGCATTTAGCGGGAGAGGATGTCAAGAAACCCTGGGAATGGGTTGGATTTATGCCATCACTAAATTACCTGTTATCGGGGCGATCGCCGATTTTTTGTATGGAATTTGGGCAGATAAGCGACTCGCTCTTACAAAACGACCAAATTTAAAGACGATTCTTGACCAACGACAACAGCGGATGTGTGACACCGAGGGGCGTTGTCGGACTGATTAAAAGGGTGTTTGTGCTTGTAAACGGATGGTTTTGCCTAACTGGGGATGTTCAAAGCTAAGTTCCCTGGCGTGTAGATGTAACCGACCAGTAACTGCACTGCATCCATACAGGCGATCGCCTAAAATAGTTATCCCCAGTCCTCGCTCATCAGCAGCATGAACTCGCAATTGGTGGGTGCGTCCTGTGAGGGGAATAAACTCAACCCGTGTATAATTTCCTTCCCTGGCTAGCACCCGAAATTTAGTCACGCTGGGTTTACCATGTTGCCAATTTACTTGTTGATAAGGGCGATTTTCGGGATTTCCCCATAGTGGTAGTTCAATTACACCTTGTTCAACTGCTACAGAACCAGCAAGTATGGCTTCATAAACCTTGTGGACTTGGCGTTGCTGAAACTGTTGACTAAGTTGCCGATGAGTTTGGCGATGGCGCGCCAGCAGTAAAATACCAGATGTTTCCTGATCTAGCCGATGCACAGTCATCATATTTACAGCTTCTGGTAACAAATAACGCCAGCGACTGAGAACACTATCTTGGTGATGGCGATGGCGTCCAGGAACTGACAGTAATCCTGGGGGTTTGTTCACAGCAATCAGCCATTCGTCTTCATAAATAATGGGTAAATTTAACTCATCTCGACTAGGAAAGGATTTTAATCCCGAAAGCAAAAACCCCATCAGCGGCTGACAGCGCTCAACACAGGCTCCATAAAATTCTCCCTGGATTTTATCTTGATTAATTCCAGAGTCACCCCACCAAAATTCTGCCATTGCTAGGGGTTTAAGTTGATGTGTTGCTGCATAATGCAATAGCTTGGGGGCGCAGCAATCTCCAGTACCCGTGGGCATAGAGCCACCTGGCATTAATTGTTGCAACGATACCGATTGTCCGAAAAAATTCATCAAGGAATAAGCCGCGTGCATCTGTGCTTGTAATTGCCGGGATAGTGCTTTACGTCGTTGTTTTAGTTCCTGAATACGTGCGTCTGCTGCGGCAACTATTTGCTGTAAAGGTTGTAACTCAGCATTTTGCAGGGCTTTTAGTCGCCTGCGCTCAATTCCCTGTTGACGGCTTTCTTCGTCAAGTTTTTCTAGGGCAGTATTCAGTGCTTCTCCTGTAAGACTTTGGTAAAATTCCTGACGTTTATCGCCTCGTTGCTGCTTGGAATTGTGATGGCGATCGCTCATTTGTTGCAACTGTTGCTGAAACTCGTCTGCTAAAGTTTCATATTGCTGTCGTTGTGGTAGTTGCTGGAGGGTGATGAGTTCTTGCTTGATGGCATCTAGTTCAGCTAGGGTTTGGGCTTCGTCTACAGCTACTTCATCTCGCCCAGGAATTGGTGGAACCCAACCTTCAATAACACTGCAACCATTGAGAAGACCAGAAAAAGCTTTGAGTACTTGGGTTTGGCCTGTAGGCAATTCCACCAGCAAGACACCATACATCTTGCCTTGACGATGATAAATTTCATCGGTAGCTAAATATTGCATTAAATCACAGGCGATCGCTTCTACTAACCAAGTGCGAGGTAATCGCAATAACTCACCACTTTGGGGACAACGCCCTTCATACCAATAGTTCGCTGTTGAGTCACTGACCACAAAAATCAACCAAAAACAAGATATCTCACTAGCCTAACTGGCAGCAAAGTATTTTACTCAATAACCGTGCCAATATATAAAGTATAGAAGCAACAGAGCATCAAATTCAGCAAAAGGAAGGCTAAACAACGCTGTGCAGATAACATTTTTAGGGACGAGTTCTGGTGTACCCACGCGATCGCGCAATGTGTCCAGTGTAGCGCTGAGATTACCCCAAAGGGCAGAACTGTGGTTATTCGACTGTGGTGAAGGTACTCAGCATCAAATTTTGCGGAGTGACCTCAAGATGAGTCAACTATCCCGAATTTTTATCACCCATTTGCACGGCGACCACATTTTTGGCTTAATGGGACTGCTGGCTAGTTGCGGTTTAGCAGGGAATGTGCAACGAGTTGATTTATATGGCCCACCTGGATTAAATGAATATATCCAAGCAGCCACGCGTTACTCCCACACACATTTTTCCTATCCTGTAAAAGTTCATGTTGTGCAGCCGGGAGTCATCTATGAAGATGATGAATTTACCGTTAGCTGTGGTGCTTTGCATCATAGAATTACAGCTTTTGGTTATCGCGTCGCCGAAAAAGACCGTCCAGGACGCTTTGATGTGGAAAAAGCCCAAGCATTGCAAATTCCCCCCGGTCGGGTTTATGGTCAACTCAAGCGCGGTGAAACGGTGACACTCAGCGATGGACGAGTGATTGATGGTAAGCAATTGTGTGGTGAAACGGAAATTGGGCGTAAAATTGCCTACTGTACAGATACAGTTTATTCCGAAGGTGCAGTGGAACTGGCACAAGATGCTGATGTATTAATTCATGAAGCTACCTTTGCTCATCAAGATGCAGACATGGCTTTTCAGCGATTGCATTCCACAACAACAATGGCAGCGCAAACAGCATTAGTATCTGGCGCACATCGATTAATTATGACTCATTTCAGTCCCCGCTATGCTCCTGGAAACACCATAGAGTTAAAAGATTTACTGAAAGAAGCCAGGGCAATTTTTCCCAAGACGGATATGGCTTATGATTTCATGGTGTACGGTGTACCCAGACGCAGGGAAGCAGAATTAGCTAAGGGACTGACAAATAAATAAATTTCCAGTCGCTTTTTAAGCCGGGGAAGCGGGCAAGTGTGTGGTGTAATTTTAAGACTTGTGTGTACGCGTCCCTCCGACACCTGAGGCGATGGTGGAGTAGCCACATGAGAATCATAATTATTTTTCTACAAGCATCGCAATTTGTAAACCGGAAATTCTTGGTTATTTTTACACAATCTTGAATTGTCATCCTAGTGATTAACCAAGAATGTCATATACTTTACTTTTTCTGGCAAAAAATACGGAAATTTTATTTATTTTTGGATGAGTTTAACAAGTTAAATATTATTTATTTATCACCTTATTATACAAACCCGCTGAGATTAAATAACTGTTGGCTGAAAAAATATTACCAGGAAGGTTTGTTGATTTTTTGGACATAACTATGCTTTTATGTCCATGATATTCATCTTCTTGCCATGCCATCACTATTGATATACAAGTAATCATCTCACAACAGAAGTGATTGTATATACTTTAGTTTGATCAAGATTTTATTGTACAAGTATATTTATTTATTGCTACTCAATAAAATAATTGTGTGACCTATAATGCAAAATTATTAAACATACCAACTCTTTATATCCTGATAAAGAAACATTTAGTATGATGATCAGGGTAAGAGCATCTCAATCAGGCTTGACACAAGGAATCAGAAGAATCTAAAG
>NZ_CAWUDE010000044.1:0-3153 GCF_963920895.1 Anabaena sp. CCY 9613
TGGGGACTGGGGACTGGGGACTGGGGACTGGGGACTGGGGACTGGGGACTGGGGACTGGGGAGATAATTTTGGTACAAGCTGATTTTATTCCTACCCTACTCCCTATTCCCTACTCCCCTATCTTGTAATTTGCCTCATGTAATTTCCCCACAACTGAGCGGCTTGGGCACTGCTTCCAGATGTGGGTGAATTATTGTCGTTACCTAACCAAATACCCGTGACAAGTCGCCGACTGGGAATAAAGCCTATGTACCATAGGTCGACGTTTTTGTCGGTTGTGCCAGTTTTACCGCCTTCTCCTAACCCAATTGCAGCAGCTCGTCCAGTACCATTAGTGACTACTTGACGCATCATCCGGGTCATTTCATCGGCTACCCGTGTGGGTAAAACTTGCTTATTTGCTTCCCGATTTTGGTCGAAGCTATATATGACACGGCAGGTTTTTAAGTTTTCGCGATCGCTACAATCACTACTGTCTAAAATCCTGGTAATTGCATGGGGCGGATTCCAGACTCCACGATTGCTAATAGCACCAAAAGCACCAGTCATTTCTAATACATTAACGACGCTTTGACCTAGTACTAACCCAGGAACAGCTTCCAGTGAAGACTTGACGCCTAAACGTCTGGCCATAGACACTACTTGATTTAGCCCTACTTCCCTGGCGATTCGCAAAGCGATGGGATTTTCCGAAAGGGCTAGCCCTACAGTCATATTTAAAAAATTGCCGGCGCCAGTTCTACATGGTCTATAAGTGAAGCCTTGCCAAGGCATAGCAGCACAAGAATAAGTCTTGGAGGCTGGTATCCCCTTTTCTAGAGCAGCAGCGTAGGCAAAGACTTTGAAGGTAGAACCTGGTTGTCTTTGGGCTTGAACAGCACGATTAAACTGGCTGGTTCTAAAATCAGTCCCACCCACCATAGATAAAATGCTGCCTGTTGTGGAGTCTAGAGTAACGATCGCTCCTTGGGAAAAACGCAGAGTTGAACCGGCGTTGTTCACAGCACTACGCAACGATGTTTCTGCTTGAGCTTGAATTGCTGGATCAAGTTGGGTTTCGATGATATAGTTGCCTTCTCTGGCCGCTCCTACCCCTAAAATTGATTCTAGTTCTTGAAAGACATAATTGTAAAAGTAAGGAGCAACGGTAGCAGCTTGTTGTTCACAGACTTTGGGACTAATTTGCACTGTTGAGCGCCTAGCTCGATTAGCTTCCTCTTGTGAAATGTTGCCCTGATCTAACATCCGCCTAATTACACGATTGCGATATTCGGCGGCTTCAAATTTATTTGGGCTATCTCCACAAAAATTAAAGGCGTTAGGCGCAGGTAAAATTCCCACTAATGTTGCGGCTTCTGCCAAAGTTAATTCTTTGGCTGATTTCTCAAAGTAATAACGAGCCGCATCTTCAAACCCGGATGTATTCACGCCCAGAAACACCCGATTCAAGTAAGTTAAAAGAATTTCATCTTTACTGTAAAAAGTTTCTAACTTCAAAGAAACAACTGCTTCTCTCAGTTTACGTCCTAAGGAATCCTGAGCGCCTACATAATCGCGGAACAAGCTCCGGGCTACTTGTTGAGTAACTGTACTGGCTCCTTGCTGTACATCTCCACTACGGGTATTTACGAGTACGGCGCGCAAAATTCCCAGCGGATCAATCCCAAAGTGCCAATAGTAACGACTATCTTCTGAAGCCACCACTGCTGCGGGCAAATAAGGGCCAAATTCCTCTAAGCGCCTCATATCTACGTGAGAGGTCGTCCGAGGCTCACGCAGGGGAGTAGAACCATCACGGGCATAAATAACTATGGGGGCGCTAGTAGCTGTAGGTAAAGGTCTCACGGAAAATTTCATCCATTCTACGCCTATGACTAACGCCATCAAGGCACTAGCACCACCAATTCCATAAGCAGTCCAAGTTGCTGCTTTGACATGTAAAGGTGGTGGATCGACGTATTGCAGTCGCACAGAAGCTGCTAGTTCTGGTGGCCCCAAAGTGAAAATATCGCCATGACGTAGTTCTAGAGAATTAACCCGCCGTTTACCACGATAAATCCCATTAGTAGAATTTTCATCTTTAATCACAAAAGCAGGGGTACGTTGAGTAGAATCCCGCGACAGTGACAAGTGAATTTGGCTGACAACTGGGTTACGAATGACGATATCACAGGATTTAGAACTGCGACCAAGGACATAGCGATCGCCTAATAGCGGATACACTTCGGCTTTATCCGCCCCCGAATCCTGCACCCATATCTCTGGGACTTTAGCATTAGGCTTGAGGGCTAACTTGGAAAAGTCAACCCTAGCTTGAATTGTATGCACTGCTTGAGTCAGTTGACCCAGTAAAGTTTGTGGTTTGTGAGGAGGTTGGGGGGCACTCATCGGCTATTTACATCACATTTATTGGCAAGAATCGAGCGAATGACAATCTGGATAATGATCTTCCACCATTTTACTCATAAGCCAAAGCATAAATTGGCTGTACGGAATTTTGGTCGCTTCAATTTTACACCCAGATAATTTCTAACCAGAAAATATACTCTATGCGTTTAGTTAACTTTTGTAATCGGTAAAAACTTGTGTATTTAGTCTGTCATGCTGATTTTATCTACTATTTTTTGTAAAATAATAAGGGTTATTACTTTAGCTTTTGTGCTTCTAATAACTAACTATTAATTTATAGCAAATTTAAATTTTACCATCTTCAGTGGGCCATATCTTTTATTGCTAAAATATACATCTTCATTTAGGAAGATTTTCTCTAATATGTTGTCTGATTTAATTGGCGGAATGTTCCGTTTCCGTTGAGGTTAATTTCAGAATGAAGGGAAAATCTCTGACCCTGATTGGTACAGCTTTGACCTTGGCACTAACTACCAATGTCGCTTTTGCTCAATCAAGTAAATCCCCCGTAACAGAATCCGATAGCTCATCTGCAAGTTCACCAACGGAGATTAAGCTTTCACTAGAAGGGATGAAAATTCTGTGTGAGCGTTCCCCCTTAAATTCCCGTTGTTCAGGGGATGGAGTAGTCCCAGATAGTACTACAGTACCATCTTCAGACACTACCACCATCCCCGCACAAGAAGGTGAAATTACACCCCAGTCTGAGACTCCAAGTGAATTCGTCCCCGCACAAGAAGGCG
>NZ_CAWUDE010000045.1:0-2134 GCF_963920895.1 Anabaena sp. CCY 9613
AGATTATTAGAATTAAACCCCGATTTGGTCACAACTTTCGGTACAGGTAATTCCCAAACTGATAGCTATTCTAAACTTACAGAAGTCGGGTTAAAAGTAGGAATTAATGCTGAGTATATGGAAGATACACCCTTGGGGAGAAGTGAATGGTTAAAGTTTACCGCTTTGTTTTTTAATCAAGAAGAACAAGCAGAAAAAATCTTCCAAAAAATTGCTGATAAATATGAAAAAATAGTACAAATAGCCAAATCTGTAACTAATTGTCCTACTGTATTTGTTGGCTTTAATTTTAAAGGTACTTGGTATATGCCTGGAGGCAATAGTTATGTAGCCAAATATCTCGCTGATGCTGGGGGAAACTATCTCTGGAGTGATGATCAATCTTTCGGTAGTTTACCTTTATCTGTTGAAGTTGTTGTACAACGTGCTAGCAATGCAGATTATTGGTTAAATTTTAGCCAATCTTGGCAGAGTGTTCAAGATTTACTCGCTGAAGATAACCGCTATGGTGATTTTCACGCTGTCCAAAATGGCAATCTTTATAATAATAATGCCCGTGTCAATGATAGTGGCGGTAATGATTACTGGGAAGGAGGAATGAGTAACCCAGATATTGTTTTGTCTGATTTAATTAAAATTTTACATCCAGAAATATTACTTGAACATCAATTGTTTTATTATCGTAGATTAGGGCAATAATGTTAAACGAAAAATATAAAGTTAATCATTCTTTATCCAAAACTATTATTTTCTCTATTTTATTTATCAGCTTTCTTTTTGCCTTTTTATTAGACTTGGCTTTAGGTTCAGTTCATATCCCTCTTCATGCAGTAATTAATATTTTGCTGGGACAAGAACCAGAAAGGATGACATGGACAAATATTATTCTCAAATTTCGATTACCTAAAGCTTTAACTGCAACTTTGGCGGGTACGGCTTTGGGTGTGAGTGGCTTACAAATGCAAACTTTATTTAGAAATCCTTTGGCTGGGCCTTTTGTGTTAGGAATTAGTTCGGGTGCAAGTTTGGGTGTGGCTTTAGTTGTGTTGACGGCTAGTGTGACGACACCTACATTATTAGCTGATTTAGGGATTATTAGTGATTTTGGTTTGGTTATCGCTGCTAGTTTTGGTGCTGCATCGGTTTTAGGATTGATGTTAGTTGTATCTCGGCGTGTGAAAGATACAATGACGCTGCTAATTTTAGGTTTGTTGTTTGGTTATGCTACGAGTGCTATTGTGAGTATTTTGCTGCAATTTAGCTCCCAAGAACGCATTCAAAGTTATATTATGTGGACTTTTGGTAGCTTTGCTGGGGTGACTGGTCAACAATTGTTGGTTTTAATTCCGGTGATAGTTGCAAGTTTATTAATAGCAGTGACGCAATCAAAGTCTTTGAATACGCTTTTACTTGGTGAGGCTTACGCGCGTAGTCTGGGGTTGACAGTGGAAAAAACTCGATTTTCGATTATTACTAGTGCATCTATTTTAGCTGGTGCGATTACTGCTTTTTGCGGCCCGATCGCTTTCTTGGGGGTGGCTATTCCTCATTTGTGTCGCAGTGTTTTTCATACTTCTGACCATCGGATTTTAATTCCTGGGGTGATGATGATGGGTGCGATTTTGGCTTTGATGGCTGATTTGTTGTCTCAGGTTTGGGGTGGTGCGATGGTTTTACCTTTGAATGCTGTGACTGCTTTGATAGGAACTCCGGTTGTGAGTTGGGTGATTTTGCGGCGTAATTCTCGTCGGGTTGTTTAAACGCAGAGGGACGCGGAGTGTTTTTGAGGTGGTGCTAATGAGTGATGGGATTTTGACGACTCATGATTTGACTATTGGTTATCGGGTGTCTGGGAAGCGGGTGAGATGTGTGGCTTGTGATATTAATGTGTCGTTACAGGCTGGAGAGGTTGTGTGTTTACTGGGGCCTAATGGTGCGGGTAAGTCTACTTTACTGCGATCGCTTGCGGGTATGCAACCACCAATTGCTGGTGAGGTGAGGTTATTGGGGGAAAATATCTCGGCTTTGTCGGCGCTAGATTTGGCTAAACGTCTGAGTTTGGTATTGACTGAGAAGGTGGATGTGGGAATGCTTTGTGCTTATACTTTGGTGAGTTTGGGGCGATATCCTTATA
>NZ_CAWUDE010000046.1:0-1923 GCF_963920895.1 Anabaena sp. CCY 9613
CGGCAATTAAAATTGCCGTTCGCCCTACATCTCCTACTTGAAAGATAGGAGTTTTGGGCTTCTCGTCTTCATTGATCAATATAAAGAGGCTTTCCGCAGAGTACCGCCCTACGGGTTCACAGTCGCCTAGGTCGGGCTAACCCTCTACAGCGCTGATTCACCAAGCCTGCCCGTAAGGGTTGTACAACGCCAAGAATTATAGAGTGGGCATCAGTTAGACAACAGCTATTTTATTCGGAGTTTACACCGAAGTCATTGATATGTATTAGTGATTAATATAACTATATTCACATTTGTGACTGTGAGTGTGGCTAACCGCAAATTAGCCACTGTTGCTGATAGTTGGGAAGGTGTAGGGACAACCCTTTTGGGTTTTCCTGCATGACGGGCATCTAGTTTTAGATGCTCTTTTATACATTTTGTATTTTAATTAAATAGTTTAGGATTTACGTCACCAACCACGTATTTTTGTCATTGCGACCGTAGGGAAGCAATCTCTAAAGCCTTGATTTTCGTGACGAGTGCGTAAGTCCTACTAGCCTCAAAAACGAGAAACGCTACAAGAGAGTCATGCTACTCGGTAAGATGGGTGTTGTCGGTCATCAACAAAAATACGCCTAAGTAGCCAATCTGTATGTTCACAACATCTGACTTTCTTCAGTATGCCCAATGGTCGGGTATTGCCACATTAGCATTTGCTGCCCTAGCTGTCCTGGCTTTTATCCTCAAATGGGGTCTTCGTTTTCGGCTCGTAGGTACGACTGGCTTTATGCTGGTGTTGACGGTAGGTTTATTTTCTCTCTCTTTAGTTCCTTTGAGCCGCACTGTGATTCCAGGAGCAGTGAAATACACTCTAGTATATGATACTGGTTCTACAAAAGCAGTAATTGCGACATCACCTAAAATTTCCCCCACGCAATTAGAAGCAACTCTGCGTCAAGCAGCTAGTAATCTTTATTCTTATGGCCGCTTAGGGACGCGAGGAAATAATCAACTGACGATTCGCGCCCGCACCATTATTCACCCAGAACCAGGAATCTCTGTACCACTTTACTTGGGTCAAATTACAAGGACACTGGCTAGCCGTGAAGATGTAGAAATGCAAATCGAAATTTATCCAGATAAATTCGCTCAATTACCAAAATCTGCGGCTTAATTTCGTCTATGCAGGCTGACTCCCCACGGTTAAAAGCCGGGGGATTTTTTTTCATCAGAAAAATTAAAAGTTATTAAATAATATGCTTTTGGTTCAACCAAAAGAAGTTAAAATACCTTTGGTTCAATCAAAAGAACCTAAAATAAAGTGTGTTTTCCTCCAATCAGCTAAAATAGCTTGGTTCCCGCAGCGGGAGAAAAAATTAATCCCCTTAATACCTTTTTTATGCTTGTCAGCAAACTATTTTACAGAGTTTGCTACGGCTTTTTTCGTGATCTTTTAATTTTTAGTCCCAAGTTTAAGGACAAGTAATATGCATATATCTGTTCTAAAAGTTAAAATTACAGATACATCAGAGCTTGGTGCTGTAGAGATGATGGAATCATTTATCAAAGAAGAGCCGGATATAGTCCATCTCATCTCTATTGTCAACGCTCACACTCTCAATCTGGCAACTGATAACCCTGAGTACCGAGATGTTTTAAACAGTAGCACAGTGGTTTTTGCAGACGGTACAGGTGTTCGCTGGGCAGCCAGACTCCGTGGTAAAATTTTACAGAGCAATCTCGTTGGTACTGATTTAATACCTAATTTTTTTAAGCATACAAGTAACTGTGGTTATCGATATTACTTACTTGGTGCAGATGCCCATACTATAACATATGCAGCCGAGTTTGCTTCTAAGCAATTTCCAGGCTGGACATTAGCTGGATTCCATCTAAACCTCCGCAAGGGTACTCCCGCCACAGTCGCAGACTTGGCGGTGA
>NZ_CAWUDE010000047.1:0-1800 GCF_963920895.1 Anabaena sp. CCY 9613
CCATCTAAACCTCCGCAAGGGTACTCCCGCCACAGTCGCAGACTTGGCGGTGACGGGGAATTGCGGGACTATTGAGGGGGTTCAATACCCTCTCAATAGTCAGGACTGGCTTGTTTTTCAACATAAGATTTAAGCTGCTCAAGGGTAACGCCTCCACATGAGGCGACAAAATACGCACCTGTCCAAAAGACTGGCTTGTTATAGAACTGATTGACGTGTTCATGGAACTCCTTACGAATTAAACGACTAGAAACGGTCTTGAGATTATTGACCAATTTACTCACCTCGACATCTGGCGGGTAACTAATAACTAAGTGAACATGGTCTGACTCTCCGTTGAATTCTGTGACTTTACTTTTCCACTTGGCACAGGTACTTTCAAATATGCTTTGTAGCCGATTAAGCATCGATTGGTTAATTACTTTTCTCCGATATTTTGTCACTAACACTAAATGAATATTAAGGCTATAAACTGCTCTATGACTTATGTTGTAACTCATTCCACTAAATGGTATCATGAGTATATGTTACTCACTTACCAGTACAAACTCAAGCCCACTCAAGAGCAGGTCGTCACACTGGAAACCTGGGGCGAGTTGTTGCGCCGTCATTGGAACTATGCATTGGGGCAAAGATTGGACTGGCTAAGACGTACAAGGTCGCAGATTGACCGATGCAGTTTGATTTGTGAACCAATAGGGGAGATACCAAATAAAGCAGACTATTATACACAGGCAAGTGACCTCAAACGAACTAAAGAACTATTTCCCGACTACAAAAACATCTATGCCGACTGCCAACAACAAAACCTGATGAGGTTGGACAAGGCATGGAAACGTTGGCTGATACCAGATAGCAAGGGGAAGCGGGGAGGTAAACCACGTTTTAAGAAACGTGGCGATATCTGCTCTTTCACGTTTCCTCGTGTCAATTCTCCAAAAGCAGGCGCACACTTAGCAGGCAATATTCTCAAATTATCCAAGATTGGTGAAATTGAAGTTATCTTGCATCGACCAATACCGGATGGTTTTGAGATTAAGCAAGCAACAATTTTAAGTAAGGCTGATGGATGGTATTGCAGTTTTTCTTTAGAAGATAAAACCGTTCCCGCCTTGCTGCCTATTGATGAAATCAAAACTGCTACTGGCATAGATGTTGGGTTAGAAAAGTTTTTAACTACTGCTGATGGACAAAGCGTGTCCGTCCCTCAGTATTACCGCAAAGCGCAATCTACATTAGCCCGTCAGCAACGCCAACTTGCTCGTAAAGTTAAAGGGTCTAAGAACTATCACAAGCAAGCGAACTCGGTTGCTAGACTTCATTTGCACGTTGCAAGACAAAGAAAAGAGTTTCATTATCAAGTCGCTCATTGGTTGGTTAATTCCTATGACTTAATTGTTTTTGAAAACCTGAACATTAAAGGTTTAGCGAGAACACGACTAGCTAAATCGATACTTGATGTTGCCTGGTCAGCATTCCTCCAAATCATGCAAGCAGTAGCGGTAAAACGCGGCAAGCATACAACAGGAGTTGACCCCAGAGGCACCAGTATCAATTGTTCGAGTTGTGGTGAGAGAGTAGAAAAGACTCTTGCAATTCGTGTTCATAGTTGTTCTTGTGGATTGGTCATTGACCGCGACTGGAACAGTGCATTGAATCTTTTAAAACGTGGGTCGGTTGGACTACCGATTCCTGGCTGTGGAGGCTTAGACAGTAGTCAGCCTATGAAGCAGCAAGTCTCATTTGTGAATTTGAGATGCTCCCGCTATATTGCTTGCAATTAGCGGTGAGAGTTGTCAC
>NZ_CAWUDE010000048.1:0-1795 GCF_963920895.1 Anabaena sp. CCY 9613
TTATAAAAAATAGCGGGAAGCTGAAAACCACCATCCTTGTAGGTGGTGGATGAAAGCGACACGGGACGCTTTAGCGTCCTACAGTTCTCTGGTTTTCAATATATCTTTTAATAGTCTCGCTGCTTACATTGCCAGCAGTGGTACAAAAATATGAACGAGTCCACATTGAAGGCATCTTTTTTAAATGTGGGAATTTTTTACGCAGTTCAGAGGATGAATAGCCCTTAATTCTAAACATAATTTGATGTGGTGCAACAGTGGGAGGGCAGTTTAAAAATAAGTGTACGTGGTCAGGCATAATCTCTAAAGAAATTACGTTGCACTCTATTTTTTTAGCTGCTTCCCATATAAGTTCTCTGCAATGTTTTTCAACTTCACCAACTAACACAGGTCGTCTACGCTTAGGAATAAAGACAAAGTGGTAGTTTACAAGGGTTACAGAATGATTGTCATGTCGATATTGTTGAGGCATTGACAGGATTAACTAGCGTGGTAATATTGATGATATCTCAAAGCTATCGACTTTAGGAGGTGATTAAGTAATGCTGGTGTTAGAGTACAAAATCAAAGGCACAAAAATACAGTATCAAGCCATAGACGAAGCTGTTAGAACTACGCAGTTCATTAGAAATAAAGCAATTAGATACTGGATGGACGCACCGAAAGAAGCGAACATTAATCAAGTTGCGCTCAACAATTACTCAACAGCATTACGAAAAGAGTTTAAATTTGTAGAAGAACTCAATTCAATGGCTTGCCAGTCTGCAACAGAAAGGGCATGGTCAGCTATTGATAGGTTTTACGGTAATTGTCAATCTAAAGTTTCAGGTAAAAAAGGTTATCCCAGATTTCAAAAAGATAACCGTTCTGTTGAGTATAAAACGTCAGGATGGGCATTGCACCCCACTAAACGACGTATTACGTTCACTGATAAAAAAGGTATTGGTGAGGTTAAATTGCTCGGCAAGTGGGATATTCTCGCCTACCCAGTTAAGTTAATTAAGAGGGTAAGGTTAGTCAAAAAAGCCGATGGTTACTATTGCCAGTTTGCAATCAAAGCTGAGTCGTTGAGTGAATCTAGAATTGCTGATGGTGAAGTAGGTTTAGATGTGGGGTTGGAGTTTTTCTACTCTGATTCCAATGGGCATCATGAACCTAATCCCAGATTTCTAAGGAAATCTGAGAAAGCAATTAAACACGCTCAACGTCAGATATACAAAAAAGAGAAAGGTAAAAATCAACGACGAAAAGCCAGACAGAGATCTGCTCGAAAACACTTAAAAGTAAGTAGACAACGGAGTGAACACGCAAAAAGAATTGCGCGTAACGTATGCAAGGCTAACGCCTTAGTGGTCTACGAAGATTTGAGAGTTAGGAACATGGTAAAAAATCACTGTCTTGCTAAATCAATTAATGACGTTAGCTGGGGTTTGTTTCGTCGTTGGCTAGAATATTTTGCAGTCAAATTCAATACTAAAGTTGTTGCTGTCAATCCTAGAATGACATCTCAAAAATGTAGCGACTGCGGTGCAATAGTTAAAAAATCTCTTTCAACTCGTACCCATAAATGTAGTTGTGGATGTAAATTGCAAAGAGATGTGAACGCCGCAAAAAATATTCTGAATCTTGTTAAACAAGCTAGAGATGGGCAATCTCGAAGTAACGCTTCAGGAGTTGGAATCACTACGCTAGTTGGTGAAAACCTGCTAGGGCAAATTCTGACGGTGAATGAAGAATCCCCTACCTTTGGGAGTAAGTGAGCATAGCGAAACTTGCTCAGGTAGGGGAGTGTCAA
>NZ_CAWUDE010000049.1:0-1719 GCF_963920895.1 Anabaena sp. CCY 9613
ACTCCCTGGGACAATACCCACGGGCGATTGAGTTCTTCCAGCAGTCTTTGGAAATATTCAGGGAGATAGGCGATATTCGAGGGGAAGCAAATTCCTGGTTTAACTTAGGTTTGGCATTAGAAAACGTCAACCGAGAATCAGACGCGCTTGGTGCTTATCGCAATGCTCGTGAACTGTATCAAAAAATGGAACTTGATGCCGATGTGCAAGATTGCAACAATCGAATTGAGCGTCTATCTCAACCACAAACGGCTGTACTTTCTCGCCGTGGTTTTTGGGCGTGGTTGCGGCGGTTGTGGCGTTGGGTTCGCTCTTGGTTTCGGCGGTGATTTTGTCTCACACAGAGGCGCAGAGGCGCAGAGAGGAAACTTTATAGAGATACTATTCAATGAATTTAAACCCAAAAGAACTGATCATCACCAAATTGGATCAGGGATTACCCGCCATTACTCCAGCCTTTGGTGCAGCCTTAGCAGAAGCTTGTGCTGTTTGCTTGAATGATCAAGGACATATCCAAGGTGTAGAACTTGAAGTTCAAAGAGACTTAACAGATGTTTTCAAAATTTATTGGCAAGAAGTAATAGATCAAATGTTGCGGTGTTGGAATGATCATGAATACACTACAGAAAAGGCAGCCTATGGAATTACCCTGTTAATTATTCAAGAACTGACTGAATATACAGTTGTGGAACGTTCTCGCCGAGGAACTGGATTTGATTATTGGTTAGGAAAAAAGGCTGAAAATAATCAACTCCCATTCCAAAATGCGGTTAGGCTAGAAGTTTCAGGCATACGTCAGGGTGATGACAGTAAAATAAAAACAAGAGCTTGTGTTTTGTAGTGAAAAAATGAACCAGATTCAAGATTTACATAAACAAGCGATGGATTTCGCTGAAATGGCGCAAGTTGCTAAACTCAAAGGCGACTCTGTGTTAACCTTGCAACTTTCTAGACAAGCATTTGAAAAAGAAAGGTTAGCCGCAGAATTAATCGTAAATAATCTGGCAGCAGAACCTACACGTTCAGTCTTACATCGTAGTGCGGCAACCTTAGCGATTGACTGTGGAGAAATGGCAGCAGCAGAACGTTTAATTGCAGTAGCTTTATCAGGAAATCCGCCTCAAGAGATTGCCGAAGAACTCAAGGATTTATTTGTGCAGATTAACATTGACAAATATTTTGCACGTCGTGGTATTGAATTTGATTCAGCTAAACTATAGCTATAGGTTTTATTGTCTAACGAGGAATTGTAGGATTTTATCATTAACCGAGAATCAGACGCGCTTGGTGCTTATCGCAATGCCCATGTCAATCCTCTATATCCAAATCAAATTAAATTAAAAGAACCTGAGATGATTATCCAGGTTGTAGGAGAACCAGGAACACCATATTTATTTGGAAAATAATAATGAATGTAGTCATTTTTGATGAAATTATCAAAGCAAGTGGATTATCAGAAAAGGAATTGATTTTAGAATTGATTATTCTTCTATTTCAAAGAAATAACATTAGTATTGGTAAAGCCTCTCAACTTGCACAAATGCCTTTATTACAATTCCAAAATGAATTGGCAAAAAGAAATATTTTTGTTCATTATGATGAAAGTGACTTAGAAGTTGATTTACAAAACTTGGGTATTCTTGAATAATTATGCCAATATTCAGCCAGGGTAAGCTCATCTAATTTGGTATAGAGTGAGCTTGACAAATTAGCCAAGAC
>NZ_CAWUDE010000050.1:0-1429 GCF_963920895.1 Anabaena sp. CCY 9613
CAGGGTAAGAGCATCTCAATCAGGCTTGACACAAGGAATCAGAAGAATCTAAAGTATTGTCAATGAAACAACTGAGAACCTGAATCATATAATTATTATCCATAGCAGTGCGTTTCATTTTTTGACGGAGACTACGTTTGTAGGTCTGTTCACGGTTAAGAGCATTGAGAGCGAAGCGTCGTAAAAGAGCAAAATTTTGGGGACTGTGGAAAGAACGAATGCGACAAGCGTCTTCTGCAAAGGTACAGTCGAGAGTCCAGTGAGCCTCGTTTTCAATGCCCCAGTGTTTTCGGATAGCCCGACCGATAATTTGAGCATCACTGTTTAAAGAAGAGAGATAAAACTGAACCTCACGAGTAGTTTTATTCCAAAGATGACGAACACGGACAACCATAACCAGAGATTGCAAACCTGCCCAGAATTTGGGTTGATAAAGCTCACCGATAGCCGTAATGGGTACAGTCCAAACTTCACGAATTTCCGTGCGATGATGTGCTTTTTCAATCCGTTTGTCATAACTAACATTAATCCCCGAAAATTGCTCTGCAAGCGCAGTGTCAAACCATTGTTTGACTTGAGAATAAAGCGTGGGATGGTTGGCTTTCAGTGCCAGGACATAATCAGCTTTTTTAGCGATAATTTGTTTGGCAATTTCAGTTTGTGTACCCATTGCATCAATGGTGATGATAGCGCCTGTGATATCTAGTAACTCTAATAATGCGGGAATTGCAGTAATTTCATTGGATTTATCTTCTACTTTCACCTGTGCCAACACCAAACGTTGTTCACTTGCCCAGGCACTGATAACGTGGAGTGCGCTTTGACCTTGATTGCGGTCATAAGAACCCCTAATTGTCTTTCCATCTATGGGGATTATTTCTCCTCCCATGTTTGTGATTAGGGTTTCTACCCATCTCAAGAAACATCGATTGAGTACTTCTGGGTTGATGAACTCAAACACCCGACGGAAAGTATCATCTGACGGAATTCCGTTTGGTAGTGCTAAGAACTCTTCTAACCACTGTTGCTTACTGATACCGTAATTCTCGATATCTTCCCATCCTTGCGCTCCTCCTATGACTGCCAGAATCGCAATTACTAAGATGTCTGTAAGTTGATGTTTTTTTGTTCGCTCTACTCTGGGGTCTTTGATATCCCCAAAATGCTCCACTAGACTCTGTTGAATGCTGGCGATGTCTGCTATTTCTTTTGACTTTCGCTCTTCACGTGTATTTTGAAGTCCATCCGCAGATTTTGTTTCAAAGCCCTGTGACATCAACTAGACTCCTGAAGATTTTGGGACAATATGTATTGAAGTCTTCTCATTAATCTTGTTCTGAAGTCAAGTGCATTTTTTACACCTTTGTTTATCCTTGTCTTGGCTAATTTGTCAAGCTCACTCTATACCAAATTAGATGAGCTTACCCTG
>NZ_CAWUDE010000051.1:0-1403 GCF_963920895.1 Anabaena sp. CCY 9613
TTGACACTCTCCCGACTACAAAAATTTCGCTACGCTCATTTTTGCAAAAAGTCGGGAGATTCTACATTCAACGACTCGCCGTTAGACGACAGGTTTACACCAATCGCCCAAGAGGGCAAATCTCCTGTAGCGTGAGTTCCGCTATGCCCTAGCGTACTGAGTCCTAATCTCAAAACGTTAATGCTGGCGTTAATATCCCTATCTTCTACATAGTTACAATGCCCACAGACATGAGTTCTAGTAGACAGAGATTTTTTAACTTTCTTGCCACAATTAGAACAATTTTGGCTTGTATTATAGGGAGGCACAGCAATAGTTACCTTCCCATACTTGTGACCAAAATACTCTAACCATTGACGAAAAGTTGACCACCCAGCATCACTAATTGATTTGGATAGATGTCGGTTTTTTACCATGCCTTTAACATTCAAATCTTCGTAAACTATCACATCATTAGAGTGAACAACGGAATATGCTAATTTTTTGCAATATTCTTTTCGCTGTCTACTTACTTTTAAATGTTTACGGGCATACCTAGTTCTAGCCTTATGGTAATTATTAGACTGCCGTTGTTTAGCCTTTTTTCTATCTTTGCTAAACTTTTTGGATTTCTTGCGGTTAGCTCGGTTTAACTGTTTTTCTGACTTGCGGTAAAACTTGGGTGAAGGTTCTAGATTGCCATTACTATCAGCAATGAAGTAATTCAGTCCCAAATCTAAACCAACTGCTTTTTTAGTTGGTTGAGTTTCTATTCTGATATCAACATCAATTGCAAATTGAGCGTAGTAACCATCAGCACGACGCACTAAACGCACTCGCTTAATTTGCTTGATGTCGTAATAGTTAAGGTCGTAGGTTCCTTTTAGTTTTAAAGTACCTATACCCTTTTTATCTCTAAAGGTAATAGTTTTCCGATTTGGCGAAAGTTGCCATCCTGACGTTTTATATTCTACTGATCGGCAATTTTTCTTAAATCTTGGGAAACCTTTCTTACCCTTAACTTTTTTCTTGCAGTTATCGTAAAACCGAGATATCGCTGACCAAGAACGTTCTGCGGCAGACTGTCTAGCCATTGAATTGAGTTCATCAGCAAAGGGAAACTCGGCAGCTAATACCGCACAATATTTATTCAGTGCATATTTATCTACCTTTGAGTTTTTGTTATCCATCCAGTAGCGTAAACATTTATTTTGGATGAATTGAGATGTACGTATCGCCTCATCAATTGCGCGATATTGACTATCTTTGCCCTTACACTTGAACTCATAAATTATCATGGCATCGACCTATTCACCACATTTTTATGCTACTATATTTAGCATAAAATATCAAACATTAGTCTATATCTCGGCAATTAAAATTGCCGTTCGCCCTACATCTCCTACTTGAAAGATAGGAGTTTT
>NZ_CAWUDE010000052.1:0-1027 GCF_963920895.1 Anabaena sp. CCY 9613
CTGCGTGCAGGACGGTCGAGGACAACCTTGTGAACGATAATTTTCAGCAAACTACGATAAAGTCGGATGCGTTTTTGAGAGTGAGCAGTTTCTAATTTAGGAATAAAATTGAGTAAATGATGGCGAGTACCTTGCAGGGATAAACGTAAGGGAGGAGTATTGTAAGTAGTTCCAGCCGACCACATTAAGCTACGAAGTAGATTGTAAGCGAGTAAATAAACATGAATTTCTTTTCGTATAAAAGTACATCATTGGGTTTAAGAAAACTATACAGTTTCCTCGCTAATTTAATATCATGAGTGTTCAAAACGTCTATGCATAAAGCAACGGCGGCTCCTGTAGCTAAACTGAATATCACCCCAATTTTAGCAATTGGGAATCCACATCCAGGTTTCTGACTACTAGGTTGAGGGTATTCTTTTTGGTTCTCTACAGTGTCCGGCATGGAGACAGTCGAGCCATCTATCACTTTCACATTCCGACCACACCATAAATGTTCTGGTGTTACTTTTTCTTCTATGTTTTGTGCCGTCGAATTGAAAAGTTTCTCCAATAATTTTTCCGGCAGTCTTGTCCGTGCTTGGCAGTAGGCACTCGTATCCGTTGACGGGACTTCTTCCTCTTCCCCAGCCAAATGTGCAATTATTTTACTCACGGCATTATGACAACTTTTATCCGTATCTAAAACCTGCGATAAAAACGCCCACAACGTTATTAATGGGTCAAATAACCGTTTTTTGTATTTAATTTCTAGCTCAGAGATTACTTGTTTAATTGCCGTCTCTGGCAACAGTTCTTTAAACGGTAGGCCCAGACCTTTGCTGTATTTTTCCTTGAGAATTTGTACTCGTAATGTCACAGTAGTAGTTATCGTATGTGCTTGCTCGTTCTCATAAAAGTATTTCACGGACGAGTAAGCTTTTCCTACCTACAAGAAAATTTTGGGCAATCCTGCACCGTTCTCGCATCCATTTATGATGCTGCATTTCCATAGCACAGCAATTAGCTTCTCTACTAGACGCTGCGC
>NZ_CAWUDE010000053.1:0-973 GCF_963920895.1 Anabaena sp. CCY 9613
TTTTTTCGTGAACCTTAGCAACTACTTTAATTGCTTTACGTCTGTTGTTAGACCCCTTGACCTTACGAGATAAAGCTTTTTGTCTAATTCGCAGTCGTTTTGCATACTTTCTAGTGGGTTTGATTGGGTCAACCTTGTAACAGGTTTCGCCATCAAATACAGTCACTAAACTGTTTAAGCCAAGGTCAATTCCTGATATCTTGCCTTCCTTGGTATTGATTAAATCTTTGGCCTCAAATAAGATTGCAGCAAAATATTTACCTGTACTTGTTTTAGAAACAGTTACAGATTTGATTTGGCCATGAATGTTTTTTGAAAGACTAGCTTTAACAATGCCAAGTTTAGGTAGCTTTAATCCACTATTCTTAATTGAACAACTTTCAGGAAATCGGATTGACTGCTGGGAATGTTTACTCTTGAATTTTGGGAATCCAGTACGTTTTGCAAAAAAGTTTTTAAACGCAGATTCTAAATTCTTGAGTGACTGTTGTAGAACGGCAGCAGTGGGGAAGCGCAACCATTCATAATCAGCTAGCTTCTTCAACTGGGTAAGGTCTTTAGCCATCTGGCAGTAAGTCATACCTTTACCCGTTTCTTCATATTGAGTATTAGTCTTATTAAGGTAGAAATTCCACACAAAGCGAGAACATCCGAAGCTTTTAGCTAAGGATATTGCTTGCTCTTTGTTTGGGTAAACTCTGACCTTCAATACATCCAACATCAATACAACATTGAGAAACTATTGTGATAATATACTACTTACCGCTCTCTCTTGTCAATATATGTACCATCATGGTTTTAGGTCTTTTTACAGGCTTAACGCTCACATCGTTTTAGTTGTAAAGTACCGTAGAAAAGCTATTAATGCAGAAATACTAAACAGGTTAAAAGAAATAATCACGGATACTCTCAAAAAGTGGGACTGTGAGTTGTTGGAGTTCAATGGTGAAGCAGACCATGTACACCTATTAAT
>NZ_CAWUDE010000054.1:0-541 GCF_963920895.1 Anabaena sp. CCY 9613
CTTACAACTCCCTGGGACAATACCCACGGGCGATTGAGTTCTTCCAGCAGTCTTTAGCCATCGCTAGGGAGATAGGCGATCGCAACGGCGAAGGTAATTCCTTGGGCAATTTGGGCAATGCTTACAACTACCTGGGACAATACCCACGGGCGATTGAGTTCTTCCAGCAGTCTTTGGATATCAAAAGGGACATAGGCGATCGCAATGGCGAAGGTATTTCCTTAAATAATTTGGGCAGTGCTTACAACTCCCTGGGACAATACCCACGGGCGATTGAGTTATACCAGCATTCTTTGGAAATATCAAGGGAGATAGGCGATCGCAATGGCGAAGGTAATTCCTTGGGTAATTTGGGCAATGCTTACAACTCCCTGGGACAATACCTACGGGCGATTGAGTTCTTCCAGCAGTCTTTGAATATCTCCAGAAAGATTGGCGATCGCAACGGCGAAGGTAATTCCTTAATCGGTTTGGGCAATGCTTACTACTCCCTGGGACAATACCCACGGGCGATTGAGTTCTTCCAGCAGTCTTTGGAAAT
>NZ_CAWUDE010000055.1:0-479 GCF_963920895.1 Anabaena sp. CCY 9613
GGGTCTAACAACAGACGTAAAGCAATTAAAGTAGTTGCTAAGGTTCACGAAAAAATATCAAACACTAGACAAGATTTTCTCCATAAACTCTCACGCCAGTTAGTTGATGATAACCAAGTCATAGTAGCTGAGAACCTTTGCATTAAGGGATTAGCACGTACCAAATTAGCTAAGTCAATACACGATGCTGGTTTTGGTATGTTGCTTAATTTCATCAGTTACAAACTGGATAGAGAGGGGGGTAAATTTGTTCCAGTTGACAGATTCTTTCCTAGTTCAAAGTTTTGTTCATGCTGTGGATATAAGAATGATTTGCTGAATTTAAGTATCCGTGAGTGGATTTGCCCAAGTTGCCAAACAACTCATGATAGAGATGAAAATGCCTCACGGAACTTGAGAGAAGAAGGGATAAGGATATTGTCAACAAATACTGTGGGACACACAGAAATTCAAGCTTGTGGAGAATCAGTAAGACTCGT
>NZ_CAWUDE010000056.1:0-404 GCF_963920895.1 Anabaena sp. CCY 9613
TGGACTTTTACCCAGCAGTCTGGCCAGTAATAGCCATATTGCTGAACTTTTATCCTTTTTTTGTTCTTTTTAGTTAGGTGGAGATTAGCGGACTCGAACCGCTGACATCCTGCTTGCAAAGCAGGCGCTCTACCAACTGAGCTAAACCCCCACACACAATTCAATCTTCAAATTTCAAAAATCAACTCTTTACTTTTGACTTTTGACTTTTGATTTTTGACTTGTTTCAGGTGGGCCATCCTGGACTCGAACCAGGGACCTCACCCTTATCAGGGGTGCGCTCTAACCACCTGAGCTAATAGCCCGTTCTCCGAACCAAATCTATAGTTTGAAAGTTCAGCAAATGTTGCGAACGACCTAGGAATAACCAACTCAGTCTCTATTCACTGTATGTTTTCGAGTTC
>NZ_CAWUDE010000057.1:0-361 GCF_963920895.1 Anabaena sp. CCY 9613
GGGACTGTGAGTTGTTGGAGTTCAATGGTGAAGCAGACCATGTACACCTATTAATTGATTACAAGCCTGATAAACCCCTCTCAACATTGATCGGAAATATCAAAACCGTGAGTAGTAGGTTAATACGCAAAGAGTTCCCTTGGTTGGCTAAAAAATACTTTTACAACCAGCCTTTCTTCTGGACTGGTGCGTATTTTGTGGCTAGTTGTGGTGGTGTCACTGTTGAGCAACTAAAAAATTACGTCGAGAACCAAGAACAACCAAATTGATTCGCCTGCGCTCAGTTTTATATTGGTCGCAATTCATCATCCCGTTAAGTCTGGCGACTTTAACGGGAGTCCTCTTGCTCCATTAAGATAGA
>NZ_CAWUDE010000058.1:0-343 GCF_963920895.1 Anabaena sp. CCY 9613
CTATTGCGATTTGACCAGCCTCCATCTTCGCGTTGTCGAGAATATCCGACAGAAGACGTTCCAGCGTAGTGCTCGACGAGCCTATGATTCGGACCATATGCGCCGCTTCATCGCTCAGGTCAGCCTTGCCCAGCGCATCGGCCATCGCGACCACGCCGTTCAACGGCGTGCGGATTTCATGGCTCATATTGGCGAAGAAAGCCGCCTGGGCTTCGTGGACCTGGCGCTCACGGCGATTGGCGGCGGACAGTTTCTTGGACAGCCGGACCTGTCTCCAGAACATGGCGGCGATGCCGACGCCGACGATGGCCAGGATGGCGACCAGCCAGCGCTGAGCGTTGAT
>NZ_CAWUDE010000059.1:0-294 GCF_963920895.1 Anabaena sp. CCY 9613
AGGACTTTTAAAAAAGAAATGGCAAATTGAGAAAAAAGTAGTTGACAAAGAAGTGAGCGCTCGATATATTAGATAAGTGCCTGAGAGGCGAGCGCGAAAGAGCGGCGCCACAAAGGGACACCGAACCTTGAAAATATTATAGTTTGAAAGTCATTATACAGCAAATGGCTCGCGTCAAGAAAATAAATAACTAGACTGAAGTTAAAAAAGAGCAGTCAAAAGAGCTAAAACAAACAAACCAAAACGGAGAGTTTGATCCTGGCTCAGGATGAACGCTGGCGGTATGCTTAACAC
>NZ_CAWUDE010000060.1:0-283 GCF_963920895.1 Anabaena sp. CCY 9613
TTAGAAAAACCCCTTGACGAAACTTGAAAGAGTAGATATATTAGATAAGTGCCAAAGCGAAAGCCGTGGCACCTGAACCGTGAAAAAGAAATATTTTGAAAGCTTAAAGAAAAACCAATCCTCGTCAAAAAGATTAGGTTTTGGGAGAGAATCCCAGAAGAAAAATCAAAAGAAATACAGGATTCCGAAATAACTAGTTTAAATCGGAGCCACAAACTCGAAACACAACAAAACGGAGAGTTTGATCCTGGCTCAGGATGAACGCTGGCGGTATGCTTAACAC
>NZ_CAWUDE010000061.1:0-280 GCF_963920895.1 Anabaena sp. CCY 9613
GCCCGCTCGCTCGAACGCGACCTGCTGCCCCAGCTGTGCCGGACAGGACACCTGTCAGCGACTGTCTTCGATGGTCGATTCGTCGACATCGGCGTGCCCGAGAGCCTGTCGGCGGCCGAGAACATCGTGGGCTGAGTTACGGACGCTTCCGTGACAGGCGCCGAGTCTGACGGCTTCCCTCTTAAGGGATACTTTGTGCCGCTAAGTGCTCGTTTTATTGGAAAGACGATGGTGGGTGATCACAGGTTCGAACTGTGGACCCGCTGATTAAGAGTCAGCT
>NZ_CAWUDE010000062.1:0-280 GCF_963920895.1 Anabaena sp. CCY 9613
GTAGGGGGCGCTGACGTAGCTTTGGTAGGCGTCGTCCCCCCCGACGGCACGGCGCACTGAACATTCCGAACCTTTCTGGCTCCGGGATGTTCGGGCGGCCTGACCCGTTCCCTCCAAAGACTTGGGTCAGGCCGCGCTTGGGGCCTGCCACGCTGGTGACTGGCGGGCCGCGGAGCGTCGGATCTGTAAGCGTGAATTGCGTCTCGGACCCAGTGAGAGAATTCCAAAGATGGAACTTTCAGTTGAAGACACCGTGCTTGATCGCCTGTGGCGCGAGTTG
>NZ_CAWUDE010000063.1:0-276 GCF_963920895.1 Anabaena sp. CCY 9613
GCGAAAGGCCTGTTTTTCCACGCCACGCCTGCGTCATGGCCGAGTTGGGCGGCTGCGCCTATCGCAAAGACCACATCGCCCCGTGGGGTCAGCTCAACAAGCGCATAGGCGGACGCAAAGGCGAGACCAAGAAGACGTGTAGTCAGCGACATGCTGCAACCCTTGCATGCGTCCGCTTAAGGAAACGGCAACAAGGCGGGCGTGCTGCGTCTTCTGATTGACCGTCAGGCCATGCGGTTCAGGGCGACAGCGCGCCCGTCGCCCTGAGCAGCGCGT
>NZ_CAWUDE010000064.1:0-272 GCF_963920895.1 Anabaena sp. CCY 9613
TCTTCATGGCGGACATGCATCCATTCGATGGTGTCCAGGCGTCGCAGACTGTCGTTCAGGCCGTTCAGACTGTCGCCGGTCACGCCCCAGATGCGTTTCACGCCGACATTGGCCAGGGTCTGGGCGATCAGGTCGGCGACGGTCATCGACATGGGGGCGTCCTCATGGGCGGCCGGTCATCGGCCCCGGTCATGGGATGACGCGTCAGACGCACAGCCGTTCCCCGGCTGAGACTTATTGTCTAGGTTTGGCGGCGATTTCCCACCTCTCCG
>NZ_CAWUDE010000065.1:0-270 GCF_963920895.1 Anabaena sp. CCY 9613
GCAGCACCAGCCCCTCGATCCCGTCTGCAGAATTGCGGGTGAAGGTGATCTGGGCGTCGATGGCTTCGACGAAGAAGGCGTCCGTCGTCTCCGGCGTCAGGGCGACCGGCTTCTGCCCCGTTGCCTGCGCCGTCAGCACCCCGTCCGTCACCTTCAGGGTCAGGGCGAAGCCAGGCGCGACCTGATAGACGCCCGCATAGGCCGCCAGCGCATCCGCCGACATCGCCGCCGCCTGCCGCTCATCGGCCAGGGTCACCGTCCCGCCCCGCG
>NZ_CAWUDE010000066.1:0-264 GCF_963920895.1 Anabaena sp. CCY 9613
TTGCGGTCGATGACCTGCTGGGCCGCGGACGAGCGATAGCCGGCGCGGACGGGCGGGGTGAAGCCTGGCTGTGCGGGCGCGGCGCCGGGGGCTGCGGCGATGACGGCGGCAGGCGCGGCGGCGCCGTCAGCGCGTCGGATGGCGACGCGGCGCAGGCCGGTCGGGTTGTCCCAGGTCAGGCCGGAACGCGCGGCGATGGCCTGGAGCTGGCTGGCCTCCATCACGATCGACGGGCCGGAACGCTGGGCCACGACGACGTTGGCG
>NZ_CAWUDE010000067.1:0-261 GCF_963920895.1 Anabaena sp. CCY 9613
CGTCTGCGGGCGAATGGAACAAGTCCTCCATGGCGGTGATCCGCGACCGCAACGGCGCCTTCTACGTCGCCTGGCTGGGTGAGGGCGGGCGTCAGCGTCAGCGGGTTCTGGATGAGTGTTCGTCCAAACAGCCCCTGCCATGCGAGGTCGTCCGGACCGTGAACTCGCGCATCGACCGCTACTGGCCGGGACCGGAGGCGCGTGTGGCCCATGCGGCGGCCGCCTGGGTGGACGGGACCGATGGTTATGACCGCAAACTCT
>NZ_CAWUDE010000068.1:0-259 GCF_963920895.1 Anabaena sp. CCY 9613
GCCGACGCCCTCTTTGCGTTGTCAGGGGCGCTGCTCTGCCGGCCTCGTTTCAAGGCGACGGCGGGTGGCGGACAGGCAGCAAAGAAGCTTTTAGGTGCTGAAGCGGATGTCGGCGGCAACGCTGCATCTCTGCCGGCACGTGTATAGTTTGCTTTCGGCTGCGTTCGTGGCAACCTGTGCGTGTCGTTGCGGCCCGACCCGCTCGACATGACGGTCCGCCTCACCCCCCACCCGTTTGAGTGCGGACCGTCACCATGAT
>NZ_CAWUDE010000069.1:0-258 GCF_963920895.1 Anabaena sp. CCY 9613
CGGGGCGCTCTTTCACCTGATGGCCGGTGGGCGGTGTCCGAGAAGCGGGGAGCCTACGACACCATCCCCCGGTTCGAGTACGAATGGCGCTCAACCTGGAGCCTTATGGATCTCTGGCTGGCGGATGTCCGTGATCCATCCGCGCCACCAGACCGTCTTCTCCGTGGAGAGGGGCCGGGGCTGCAGCGGATGTCTTGGTCGCCGTCCGGCGGACATCTGCTGATCTCGCGGTTCCGTGAGGGGCGACTCGAAATCGGG
>NZ_CAWUDE010000070.1:0-250 GCF_963920895.1 Anabaena sp. CCY 9613
CCTCGCCGCGCTGGACGGTCAGGGAGACGTCACGCACCACCTGACGCTGGCCGAAGCTGCGGGCGAGGTTGCGCACGCGCAGGCCCTTGTCCGCCTTGGAGGGGGCCAAGACCGGCTCCGCGACCGGTTCGTCGCGGTTCAGTGCGGAGAGTTCCTTGCGCGCCAAGTCTGCGAACGGCCTCTAGTTGTTGCCGGGATAGAAGACGCCCTGGATGCGGGTTCCGGCGGAGCCGCGCGGGGCCCCCGCCAT
>NZ_CAWUDE010000071.1:0-249 GCF_963920895.1 Anabaena sp. CCY 9613
CGGCGCGGTCGTGCTGGTAGTTGGCCAGCACGGTCAGCGACAGGTCGGCGTTGGGCTTCCAGGTCAGCGCGGGGGCGATGTAGGCGTGGTCGTCCGGCGCGTAGCGCATCTGCGTGTCGCTGTCGCGCACGTTGCCGGTCAGGCGGTACAGCAGGGTGCCGTCCGCCGTGGCCGGTCCGCCCAGGTCGAACTGGGCCTGCTTGCGGTCGTGGCTGCCCACGCCCAGCGTCACTTCGTGCAGCGGGTCGT
>NZ_CAWUDE010000072.1:0-248 GCF_963920895.1 Anabaena sp. CCY 9613
CCGCCGCCACTGCGTGCCACAGGGTGTTCGACCCCTCGTGCATCAGCACCGGCCCCGACGCCCAGGGGGCGTGGGGCGGCGCGATCCAGCCCCCGGCATAGGGCGTGTCCGCGCCGGGGCTCGGCGTGCTCAGGGCGGCGATGCTTTCGGGCTTCAGCCAGCCGCCGCCGTCGGTCAGGAAGACCTTCAGCCAGGCCGCATAGTCGGCCAGCGACATATGGACCGTCCCCGCCGGACCCAGGGCCAGC
>NZ_CAWUDE010000073.1:0-245 GCF_963920895.1 Anabaena sp. CCY 9613
GTAGGGTGCAGAGCGATCACCCGCCCGCCGCCGGTCGCATAGGACTTGCCCACGCCGCGCGCGTTCAGAAGCGGCTCGTTCCTCATCCGCCGGTCCCTGTCGCCAGTCGGCTCTGGACGCGGGCGGCCAAGGCCTGCGCCTGCGCCTGTGTCAGCGCGCGTTGCGCCGTCTCGACCGCCAGCGCGGCGTCGGCCATGGCCACGCCGTCGATCACGCCCTCGCGGTGGCGGCGTTCGGCGGCCTGC
>NZ_CAWUDE010000074.1:0-244 GCF_963920895.1 Anabaena sp. CCY 9613
GGCCTTATTGTGTCGCACATTGAGTAATTCCCTGCCAAGTGACGCACTGCGTCGCAATCGGGCGATTGGCTAGCTCGCGTTGTGCAACCTCGGATCGCCAAGCGGTCTCACTTTCACGCAACCTGCTTTCCGCCTCAAGTCGGTCGATCTTGCCCGCGTGAAATGCCTCGAGCGTCGTGATGTCGGAACTGGCCCAACGCATCCCAGCCACATCAGAGATCGAGACTGGCTCTGTGGCGAGCAG
>NZ_CAWUDE010000075.1:0-243 GCF_963920895.1 Anabaena sp. CCY 9613
GCCTAATAAAGGGGCGCAGGCGGTGGCGATGGGGCGAAGCGGACCCTAACTGCACCGCATGACCCTGATTGAACGCCTGTCGCTGACTGTTCCCATCATTCAGGCCCCGATGGCAGGGGTGTCGACGCCGGACATGGCGGCGGCGGTGTCCAATGCAGGCGGGCTGGGTTCGATCGGCGTGGGCGCGACCGACGCCGCAGGCGCGCGGGCGATGATCGCGGCTGTGCAGGCCCGGACCAACCG
>NZ_CAWUDE010000076.1:0-236 GCF_963920895.1 Anabaena sp. CCY 9613
GGATCATGATGTCTTTTGCCGTATCTCCGGCCTCAGGGATTGCCGGAAAACCTCGGCAGCGATGTGGCGGCGCGGCCACCTCGGTACGGAATGGGGGGCGTCGGATACCCCCGCCGCGTGGGCGGCGGGGTTCTCGGGCGCGGGGAGTCGCGGCGGCGGGCCGCTTAGAAATACGTCAGCGAGTAGGTCGCCGTGCTGTTGATCGAGCCGGCGCCGCCCACGCCGGTCGCCATCAG
>NZ_CAWUDE010000077.1:0-235 GCF_963920895.1 Anabaena sp. CCY 9613
CACCACGACCGAGATCGTGACGGACATCTATGGGATCGCACATCCGATTAGCTTCTTCCGCCCGACGGACGCTGCGATCACTGTCGAGGTGACGATCAAGGCCCTGACGGGCTACACCACAACCGTCGGCGATTCAATCAAGCAAGCGATCGCCGACTATGTCAATGGCTTGGAGATAGGCGGCGGCGCCAGCGGGTCGGTAGAGTGGGGTGACGCACTCTCTGTCGCGAACGCT
>NZ_CAWUDE010000078.1:0-233 GCF_963920895.1 Anabaena sp. CCY 9613
GTGCCGCCCGGGCTGCGCGGCGCTCCGCGGCTGTCCGTGCCGCCCTCGCCGCCCAGGCGTTCGGACGGCCGCTTTTCCTTGGCGGGGCGGGGTTCGCCCTGCGGGGGAGGCGTCTTCTGCGCGGGTGCCGGCCCGGCCTTGCCCGGTTGCGCCGCCGACGGGTTGCGCGGCGGGGCCCGCAGTTCGCCGGGCCTGGACGGCGTGGTCGAACCGGGCTTGGGCAGGGTCGCGGG
>NZ_CAWUDE010000079.1:0-232 GCF_963920895.1 Anabaena sp. CCY 9613
GCAGACTGCTCAGTTGATTACTACCGAGGTGGAGCGATCGCAGGTTGGTGAGTTGAAAAATTTCCGATGGCAAACTGCTCAGTTGATTATCGTAGAAGTAGAGTTTTTGCAGGTTGCTAAGTTGGACAATTTCTGGTGGCAAACTGCTCAGTTGATTACAGCCGAGGTGGAGCGACTCAGGTTGCTAAGTTGACCAATTTCCGGTGGCAGACTGCTCAGTTGATTAAAGCCG
>NZ_CAWUDE010000080.1:0-232 GCF_963920895.1 Anabaena sp. CCY 9613
CGCCTTCCTGTCCCTGTCCAGCCTGGGCGCGCTGATCGGTCTGACGCGGCTTGGCGTGGGCGCCATCTGGGTGCGTGAAGAAGATGCGCCGCCGCCGGTCGTGGGCGCGGCCGAGTTCACCGCCATCACCGGGCTTCTGGGCGCCTGCGTCCTGCTGGCCGTGTTCGGCGGTTCGGGCCTGCTCTACACCCAGCATACGGCGGAATGGCTGGCCCAGCCGCAAGCCTACGTG
>NZ_CAWUDE010000081.1:0-229 GCF_963920895.1 Anabaena sp. CCY 9613
GGCGAATGCCGGCGTCAACGCGGGTGAGGAAGCCGAATGCGGGGCCTTGCTGGAACTCATAGGCGCCATCGAAGCGAACGACCGTGAGATCCGACTCGTTCCTCTGGTTGCCCTCCGACGAGTAGGCGCCGACCGTATAGCTGTCGAGATTCGACATATAGTCGGTCAGGGGTTTGACGCCCAGGCCGCCCGGGAGGGGATTGTTGAAGCCGCTCCAGACCGCCTTGCT
>NZ_CAWUDE010000082.1:0-228 GCF_963920895.1 Anabaena sp. CCY 9613
AGGCGCAGGTGGCGTTCGGGTGTCGCCGGGGATGTGTTGAGCAGCCGGCCAGAACGGCCAGGGCCGCACGCCGCGGTGCTGCTCGGGCCGCCTCTCGTTGTAGGTGGCCACCGACTTGCCCGAACTCTCGGCGGCGTCGACCAGGGTGGTGTTAGCGTTAGGCATTGGCGCCCCCTGCGGTATGCGGCGTGGAGGCACGCTTTCCACGTCGGCGCACACGCGCCATTT
>NZ_CAWUDE010000083.1:0-227 GCF_963920895.1 Anabaena sp. CCY 9613
TGAAGGTCCGCGTGCGCGCCCGTCCGGTGGATGGCGAGGCCAACGAGGCGGTGACCCGGTTCCTGGCCAAGACGCTGGGCGTCAGTCGGTCTGCGGTCAGTGTGAAGCGTGGTGGCCAGTCACGGCTGAAGATGATTTCGGTCGAGGGGCTGGACGAGACTATCCTCCGGGAACGCATTGAGGCTCTGATCGCTGGGCGTTGAAACGCTTTGACCTTCCGCAATTGA
>NZ_CAWUDE010000084.1:0-212 GCF_963920895.1 Anabaena sp. CCY 9613
CCGCGACCTGCGCTTTCATGCGGATCTCGGAATGACGGCGCGCCCAGGTATGCCGCGCGCTGATTCGTAGGATGTTCAGACCCTCGACCAGCTTGGTCTCGATCAGCGTCTCGCTGGCACGGGTCAGCACCAATTGGCCGGCCGGCGAACTGCTCACCAGGATCGCCTTGGCCCGCGCAGCGCGGTCGATCGCGTCGAACGCCTTCTCACCG
>NZ_CAWUDE010000085.1:0-181 GCF_963920895.1 Anabaena sp. CCY 9613
TGGACTTTTACCCAGCAGTCTGGCCAGTAATAGCCATATTGCTGAACTTTTATCCAATTAATCAACTAATTAAACTTTAACTTATAGAAACTGAACCCAAAATATTTTGAAAGCTTTTACCAATCTCGAACGACCTAGGAATAACCAACTCAGTCTCTATTCACTGTATGTTTTCGAGTTC
>NZ_CAWUDE010000086.1:0-174 GCF_963920895.1 Anabaena sp. CCY 9613
GATTATTGTTCTCCAATCCTGGTGGATTATTGTTCTCTAATCCTGGCGGATTATTAGTTTCCACATCTGGCGGATTATTAGTTTCCACATCTGGCGGATTGTTAGTTTCCAAACCTGGTGGATTATTGTTCTCCAATTCGGGTGGATTATTGTTCTCCAATCCTGGTGGATTAT
>NZ_CAWUDE010000087.1:0-166 GCF_963920895.1 Anabaena sp. CCY 9613
CAAGCCTCTACACTTCTTTGTGTTGGGGCTTTTGTTTTTATATTGATACAGGTTCATCTTTCGTCCGCAATTGCGAATTACGAATTGCGAATTGTTCGGTCATCTACTACCACAAAAATTGTCGTCAACAGGGTCGCACCGTCTACCATATTCATTGGGAGACCTC
>NZ_CAWUDE010000088.1:0-111 GCF_963920895.1 Anabaena sp. CCY 9613
TGTCTGCCGACTTCACTACGCATTGGGCTAATTTCACGCACCAATCTTGACGCTGGCGTTGTACTTTCAGGTGTTTTCTTCCTAATCTAATTCGTGCTTTGGCACGATTTT
>NZ_CAWUDE010000089.1:0-109 GCF_963920895.1 Anabaena sp. CCY 9613
TTTTTTCGTGAACCTTAGCAACTACTTTAATTGCTTTACGTCTGTTGTTAGACCCGAATGGCACTAAGAAAAGCGGAAACCCTTATTGATTAAGCAGTCTGCAATTGTT
>NZ_CAWUDE010000090.1:0-99 GCF_963920895.1 Anabaena sp. CCY 9613
GTGGCGGTAGGCGTGGCGGTAGGCGTGGCGGTAGGCGTGGCGGTAGGCGTGGCGGAAGGCGTGGCGGTAGGCGTGGCGGTAGGCGTGGCGGTAGGCGTG
>NZ_CAWUDE010000091.1:0-91 GCF_963920895.1 Anabaena sp. CCY 9613
CCGCCAGATGTGGAAACCAACAATCCACCCGAATTGGAGAACAATAATCCGCCAGGATTAGAGAACAATAATCCACCAGGATTGGAGAACA
>NZ_CAWUDE010000092.1:0-87 GCF_963920895.1 Anabaena sp. CCY 9613
GATTATTGTTCTCTAATCCTGGCGGATTATTAGTTTCCACATCTGGCGGATTATTGTTCTCCAATTCGGGTGGATTGTTGGTTTCCA
>NZ_CAWUDE010000093.1:0-81 GCF_963920895.1 Anabaena sp. CCY 9613
GTGGATTGTTGGTTTCCACATCTGGCGGATTATTGTTCTCCAATTCGGGTGGATTATTGTTCTCCAATCCTGGTGGATTAT
>NZ_CAWUDE010000094.1:0-80 GCF_963920895.1 Anabaena sp. CCY 9613
TTCCACATCTGGCGGATTGTTAGTTTCCAAACCTGGTGGATTATTGTTCTCCAATCCTGGTGGATTATTGTTCTCTAATC
>NZ_CAWUDE010000095.1:0-76 GCF_963920895.1 Anabaena sp. CCY 9613
GGATTATTGTTCTCCAATTCGGGTGGATTATTGTTCTCCAATCCTGGTGGATTATTGTTCTCTAATCCTGGCGGAT
>NZ_CAWUDE010000096.1:0-70 GCF_963920895.1 Anabaena sp. CCY 9613
TTTTGCTCGTGTGCCTTTTGCTCGTGTGCCTTTTGCTCGTGTGCCTTTTGCTCGTGTGCCTTTTGCTCGT
>NZ_CAWUDE010000097.1:0-65 GCF_963920895.1 Anabaena sp. CCY 9613
ACTCAGGTTGGCACCACTCAGGTTGGCACCACTCAGGTTGGCACCACTCAGGTTGGCACCACTCA